>JAZGDZ010000099.1:0-2109 GCA_036478235.1 Acidimicrobiia bacterium | reverse complement strand
GCCTGATCCAACTCGGCGTAGAGCACCTTCTGCCAGGTTCCGAGCAGCACCTGGCCGTCGACGACCGGGATCGTCACCGAGGCCGAACCGACCAGCAGCTGGCGGACGTGGGAGTGACCGTTGAGGTGTTCGTCTTCCTGAAGGTTCTCGGTACGGAGCTCGTGATCGTCGTGCTCGTAGTAGGCATCCGCCGGCACGAGCTCGCCGATGGCGCGCCGGTAGTCGTTGAGGAAACCCGTCTCCGACTCGTTGAGGACGATCGATGTGGTCGTGTGGGGGGTATGCACCGTCACCTGGCCGTGGCGAACCCGGCTGCGTGCCACCACCTCGCGTACGAGATCGCTGATGTCCCAGAACTCGGTGCCGTGATTGGTGGAGAAGTGGAACACTTCGGTTCGGATCGGCGGATCCTGGGATTCGGCAAGAAGGGTGAGGGTGCCTTCGGGTCGCCGCGTGGCGCGACGCGTCGTCATTCGTTCGTCCACGATCTCGGGATCTCCGGTTGGTTGGTCAGCGACACGATAGCGCCTCGAATGACCAAATCCGCTGCCCTCAGGCCAACGCGCCCGAGACGAGGGCTCCGTCGAGGTATACGGCCGTGATCCTCTCTTTCAGAGTGGCGAACTCGGTTGGATCTCCCTCGACGACGACGAAGTCGGCGCGCTTTCCGGCCTCGATCGTGCCCCGGTCGTCGGCGACGTCGAGGCACTCGGCCGCAGTCGAGGTGGTGGCCTTGAGGACGTCGAGCGGGTCCATCCCGTACTCGTTCATCAGGACGAGTTCGTCGAGGTTGTCGCCGTGGGGAGTCACCGCGCTGTCGGTCCCCATGGCCACCTTCACCCCGGCTTCCGCAGCCTTGCGGAACGACTCCCGGTGGATCTCGATGACCTCCTTGGCCTTGATCACAGAGGCCTCCGGAATCGATGCGCCCGCCTCGGCCGCCTTGACCACCCCGGCCGGTGCCACCAGCGTCGGGACCAGGAAGGTGCCCTTCGCCTTCATGAGGTCGATCGCCTCCTCATCGAGATAGATCCCGTGCTCGATCGAGCGGATGCCGGCCCGCACCGCGTTCTTGATGCCGTCGTAGGCCTGGGCGTGGGCCATCACATGGCATCCCAGGCTCGAGGCCGTCGCCACCAGCATCTCCAGTTCGGCGAGATCGAAATGGGCGTGCCTGGGGTCGTCCCGCGGGGATAGCACTCCGCCCGAGGCGGCCACCTTGATGACGTCGGCGCCCATCCTGACGATCTCGCGCACCTTCTTACGCATCTCCTCGGGCCCGTCGACCAGGGACTCGGGGACCCCGGGATGGGTCGCCATCAGGCTGTAGTGCATGCCGCTGGGGAGCCATCCGTCGCCGTGGCCGCCGGTCTGGCTGATCATCGTGAGGCTGATCTGCATCCTGGGACCGGGGATCAACCCCCGCTCCACCGCCGTCTTCACGCCCAGGTCGGCCCCGCCGGCGTCGCGGACCGAAGTGATGCCGGTGGCGAGGGTCCTGCGGAGGGCGTGCGTCGCCTCGTAAAAGTTCAGCGAGAACGGTTTCTGCATGATTCCCCAGATGTCGACGTTGTCGAACATCACATGGACGTGGCAGTCGTAGAAGCCGGGGAGCAGTGCCCGCCCTCCCAGGTCGACTGCCTCATCGCCGTCGAGATCCGAGCCCACTTCGACGATCCGCCCGCCGGCGACGGCCACGTCACCGACGGCAAGCGGTGAGCCGGTTCCGTCGAAGATCTTTCCGTTGGCAAACACGGTGCGGGTCATGTGGGGCTCCCCGTGGTTTCGTCTACTGGGCAATCGTTACCGGGCAATCGTTACTGGGTAGTCGGTAGCCGGGCAGCAGCCAACCGGCGCTCCGGCCAAGGCTAGATCCTGGTTGCTCATCGCCTCGCCTAGATTGCCCGCCGGCGAAGCCAGCGATTGCCCGATCCGGACTGCCCGCCGCTGCAGGCGGCGATTGCCTGCCGTCCAGGATTGCCCGCCGAGCAAAGCGAGGCGATCGCCTCCCGCTCTCTCGCAGGTCGCCTAGATCGCCAGCCCATCAAATATGAACCGCACCACGGTCTCGGCCACCTCGTGGCGCCGCTGCTTGGCTTCGCTGTCGTG
>JAZGDZ010000098.1:0-6100 GCA_036478235.1 Acidimicrobiia bacterium | reverse complement strand
CCGAAGCCCCCGGGGATCAGGATCCGGTCCACCCCGATCCCGGTGAGCCTTTCGACCCACTCCGCGTTCGGCCTGGTGCCCATGGTCACCTCGAGGGCGGCAGGATCGCGCCCGCTGCGCTCGGCGTGCTCGCGGGCCAGGGCCACCAGCCCCGGCAGATCGGCGAAGTCGGCTGCAGCCGGGAAGAAACCGTCCCCGAGCTCGCCGGCACGCCGGGCGGCCCGCTTGCTGTGTCCTCCGACGATGATCGGCACCGGGCGCTGTATCGGCATCGGGCGGACGTAGACCTCCTCGAACGAGGTGAATTCGCCGGAGAACGAGGGCAGCTCGTCGGTCCACACCTTTCTCATGAGCCGGATCGCCTCGTCGGCCCGCGCCCCTCGGTCCGCAAACGAGACCCCGAGCGCGTCGAATTCCTCCTCCAGCCACCCGGCTCCGACTCCGAGCATCACCCGGCCCCCGGACAGGACGTCGACCGTCGCTACCTGCTTGGCGAGGATCAGTGGGTTGCGCTGCGGCAGGATCAGGACCCCGGTGGCCAGCTTGATCTGCTCTGTGGCCGCAGCCATGAACGCCAGCCAGGTGAGGGGGTCGGGGCTCGGGAAGTCCTCACCGGCATGCATCCTCCCCGACTTCGAATACGGATAGTCGGTGGCGTGGCCCTTGGGAACCACAACATGCTCGGTGGTCCACAGCGACTCGTACCCGAGCCGCTCGGCGAGTCCCGCCAACTCGAGCGCAGACTTGCGCTCGGGTGCGGCCCAGTTCGCATAGATGATCCCGTACTTCATGCGAACTCCTTTCCGTCCGGCGAGAGTACCCGCGGCGCGGTAGCGTCCCCGCCGCATGAGTGAAGTGCTGCCCGACCTGATCTCCTGGAACTGCTTTGCGTGCGGCCAGAACCACCCCAAGGGGCTCAGGCTGCAGTTCACCGCCCCCGAGCAGGATCGGATTCGGTCCAACTTCCGCATCTCGACCGATCACGTCGGGCTGGGCGCGCTCGTCCACGGCGGGATCGTGGCCACGATCTTCGACGAAGCCATGGTGTGGGCGCTGTACCGGTGGCGCTACCAGCCGCACCTCACGGCCCGGATGGAACAGCGCTTCCGGGGGATGATCGAGGCCGACACAGATCTGGTGGCCGAGGCATGGATATCGGCAGACCGGGGCAAGCGTCGCACCGTCGAAGCGGTGATCCACCCCGCGGGACGTGCCGAGCGAGTTCTGGCCGAGGCGACGGGCATCTACCTTCCGGCGGCGCCTTCCACCCTGGAGATCCTCTCCGAGGAGCAGCGGCTGGAGTTGGAGGCGGTCTTCACGCGTTTCCGCGACCTCGACAGTGCCGCAGACGGCTCGAAGTAGTCTCACCGCCATGGCCGAGATTCTCTGGGAGCCGTCACCCGAACGGATCGCCGGGACCCAAATCGCCGCCTTCATGGATCGTCACGGCTTTCCCACCTATCACGCGCTGTGGCACTGGTCGGTCTCCGAGCGCGGCGCTTTCTGGCAGGCAGTCTGGGAGGACGGGGGCGTGATCGCCTCCACACCGCCCGACCGCCCGATCGGATCGGAGTCGATGCCGGGAACGCAATGGTTCCCCGGCGCCCGGCTGAACTTCGCCGAGAACTTGCTGCGCCGCACCGGAGACGCAACCGCCGTCGTCGCCGTCGACGAGAGCGGAACCCGTCGCAACCTCACATGGGTGGAACTGCGGGCCCTGGTCGCCCGCGCCCAGACTGGTCTGCGCTCCCTCGGTGTCGGGGTCGGAGATCGGGTGGCCGCACTCCTCCCCAACGGGATCGAGGCGCTGGTCGCCATGCTGGCGACGACGGCATGCGGTGCCGTGTGGTCTTCATGTTCACCCGATTTCGGACCTCTCGGCGTAGTGGATCGGTTCGGGCAGATCGAGCCCAAGGTCCTGATCACGGTCGGCGGCTACCGCTACAACGGGGCCCACCACGACGTGAGCGGCACCGTGACCGCTGCGCTCGAGGCAATCCCGGGTGTCGAGGCCCTCGTCACGATCGGCGACGGGGTTGCCATCGAAGCCGGTGAGGTCCGCCGGCTGAGGTGGCCCGAGTTGATCGCCGACGGTCCCGCCGAGCCCGACTTCGTACAACTTCCCTTCGATCACCCCGTGTACATCCTCTATTCGTCGGGTACGACCGGACCGCCCAAGAGCATCGTCCACGGCGGCGGCGGCGTCCTCCTCAAACACCTGACCGAGCTGCGGCTGCATTCCGACGTGCGGCCCGACGATCGCGTGTTCTGGTTCACCACCTGTGGCTGGATGATGTGGAACTGGCTCGTGAGCGCCCTGGCCTGCGAGGCGGCGGTCGTGCTCTACGACGGAAGTCCGAGCCATCCCGATCTCGGAGCCCTGTGGCGAATGGCAGCAGACACCGGGATGACCCACTTCGGAGTGAGTCCCAGATTCCTCGCGGCAAACGCCAACGCGGGCATCGTCCCCAAGGACCTCGCCGACCTGTCGGCCCTGCGCATGCTCGGATCGACCGGGGCACCGCTCAATCCAGAGCAGTTCGACTGGGTGTTCGAGAACGTCTCATCGGACATCCAACTCGCCTCCGTCAGCGGAGGGACCGACATCGTCGGGTGCTTCGCACTCGGCGTCCCGACACTCCCGGTGCGGCGCGGCGAGCTCCAAGCCCGGGCTCTCGGTTGTGCCATCGAGGCATGGGACGAGTCCGGAGTGGCCGTCGTCGGAGCCACGGGCGAGCTGGTGTGCACCGCCCCCTTTCCCTCAATGCCGGTCTCCTTCTGGCGGGACCCCGATGGGACCCGTTATCGCCGCGCCTACTTCGAGGAGAACCCCGGGGTGTGGACCCACGGTGACTTCATCGAGATTCGCCCGGAAGGCGGGGTGGTGATCCACGGCCGCAGCGACACCACGCTCAACCCCGGTGGAGTCAGGATCGGCACGGCAGAGATCTACCGGGCGGTCGAGGCGATGGCGGAGATCGAGGACTCGATCGTCGTGGGACGTGAATTGGACGGTGACGTGGAGGTGGTGCTGTTCGTCGTCCTCGCCACCGGCCACGTCCTCGACGACGAACTTGAGGCGAGGATCCGCGATCACATCCGGAGCCAGACTTCGCCCCGGCACGTGCCACGTCGAATTGCCGCCGTTGGGGCTGTCCCCTACACGCTGAGCGGCAAGAAGGTGGAGAAGGCCGTCCGCAGCATCGTCGCTGGGGAGCCGGTCACCAATCGCGATGCCTTGGCCAACCCGGAGGCGCTCGACGACTATGCAGACGCGGTCTGAGCCAGTGCGAGCCCGCAGCCGGGTCACACCGGAGCGACGTCAGGCCGCGCTCATCGGTCCGATGATCATGAAGACGGCGCCATCGGGGTCGGCCACCGGAGCGATCGGACCGAAACTCGATTCGATCACTTCGCGGATCACGGTGCCGCCCAGTTCCTCGACCCGCACCGCTCCGGCATAGGCGTCGTCGACGACGAAATAGACCCCCCAGTTGGTGAGGACCTCGGGCGGGAAACCCTTGCCCATCTCCATGACCCCGGCGTTCTCGCGATCGCCGAGCTTGATCGTGGTGTAGACGAACCCGCCGTCGAACTCCCGCTCGTGCATCGACCACTCCGGCATCAGCGCCGCGTAGAACTCCTTGGAGCCGGCTACGTCGCGGGTGGTCAGCTCGTTCCAGGTGAAGAACCCGGTCTCGTTGTAGCCCTCGGCGCCGCGGTGGGTCCCCGGCTGCCAGAACCCGAGCGCCGCCCCTGGGGATCCTGGATGTACGTCATCCTTCCGGCATCCGTGATGTCCATCGGCGGGACGAGCACGGTCGCACCCAGCTCGGCGGCCCGGGTCGCGATCGGTTCCACGTCGTCGACGAGAACGTACGAGTTCCACATCGGTGGCACCCCGGCGGCTCCCATGTGAGAGCAGCACCATTCCCGCCGCCATCTTTCCGTTGTTGCGGAACATCACGTAGTCCGATGCACCGTCGGGCGACACCATGCGCTCGGCCTCCCATCCGAACAGCCCGGTGTAGAAGGCCTCCCCGGTCTCGAGGTCGCGCACCGAGACGTCCACCCAGCCGAACATCCCGTGGGTCATTCCTGCCCTCCCTGATCGGTCACCACAGGGTACGGATTCGATGTGACGCTTGGCGTAATCGAAGCGGAAGCGATCGCCCGGGCGCGTACCATCTCCACCCTCCGACAGAAAGGCGAGGCGTGAACGAGGCGCTGGCGAGACTGGCCGACGAGTACTGGGACTACGTCCTGGAAACAAGCCCCACCCAGGCCCTCATGCTCGGCATCCACATCCACGACGAGCGCCACGAGGACGTCTCGCGCCAGGCCGAAGATGCCGAGATCGCCCGCATGCGGGAATTCGTGGCAGCAGCCGAGGCGATCGACTCCGCCGGCCTCACCACCGACGAGCGCATCACCCGCGAAGTGCTGATCTTCGAGGCCGGCAGCATCGCCGGTCAGTTGGAGGGATGCTTCGCCGAGATGGCCGTCAACCACGCCGTCGGGTTCCAGGCGATGATGCCCGTGGCGGTGCCCCAGTTCCCCCTGGTGGAGCCCGAGCACGCCCTGGCCATGCCTTCCAAATACGAGGGGATCGCCCGGATGTTCGACGACGCCGCCGAGCGCCTGCGCCAGGGCCTGGCCCGGGGCCGGGCCCCGATGGGATCAACCGCGGCCAAGGCGGTCGAACAGGTGGACGGTTACCTGGCGGCACCCTTCGAGACCGATCCGCTGTTGGCGCTGAAGGCGCCCGAAGGCTGGGACGGCGAGGCGGGGTGGCGCCAGACGATGATCGAGGTGGCCCGCGACCACTTGCGCCCGGCCATGCAGCGCTGGCGCGACTTCGTCACCAGTGAAGTGCTTCCGCAAGCCGGGTCGGAGGAGGAGCCGGGACTCTCCTATCTCCCCGACGGTGAGGACCTCTACGCCCGCACGATCTACCGCTACACGACGCTCGACATGGACCCCGCCGAGGTCCACCAGATCGGGCTCGACCAGGTCGCCAAGCTCGACGAGGAGTACCGCCGCCTGGGACAGGAGGTGCTCGGCACCAGCGACCTGAACGAGATCTACTCGCGCCTGCGCGACGATCCCGAACTCCACTACTCCGACGGCCCCTCGATCGTGGCCGCTTCCGAGCGGGCGCTTGCCAAGGCCAAGGCAGCCATGGGCGACTGGTTCGGCCGGCTGCCCCAGGCCGACTGCCTGGTGAAGGAGACACCGAGCGGCCCGCTCGGGTTCTACTTCCGGCCCGCCACCGACGGGTCACGCCCCGGGATGTTCTTCGTCAACACTGCCGACCCCTCGGCGTGGGGGACCTATGAGATCGAGGCCTTCGCCTTCCACGAGGGAATCCCCGGTCACCATCTCCAGCTGGCCATCGCCGGTGAGCTCGAAGGCATCCCGGAGTTCCGCAAACAGGCATTCATCTCCGCCTACGGCGAAGGATGGGGCCTCTACACCGAGCGCCTCGCCGACGAGATGGGCATGTACAAGTCACCGCTCCATCGGATCGGGATGCTCTCGGCCGATTCGACCCGGGCCGGCCGGCTCGTCGTCGATACCGGCATCCACGCCATGGGCTGGAGCCGCCAGCAAGCGATCGACTTCATGGTGGACAACTCGCCGAAGACGGTGTTCTCGGTCGAGGAGGAGATCGACCGCTACATCGGCATGCCGGGCCAAGCCCTTTCCTACATGCTGGGACGGCTCGAGATCCAGCGAATTCGGCGAGAGGCCGAGGAGGCGATGGGCGATGGCTTCGACATCAAGGGCTTCCACGACACGGTGCTCGGCTCGGGTCTGGTGCCTTTAGGAACGCTGGACCGGATGGTCCACGAGTGGGCCATCGGCTAAGAGCCCGCTGAGCAATGCATGTCACTCATCTCGACGACCAGTGTTTGGCTGCGTATTGGCTACGCATTTGGCTGCGGCGTTCGAGTCCTGCTCGGCCTCGAAGCGCCTCCGCATGGATGTGCCGCCTCTGGCGGCGCTGTGTTCTACGTTCGGGTCCGCGGCTGACCGCCTCCAGGGCCGTTCCGCCCTGACGATCCCACCCCCGATGACCAGGACGTCGAACTCGCCG
>JAZGDZ010000097.1:0-104091 GCA_036478235.1 Acidimicrobiia bacterium | reverse complement strand
AAAGGGGTGGCACGCACTTGCCGGGACGGCGGACCGTGAACGATCAGCCTGTTACCGCAGACTGACCAGATCACACCGCCCGACCGGTGAGTGCCAACCCAGCCAACATCATCCCTCCCAGCCGGATAACGCGCACCTTGATCCGGCTTGCGAGGGCTTCGGTCGGCGTGGTTGACAAAGCCGTGTCGGTCGTCGTCCAGTAGTTCGGGGTGGGTGGCCTGCACCCAGGCGTCGAACTCGCCGAGCACCCGGTCCCAATCAGCCGCCGATTCTGCATTCGGCGGTCCCTTGAAACTTCTGAACTGCGATACGCAAAAATTTCGACAGGAATACCTCTGCCCCCGAGCCATGCTTAGTCAGTCCCAATTGGTTATTCAGACCGCACTCTCAACGGGGCGGCGGAGTAGCGCCACGAGCAGCACCAAAAGGGCGACCTCGATCGCTTTGTCTGCGTATGCCAGCGTGTCGCGGGTCCCGGCAACTGCCCACAGGACAAGAAGCAAGGCCGTGTACCCGGCACCCACCCGAAGCCACAGAAGTGGCCTCACGCCGCCAAGAATCAGCGCCAAACCCACCAAGTAGGGGATCGCCATGCCTATGAACACAATCCCAACCGCAGTGCCCGCTGTTAGGTCGTCGATGACCGCGTCCGCATAAGGACCCTCAAGCAGAACGTCGACCCCGATGTAGACGTGGATTAGGCCCGTGGCCAGAGCGAGGAGGACTACCCAGCCGAACAGACCCCTTACCGACCCCATGGCTTGAAGTCTCGCGCCAACCCCACGACCCGTCAACCGTCGACGCCCTAGCAGCTACAGCAGCGTCAGCCCGCCGGGGATCCGATTAGGACCCTATGCCGCCACCCATGCCGCGACCGCTCGAGAACGATGCCTCTTTGTGTCAAGGGGCGGTTTTGGTCGTTGGTCGGGCGCGGCGGGTTGGCCCGTGCTTGGAGGCCGGGTTGGTCGTAGTGTTGGTGTCGGGTCCGGGAAGTGACTTATCCGAAGAGCCGGTGTATCAGGGTGTGAGCCGGCCACGCTGGAACAAGAGACGTCCCTGGGTGTCCTCCCGGACCCACCAATCGTTTT
Organism: Acidimicrobiia bacterium; assembly: GCA_036478235.1. Lineage (GTDB taxonomy): Bacteria > Actinomycetota > Acidimicrobiia > Spongiisociales > UBA11373 > JACZWZ01. Next base: position 103,003 of record JAZGDZ010000097.1, on the reverse strand, counting down.
AGGTCATGGTGCGTTGGGAATCGGCGAGGAGACGGCGGTAGACGACGTCTGAGATGCGCCGTTTGAGAGCCCGGATCGCTTCCTTGGAGGTTTTGCCCTCAGCGACCTTCCGTTCGTAGTAGTCGCGGCCTTCTCCGGGGTATCGGAGCTGGGAAACGGCTGCGATGTGGAGGACGTGGTTGAGTTTGCGGTTCCCTCTCAGGTTGAGCCGATGCCGGGTCTTGTTGCCTGACGACGCCTCGATGGGAGCGGTGGCGTTGTATGACGCGAAATGGCCCGCGGTGGGGAACCGTCCGATGTCGCCGACCGAGCCGAGGATCATCGCCGCTCCGATCGGTCCGATCCCTCGGATGTCGCACAGGCTGGTGCCCGAAGCGGTAACAGCGGTGCGGATCCGTTTCTTCGACGCTCGCATCTGGGCTTCGAGACGGGCGATGTCGTCGACCAGCTCCGCAGCGATCACCACCCGCTGCTGTGTCATTTCGTCGGTGACGTCGACGCTCTCGAGCACCGAGTTCGCCTTGTTGACAGTCATCTCTGAGGCCAACCCGCCGGCGCTGAGCTCCATCAGCAGAGAGTGGAGGCGACACGCCGTCTTGTTCTTCAACCGGGCCACGTCTCGATGTCGTTTCGCCAACAGTCCCAGCATCCGGGCGTGATCATCGGCAACCACCGTTGCCAGACCGGGGTGGCGGAGCGCTGCGATCGCCACCGAACGGGCGTCGTTCGGGTCGTTCTTTTGGGAGCGGCCCGAACCCAACACCCGTACCCGCGACGCCATCATCGGCGGCACATCAAGCACCCGCTCGCCGGCGGCCACCAGCTGCTGGGACAAGAGATAGCCCATCCCACGGGCCGACTCCACCGCCCAACACCGATCCCCATACCCCGATGCCCATTGCTGGAGCTCTACCAGCTGGTTGGCGGTCGCTTTCACTCGGATCTCGTCGATCACCACCTCGTCGGGGTCGATCACTACTGCCGTGTGCGACCCCTTATGAGGGTCGATACCGATCGTCACACTCATCACATTGCCCTTTCTGTCGGTTACGGAGACCGCAGCGGGCAAGCCTGATTCGGGTCGATGTGCTCTCGCCTCTTTCGAGCCACGCCACGGCCGAGGACACCAACCGGCAGACACCTCGTTAGAAAGCCAACCCGAGTGGGCGGCAGGCACTTCAAGAGCCAACCGGTCAGCGCCTCGACGCTACGGGAACGCCCCGTAACGCGGCCCCAGTCTCAATCAGGCACGTCGGCGTGCGCCCCACGATTAGGTGCGGTCCTTGGTAGCTCAGCACCCCTGACCTCGCCCAAACGGTGTGCTTGAGAGTCGGCCGCCCACCGGAACTCGCCCTCACTGGGCCCGCTGAGCGACCTCGTAGAGGGTGGTACGTCGCACCGGGGTCCGCCCCGAAGCGATGATGGCGGCCTCCATCTCGTCGGCGCTAATGCCCTGGCCGTGAGCGGCTCCCGCCGCCCGGGAGATGTTCTCGTTCATGAGGGTGCCCCCCATGTCGTTGCACCCGGCGCGCAGCAGGGCGGTGGCACCGTCGAGGCCCAGCTTGACCCAGGACGCCTGCACGTTGTCGATCAGGCCGTCGAAGGCGATCCGGGCAACTGCGTGCACCAAGACAACCTCGTCCCATGTAGGCCCGGGCCGGGCCCGGCCCTGCAGGTAGATCGGCGCCCCCATGTGAACGAAGGGAAGCGGGACGAACTCGGTGAACCCGCCGGTCCTCTCCTGGATCGCCCGCAGCACCTCGAAGTGATTGGCCCACGAAGCCGGCCCGTCGATGTGGCCGAACATCATCGTCGCCGTCGAGCGGAGCCCCAGCTCGTGGGCGACAAGCATCACGTGAGCCCATTCGGAGGTGGTGATCTTGTCGGGGCACAGGTGGGCCCGCACCGCATCGTCCAGGATCTCGGCCGCCGTTCCGGGGAGAGTGCCCAGGCCGGCCTCCTTGAGGCGGCTCAGGAACGCCCCGATGTCGACGCCGAGCGTCTCCGCCCCCTGCCACACCTCGAGCGGCGTGAAGCCGTGTACGTGCATGTCGGGCGTCGCCTCCTTGACGGCCTCTACCACCGAGACGTAGAAGTCCCCGGTGAACTGGGGATGGATGCCCCCCTGGAGACACACTTCCGTCGCTCCCACCTCCCACGCCTCCCGCGCCCGGAAGGCGACCTCGTGGACCTCGAGGAGGTACGGGTCCCCCCGGAGGTTGAGGGAGCGGGGCCCCTTGGAGAATGCGCAGAAACCGCAACGGAAATAGCACTGGTTGGTGTAGTTGATGTTGCGGTTCACGACGTAGCTGACGGTGTTCCCCACCCGGCGCCGGCGCAGCTCATCGGCGACCCGGGCGATGGCATCGACCTCGTCGCCCCTCGCCCCGAACAGCATCTCCACCTGGTAGCGCGACGGCCTCCGCCCGCTGAGGGAGTCCTCCAGCACCGCCCGGATCCCGGGCCGCACGCCCTCGAATCCGGCCGGGGACGGCTCGCCGACCCATCGGGTGTCCGGCCACTCCGCCGACAACCGGTTGGACGGAGTGGGGACACGCTGATCGCGGCCGGGTGCCCACTCGTATCTGGGGCGAGCCGCACCACTCCCATCGAGCTGATCGAGAGCCGCCGCAAAGATGTCCGGTGGCAGCCCGTCCCGCAGATCGTCGACCGCCACCCCCGGCGGAAACGCCGACCGCTCCATCACCAGGCCGTCCACCGCGTCGCGCAACTCACCGATGCTCTCGGTATCCCAATCGCGCAGCAGGAGGTCTCCGGCCCCGGCGCGGACGGCATCGACCGCATCCTCGACCGAGTCCACGAAGACCGAGGCGACGGCCGACAGGCCGGGAACGTCTAATAGTCCGGCGACGGCGGCGACCCTGCTTCTTCCGGTGCGCAGAAAAGCCGCGCCGGTGCGCGCAACCGCATCCAGCAACCGGCCGGCAGGCCCGGCGTCGACAACGGTCAGCCTCCAGCCGGGAACGCCGTCTCGAGCCAACGCCAGCGCCTCGTCCGGCTCGACGACATACGCCGCACCGTGAGTCTCCTGAGACCCGATGGTGACCGGCAGGATCCTCCCCGCCAGACAAGCTGCGACGTCCGAGGCTGCGGCGTGTTCCAGTTCCAGCACCGCGGTGCCCTCGCGGCGCCGCGTCGCCGCCCACGGCTCCTCGACTTCACCCGCCGGGCGGGTTCGCAGAAAAGTGATCATGCTGCCTCCATCCGTGACGCCGCGGCGTACCCATCGTCGTCTGCCGCCGCTGTGACCTTCGGGAGCAGTGCTTCGTCTATCCAGTCCGCGTCGATGAACTCCGGGTACACCGGGAGCCGCGGCCGCAGGGCGAAGCCGGCGCCCTCGGTGCGGGCCCGCAACTCCTCGAGATGAGGCCACGGCGCCTCGGGGTTCACCCAGTCGATCGTGAGGGGCGACACGCCTCCCCAGTCGTTGATCCCGGCGTCGAGGTACACCTCGAATCGCTCCGTAAGATTCGGCGGGACCTGCAGGTTCATCTCCGGTCCCAAGATCCAGCGGGCGGCGGCCACGACCCGGCTGAGAAACGGAACAGTCGGCTCTGCGTCGCGCCGCTTGGGCGTGTCGGCCTTGGCCCGGAAGTTCTGGACTATGACCTCCTGGACGGTCCCGGTCTCGGCCGCCAGGTCGCGCAGGACGAAGAGGCTATCGACGAGTTCCTCGACGGTCTCGCCGATGCCTACGAGGATGCCCGTGGTGAAGGGAACCCGGGTGCGCCCCGCCGCCCGGATCGTTTCGATGCGCAGCTCCGGATCCTTGTCGGGGCAGTCGTAGTGCGGCATCCCCGGCTCCATGAGGCGGGGCGAGGAGTTCTCCAACATCAATCCCATCGACGGGTTCGAGGGGCGGAGTCGGGTCATCGCCGCGTCGTCCATCAGCCCCGGGTTGGCGTGGGGGAACAGCGACGTCTCATCGACTACCCGGGTGGTCATCCGGGCCACGTACTCGATGGTCGAGTCGCACCCATGGCTCTCCAGGAACTCCGAGGCCTGCTTCCAGCGATCCTCCGGCCGATCGCCCAGCGTGAACAGGGCCTCCGTGCAGCCGTGCGCCTCGCCGGCATGAGCTATTGCCAGCACGTCCTCCGGTTCGAGGTATTCGCCCCCGGCACCCGGCGGCTTGGCGAAGGTGCAGTAGGTGCACCGGTCCAAGCAGAGCGTGGTCAGAGGGATGAAGACCTTGCGGGAGTAAGTGACCGTTCTCCCCCGACCCTCGTCGCGCAGCCGGCGCGCCTCTGCGAAGAGCCCGGAGACGTCGCCCCGGTTGCGAATCAGGCGGGCGGCCAGGTCGGGATCTGGAGCCGGGTACAGCACCGGCGCACCGTACTAGCGGCAGTGCGCCAACCCGGGCAGAATCGCCCCGACGCGACGGTACGCTGAAACGACCGAGGAAGGGACCCGATGACCGAGCCGGTTCGTGTCGGTCTGATGGGCTTCGGCCGCATCGGACGAAACGTGTTCCGTCAGCTGGAGAAGGAGCCGGGCATCGAGGTGGCCGCGATCTCCGACATCGCCGACCCCGCTGCGTTGGTGTACCTGCTCGAGTTCGACACGATCTTCGGGAGGTTCCAAGGAGACGTCGATCTCGACGGAACCGACCTCGTCGTGGATGGCCGCAGAATCCCCCTGCTGGACGGCGCCGAACCCGGCGACGTCGACTGGGGAGCCCATCGGGTCGACATCGTGGTGCAGGCCACGCGCAAGCACCGGACGCTTGCCGAGTGCCGGCGCCATCTCGACGCCGGGGCGCGCAAGGTGATCCTGGCATCCACTCCCGAGGACTGGACCGAGATGGATACCCTCATCTCCGGCGTCAACGACGACGTGCTCGGGCCCGACGACGACGTGATAGCCCTGGGTTCGAACACGTCGAATGCCCTCGCACCGATCCTCAAGGTGCTCGACGAGAACTTCGGACTGGACCGGGCCATGTTCACGGTCGTCCATGCCTTCACCAACGAGCAAAGGCTGGCCGACGTGCCGGGTGGAGACCTCCGCATGTCGCGGGCGGCCGCCGAGAACATCATCCCCGCTTCGACCAACTCCCCCGAGATCGTCGAGCGGGTGCTGCCCGATCTCGCCGGACGCCTCTCCGGCATGGCCCTCAACGTCCCCGTCGCCGACGGCTCGAACGTCGATCTGGTGGCGTTCGTCGATTCGCCGACATCGGCCGAAGAGTTGAACGAGGTGATGCGCGCCGCGGCCGCCGGCAGCCAAGTCATCGGATACACCGACGACCCGATCGTCTCGAGCGATGTGATCGGCAGCCCCTACAGCGCACTGTGGGACGGACTGGCGACGCTGGTCATCGACGGCACGATGGTCAAAGGAATCGTGTGGTTCGACAACGGGTGGGGCTACGCCGCCCGCGTGGTCGACGTCATCGGGCGAATGGCGGCCTTCGCCGGGGTGGGGGCGGAGCCGTGAAGGTCGCCCTCAACGGCTTCGGGAGGATCGGTCGCAGCGTCTTTCGGGTGATCGCCCAGCGCCCCGAGTCGAACATCGAGATCGTGGCCATCAACGATCTCGCCGACGACGAGATGACCGGGTACCTCCTCAAGTACGACACGGTCATGGGCGAGTTCCCCGGTGAGGTATCCATCGTCGACGGCCACCTGGAGGCCGGCGGCCATCGGGCCCGGCTGCTCACCGTGGGCGACCCCGCCGAGCTGCCATGGGGCGAAATGGAGGTGGACGTTGTCATCGAGGCCACCGGGGTCTTTCGGACCCGCGAGGCCGTGATGAAGCACGTGGAGGCCGGAGCGAAGCGCGTGATCCTGACGGTTCCCGCTCGTGACGAGCTCGACGCCACTGTGGTTCTGGGGGTCAACGACGAAGCGTTGACCGCTGACGTCCAAGTCGTATCCAACGCGTCGTGCACCACGAACTGCCTCGCCCCCATCGTCAAGATCCTCGACGACTGGTTCGGCATCGAGCGCGGGGTCATGACGACCGTCCATGCCTATACCAACGATCAACGACTGGCAGACGTCCCCCACAAGGACTTTCGGCGCAGCCGAGCCGCCACCGAGAACATCATCCCGACCACCACCGGGGCCGCCAAGGCGGTGGGCAAGGTGCTGCCCGAGCTGGAGGGCAAGCTTGCCGGCATGGCTATGCGGGTTCCGGTCCCGGACGGCTCCACGGTCGATCTCGTCGTCGAGCTCTCCCGCGACGTCACCGTCGAGGAGGTGAACGCCGCAGTCCGCGCCGCAGCCGAGGGGCCACTACAAGGCATCGTCCAGTATTCGGAGGCGCCGCTGGTGTCGACGGACATAATCGGCAACCCTCACTCGACCATCTTCGATGCCCCCTCCACCCAGGTGCTCTGCGGCAACACGGTCAAGGTCCTCTCCTGGTACGACAACGAGTGGGGCTATTCGAACCGGGTGGTCGATCTGATCGAACGGCTCGGAGCGCTCGAGCCCGCCGCCGCGTGAGCCTGCTCGCCGCAGCCACTGCCGTGACCGCGACGGGCGAGGGTCGGTACGCCGCGGAGATCCAGCCGGGCTGGGACATCATGGGCAACGCCAACGGCGGCTACCTCCTCGCGATCGCCGCCCGGGCGGCCGCCGCGGCAGCTGGGCGCTCCGATCCGGTCTCGGTCACGGCGCACTACATGCGCCCGGCGAAGCCGGGTCCGGTCACCATCGACATCGACGTGCTCCGATCCGGCCGTCGCTTTGCGGTGGCTCGGTCGACCATGACGGCCGAGGACAAGCTCATCGCGGTCCTGGGCACCTACGGCGCCCTCGAGCCGTCGGATCAGGTCGAGCGGCTCGACTCAGGACCACCCGATCTCCCCCATCCCGAGGCCTGTATCCCCGTCGAGCCGACCGAGACGTTTCCTCCCCCGTTCATGGGGCGGGTGGAGATCCGGCTCGATCCAGAGGACGCGGTGTTCGCCACCGGCGTTCCCAGCGGACGACCCCGCATCCAGGGCTGGTTCAGACTGCGCGACGACGAGCCGCTCGACACGCTGGCGCTTCTGGTCGCAGTCGATGCCTTCCCACCCACGATCTTCAACGCCGATCTGCCCATCGCCTGGACTCCGACGATCGAGCTGACAGCGCACATCAGGGCCCGCCCCCAGCCGGGATGGTTGCGGTGCGTCTTCACCACCCGGTTCATCACCGGCGGCTTCCTCGAGGAGGACGGAGAACTGTGGGACGCCTCGGGTCGGCTCGTGGCTCAATCGCGCCAGCTGGCTTTGATCCCGAACGGCTAGAAGAGCCCCTCGGGCGCATCGATTACGATCCTGCCCTCCTCCGGATCGCCGACGACCTCAGAGACGAAGGGCACCAGCACCTCTTCGCCGTCGGGCGTGGCGACGACCAGTCGGTCCTGGCCGGGCCCGAACTCCACGCGCTCGACGGTGCCGAGCAGCTCTCCGGCGGGCGTCACCGCTGCCAGGCCTTCCAGCTGCTCAGGCCAGAATTCGCCGGCACCTAGATCGCGCCGCTCCTCCCGATCCACGGTGAGCAAATCCCCGCGCAGACTCTCTGCGGCTTCCCGGCTGCTCACGCCTTCGAACCGGATGAGTAGGCCCTTGTCCCGATACGGCTTGACGCTCCTGATGATCAACTCGCGCCCGAGATGAGTCACGAATTGCCCCCCGGCGACGAACCGCTCGGGATCATCGGAGTCGGGCAGCATCGTCACTTCCCCCTCGAGTCCGTGGGGTCTTCCGATCCGCCCCACGACGACCCGGCCCTCAGTCGATGAATTCAACCTCGGCCTGCAAGCCTTCTTCGTCGGCGGCGGCCTGGGCAACGACACGGATTGCCTTGGCCACCCTCCCCCGCCTTCCGATGACCCGGCCCATGTCGCTCTTGGCGGCCCGAACCTCGGCTGTCACCTCGTCGGGGCCTTCCTCGACGATGGTCACCTCCACCTCATCGGCGTTCTCGACGATCTCCTTGGCGATGTACTCGACTACGCGGTTCACGATCTCGCCCTTCACGAGGTTTCCTCCTCGTCGGTGTCGGATGCCTCATCGCCGGCGGCAGTCGCTTCGGCCGCGTCCTCCGCCTCTGCGACCGGTTCGACTTCGGCCTGGGACGCTTCTGTGGCGTCATCATCGGCCTCGTCGGCCTCCACGGCGTTGTCTTCGGCGACCTCCGCGGCAGTTTCAATGACGGCTTCAACCTCTCCGGCCTCGTCGACCTGGGTCGCCTCGGCGACCTGGGTGGCGTCGTCAACCTGGGCGGCCTCGTCGACCTGGGCGGCCTCGGCGACCACATGGACCTTGGAATCCTTGATCTTCACCGGACGAGCCTCCAGTGCCCCGGAGATCTCGAGAAGCTTGCGCACGGCATCGGACGGTTGGGCACCCACGGACATCCAGTACGCGGCGCGCTCGTTGTCGATCACGACGATCGACGGCTCCTGCCGCGGGTCGTAGCGGCCGATTTGCTCGATGTAACGGCCATCACGGGGGCTGCGGCCGTCGGCGACCACCACCCGGTAAGTCGGCTGCTTCTTCTTTCCCTTGCGCGTCAGGCGGATCTTGACCGCCATCGGTTACCTCTTCTTCTTCCGTCTCCGCCCCGGCATCCCCAGCCCCGGTATCGGGCTGCGGCCCTCGGCGAAGGCCTTCATCATCTTCTGGGTCTCGGCGAACTGCCTGAGCAGCCCGTTCACGTCCTGTGGCGTGGTCCCCGATCCGGTTGCGATCCGGCGCCGACGACTTCCGTCGATGGCCTTCGGATCGCGCCGCTCCCCGGGTGTCATCGATCGGATGATCGCTTCGACCTTGGCGAGGTCCGCGTCGGACACATCGGCCTGTTTGAGGGTCGATGCGCCCGGGAGCATACCAATCAGTTGACCAACATTCCCCATCCGGCGCACCTGCTGGAACTGGTCGAGGAAGTCCTCGAGCGTGAACGAGGCGGTTCGCATCTTCTCGGCAGCAGCCACGGCCTGTTGTTCGTCCCAGGTCTCCTCGGCCTTTTCGATGAGAGTCATCACGTCGCCCATGCCGAGGATGCGGGACGCCATACGCTCTGGGTGGAACACCTCCAGGTCATCGGTCCCCTCACCCACGCCGGCGAACTTGATAGGTCGCCCGGTGACCGCCCGGGCCGAGATCGCCGCCCCTCCCCTGGCATCGCCGTCGAGCTTGGAGAACACGAGGCCGGTGAGTTCGACACGTTCGAGGAACCCCGAAGCCACGTTGACCGCATCCTGCCCGGTCATCGCATCGACCACGAGCAGCACCTCATCGGGGTCGGCTGCCTTACGCACCGCGGCGAGCTCACTCATCAGCTCGTCGTCGATCTGGAGGCGTCCGGCGGTGTCCACGATCACCGCATCGAGGCCCTCGTCGGATGCCCGCTTCAACGCCGCCTTCACGAGCCTCGCCGGCTTGGCACCTCGATCGGCATGAACCGGCACGTCGAGCCTTTCGCCGAGCCTCTCCAGCTGATCGATTGCCGCCGGACGCTTCATGTCGGCGGCGACCAGCAGGGGATGCTTGCCTTGCCCCTTGAGCCGGGCGGCGAGCTTGGCGCTCGTCGTCGTCTTGCCCGAGCCCTGCAAGCCCACCATCAGGACGACGAGAGGCGAGCCCGTCGCCAGCGGCACCGAATCGGAGCCGAGGGTGGTGATCAGCTCCTCGTGAACGATCTTGACCACCTGCTGTCCGGGAGTGAGGCTCTCGGCCACCTCGGACCCAACCGCGCGAGTGTGAACCCGGTCGAGGAACTCCTTGGTCACCTTGACGTTGACGTCGGCCTCCAATAGCGCCAGGCGCACCTCGCGCAGCGCGGCGTCGACGTCCTCCTCGGAGAGGCGCCCCTTGCCCCGCAACCTGGTGAATATCCCTCCGAACCGCTCGCTGAGGTTGTCGAACATGCGTGCCAAAGAGGGTAGGGGCGAGTCAGGGCCTTGGTCGTACTGGGGAGTCTCCAGTCCACAGTCTCCAGTCTCCAGACGGGACTGCGGCATCGACTGCTTGCCGGCGACTGGGGACTGGCGACTGGTGACTGGTGACTTGAAGCGGCGTCGGGCGTCGCAGGCCGGGCATCGGGCTGACCCCAACTACGCTCTCGGAGTCACACGGGGAAGTCACATGAAACTCACCACGCTCGAACACCCGCTCGCCAGGCACTACCTCACCGTGCTGCGGGACCGGGACACGGAGCCCGAAGAGTTCCGAAGTGCGGCCCGAAGGCTCTGCTACGCGCTCGTCATGGAGGCCACACGCGATCTTCCGACGGATGAAGTGACGATCACGACACCTCTCGAAGAGACCGCAGGCCACCGTTCCTCCAATGTGGTCGCCATCGCCGTGCTCCGAGCGGGTCTCGGCCTGCTCGACGCGGTCGTCGATCTGATTCCTCACACAAAGGTCGGGTTCGCCGGTGTGCAGCGAAACGAAGAGACGGCCGAACCGATCGAGTACTACTTCAAGCCACCGAATCTGGCCGAGGCAACGGTCCTCATATTGGAGCCGATGCTGGCGACGGGCGGATCGCTGTCGTGGGCGGTGGGCAAGGCCAAGGAGTCGGGGGCCACGCGGATCATCTGCCTGTGTGTCGTGGCCGCTCCCGAAGGTGTGGAGCGCATGCGCGCCGAGCACCCCGATGTGGACATCGTCGCGGCTGCGCTCGACCGCGACCTCAACGACCAGTTCTACATCCAGCCGGGCCTCGGCGACATGGGGGACCGCCTGTTCGGGACGACGTGAGTGACGACTTCGCCTACCGCGTCGCCGCGGTGCTGGCGCGGCTCGAGCCGGGTGAGGTGGTCACCTACGGAGAGGTTGCGGCCGAAGCCGACCGCCCTGGAGCGGCCCGGGCGGTGGGCAACCTCCTGGCAGCGTCGGACGGCACGTGGCCGTGGTGGCGAGTGGTCGCGGCGACCGGAAGGCTGGTGCCGGGACACGAACGCGAGCACGCCAGGCGGCTGCGCGCCGAGGGCGTTCGCGTCAAACGGGGACGGGTAGCCAGAATGGGGGAAGGATGAACTTCGTCTCCCTGATCGAGACCAAACGCGACGGCGGCCGACTCTCCGCAGATGAGATCGGATGGCTCATCGCCGAGTACACGGCAGATCGCATCCCCGACTATCAGATGTCGGCAATGCTCATGGCCGTCTTCAAGGAGGGGCTCGACGACGCCGAACTCGCCGCCTGGACCAACGCGATGCTCCACTCGGGCGAAGTTCTCGACTTCAGCCACGTCGCCGCACCCAAGGTCGACAAGCACTCCACGGGCGGGGTCGGCGACAAGGTGAGCATCCCGCTGGTGCCGATGGTCGCCGCTTGCGGGGTGGCCATCCCGATGATAAGCGGACGCGGCCTGGGCCACACCGGGGGCACGCTCGACAAGCTGGAGGCGATCCCCGGATTCCGTACCAGACTCGACCCTCCCGAGTTCACCCGGATCCTCGAGCAACACGGAATCGTGCTCGCCGGCCAGTCGGAGACCCTGGTTCCGGCAGACCGGCGCATCTACGCCTTGCGAGACGTCAGCGGCACCGTGCCTTCGATTCCGCTCATCTCCTCCTCCATCATGTCGAAGAAGCTCGCCGAGGGCCTCGACGCCCTCGTTCTCGACGTGAAGGTCGGAAGTGGAGCCTTCATGAAGGACCTGGACGGCGCCCGCAGGCTCGCCGAAACCATGGTCGGGATTGGGCGAGCCCACGGCACCATGGTCACCGCTCTGATCACCGACATGTCCCAACCGCTGGGTCGCGAGGTGGGGCACGCCGCTGAGATCCGAGAGTCGATCGAAGTGCTGCACGGTGGCGGCCCTGCGGACCTCGCCGAGATCGTCTACCGACTCGGCGCCGAGATGCTCGTCCTGGGCGGCGTCGCAGCCGACACGGCGGAAGGTCAAACCCGGCTCGAAGGGGTCGTCGCCTCCGGTGCTGCTTTCGAGAAGTTCCGCGAAGTGGTCGCAGCCCAAGACGGCGACACCGCCGTGGTCGACGATCCGGGCTTGCTGGCGACGGCCGCGAGCGAGCACGCCGTGACCGCCGATCGCGGGGGCGTCGTCACCCGGGCGAACGCGCTCGACATCGGGGTCGGTGCCATGCGCCTCGGAGCCGGTCGGGAGACGAAGGCCGACGTGATCGACCCCGGCGTGGGAATCACCGTCGAAGTGAACCTGGGCGACGAGGTGGCATCCGGGGACGTCCTGGCGACGCTCCACTACAACAGCGACCGGCGGTTGGAGGATGCGGTCATTCTCGCACAGCGGGCCTTCGAGATCGGGGATGGACCCGCCCTCGTTCCCCCACTCGTCCACGAGGAGGTCAGATGAGTTACGAGGCGATCCAGGATGCACGGGCAGCCATCGCCGAGGCGACCGGCCGCCCCGAGCACGCCGCAGCCATCGTGCTCGGCTCGGGCCTGAGCACCTACGCCGCCACCCTTCCCGGAGCGGTCGAGATCCCCTACGGGGATATCCCCAACTTCCCGGTCCCCCGGGTGGAAGGCCACTCCGGATCGCTCTTCTCCGTCGAGTTCGAAGGCCGGCCGGTGATGGTGCTGGCCGGCCGGGTGCACGCATACGAAGGTTGGGATCTTTCGGACGTCATCTTTGCGGTGCGAACCGCCGTGGCGTCCGGCTGCGGCACGATCGCCCTCACCAATGCTGCAGGCGCCATCGGCGACGGGCTGGCCGCCGGAGACCTCGTGCTGATCAGCGATCACCTCAACCTCACGGCCCGCAATCCCCTCATGGGGCCCAACGACGATCGGCTCGGACCTCGCTTCCCGGACATGAGCTCGGTCTACGCCGCAGAGCTGCGCGACCTCGCCAGACAAGTCGGTGAAGAGGTCGGCGTCCCGCTAGCAGAGGGCGTCTACGCATGGTTCCTCGGTCCTTCGTACGAGTCGCCCGCCGAAGTGCAGATGGCCAAGCGGATGGGCGCCGACCTGGTCGGGATGTCGACCGTCCCCGAGGCGATCGCGGCCCGTCACATGGGCGCCGAGGTCCTGGGCATGTCGCTCGTCACCAACCTCGGCGCCGGGATATCGGCGACCCCGCTGAGCCACGAGGAGGTCACGGAGGTGGCCAACGAGGCCCGGGGACGGTTCACCAAGTTGCTCGACGGGCTGCTGCCCCGACTCGCCCGGTAGAGGCGAGGAGGACGACGCCCGCCTCTAACATCCGCTGCGGCCATCACCCGAGGAGTTCAATGAAGATCGCTGTCTGCGTGAAGCAGATTCCGGATCCGGCCACGCCGTACGAGCTCGATCCGGAGAATCACTTCGTCATTCGCCCCGCAGACCAGGTGCTCGACGACACCGACCGCTACGGCATCGAGCTGGGCCTCCAACTCGCCGAGGAGACCGACGGCGAGGTGGTCCTCGTATCGATGAGCCCGGCAGGCAACCTGCAGGGCATTCGCCAAGCCCTCGCTATGGGCGCCGACAAGGCGATCGTCGTCGACGACGAGGCGCTGCGCGGCTCGGGGGCTCTCGAGACAGCACGGGTGCTCGCCGCGGCCATCGAGCGGGAAGGAGCCGACCTCGTGATAGCCGGCACCGAGTCGACCGACGGCTACGCAGGAGTCGTCCCCCAGATGCTTGCCGAGTTCCTCGGAATGCCCGCTCTCACCTTCGCTCGCAAGGTCGAGCACGAGTCCGGCACGATTCGCATCGAGCGCCAGACCGGCGCCGGGTACGACGTGGTCGAGTCGGACCTCCCCGCAGTGGTCTCGGTCACCTCCGGTGCGGTCGAACCTCGCTACCCGACGTTCAAGGGGATCATGCAGGCGAAGCAGAAGCCCGTGGAGCAGCCGTCGTGCGCCGAGCTGGGACTGGAGGCCGCCGCCGTTGGGTATGCCGGTTCCGGCCAGGACATCAAGGAAGTCAGGCCGGCGCCGGAGCGTGCCGCCGGGGTGAAGGTGCAGGACGAGGGCGATGCTCACCAGGAAATCGTGAGGCTGCTCGAGCAAGCGAAGGTGATCTGAAGATGCGCATCTGGGTCTTTGCGGAAGAAGTCGACGGGGCACCTTCGTCGCTTTCTCTCGAGATGCTCACCAAGGCCAGGGACCTCGGCGACGAGATCGCCGCCTTCCTCGTCGGCGCCGGATCGAGCGAGGCGGTGGCGGCGCTCGGTGCTCACGGAGCCGCCACCGTCTACCACCTCGACCCCGGCGACATCCTGCCCTCGGCCGCCGCGGCCGCCGCGCTTTCCGAGCTGTGCGCCTCGGAGAGCCCCGATCTGCTCCTTTTCGGCCTGCAGCCGACCGACCGCGATGTGGCGGGCCGGCTCGCCGCCCGTCTCGGGGTGGCGGTCCTCTCCAACGCCGTCGACATCATCACCGCCGACGGGTCATCGCGGGTGATCAACGAGATCCTCGGCGGGACGACGTTGGTCGTAACCGAGTTCACCGACCCCGGCCCGCACATCGCCATCGTCCGACCCAAGTCGTTCACCGCCGAGCCGGTGGGCTCCGCCGAACCGACCGTCGTCGCCGTAGCCGTGCCCGACACCGCTCACAGCGGGAGTGCCCGGATCACCGCCAGCCATGCGGAGAAATCGTCGGGCCCCAAGCTGGAGGAGGCCGACGTGATCGTCTCCGGGGGCCGAGGAATGGGTAGCGAAGAGCACTTCGCCGCGGTCGAGGAATTGGCCGGTCTGCTGGGAGCGGCCGTCGGCGCCACCCGCGCCGTCGTCGATGCCGGTTGGGTCCCCTACTCGCTACAGGTCGGTCAGACCGGCAAGACCGTCAAGCCGAGTGTCTACATCGCGTTGGGGATCTCCGGAGCCATGCAGCATCTGGTCGGCATGAAGGACAGCGCGACGATCATCGCCGTCAACAAGGACGAGGAAGCGCCCATCTTCGGGGTGGCCGACCTCGGAGTCGTCGGTGATGTCCACAAGGTTCTGCCGAAGCTGATCGAGGCGTTGAAGGCTAGGCATTAGGCATCAGGCATCAGGCATCAGGCATCAGGCATTAGGCATTAGGCATTAGGCATTAGGCAAGAAGCCAGAGGGGGATTGCCGATTGCCGCCGAGCGAAGCGAGGCGCCGAGTTGATTCACTGTCGGCGTGCGCACGATCCCCACGCCGCTCGACAGGGAGCTCTCGGGATGCTGAATCAGCGGGGCGAGTCCGGATCGACCCAATTGCGCGGGCCGATGATGAGGTCACGCGGTACCGGCTCGGGCAGCACGGCCGTGAGCGTCATCACGGCGAGGGCGAGACCGGCCACGATCCACCACACCGCGATGGAGTCAAGCACCGCGGCGGCGGTGGCGAAGTAGACCGCCACGGCGATCACGGCCCAGCCGATCCGAAGCAGGATCCGGTAGCCGGTGGTCACCTTCCAGTCGTGTTGCACCCCGGTGGTCATGAGGTCGTATCGGAGAGATGGTCGGTGATCTATAGGGGGAAAGTCGCCAGTCGCCAGTCGCCAGTCGCCAGTCCCCAGCAAGCCCGCTGTTACACCCTTCTTGTCGATTGCATGCCGAGCGTGGCGAGGCGATTGCGGGAGGCGCCGCTAGGCGCCGACCCTTTTGCTACTAATCGCTCTTCAGCCTGAACCCGTGGGGAAGGATCTCGTCGAACGTGTGCTCGATGACCCCCTCCGGTCCGTCGATCAGCACACGCTCGACTCCGAATTCGCCCATCAGCTGACGGCAGTTGCCGCATGGATAGCCCGGCTCGAAGTCATCGATGCAAGAGACCGCCAGGGTGTCGATCTTGCGCACCCCCGCCGACGCCGCCGCACCTATGGCGGTCGCCTCGGCGCACATCGTGGAACCGTAGGCGCTGTTCTCCACGTTGACGCCCTCGAAGGTGCTCCCGTCATCGGCCACGACGACCACGCCGACCCGGTACCGCGAATACGGCGCATAGGCCTTCTCGGCGCGGGCCCTCGCACGGGCTATGAGCTCATCCGTCATGCGTCTCCCAGCAGCTCGTCCACGAATCGGGCCGGATCGAAGTGAAGCAGGTCGCCTTCGCCTTCGCCCAACCCGATGAGCTTCACGGGTATGCCGAGCTCGCGCTCCACGGCGACGGCCACCCCGCCCTTCGCCGTGCCGTCGAGCTTTGTGATGGCGACTCCCGTCACCCCCACCGCTTCGGTGAAAGCGCGAGCCTGGGCGATCCCGTTCTGACCGGTCGAGCCATCGAGCACCAGCAGGATCTCGCCGACCCCGCCCGCCTCCCGGGACAGCACCCGGACGACCTTGCCGAGTTCGTCCATGAGGTTCTGCTTCGAATGCAGGCGGCCGGCGGTGTCCACGATGAGCACACCGTGACCCCTCGCTTGGGCCGCCGACAAGGCGTCGAAGGCCACCGATGCCGGATCGGCCCCTTCCTGGCCTCGAACCACATCAAACCCGATCCGTTCCCCCCAGGCGACAATCTGCTCGGCGGCGGCCGCCCGGAACGTGTCGGCGGCGGCAACCAGCACCGGCGTGCCCGAGTCCACGAGGGACTTGGCGTATTTGGCGATCGTCGTGGTCTTGCCGGAGCCGTTTACTCCGACCACTACGACAATCCCCGGCTCGCCCGACGTCCGGATCGTACGGTCTGTCTCTGCAAAGGATGCGACCAGCTCGGACCACAACGCCCGACGAGCTGCCTCCGCCGACACGGGATTCAGGCCCCTGACACGGGCGACGACCCTGGTCACCGTCGCCACCCCAACGTCGGCGGCGACGAGCGCGTCCTCGAGGTCGACCCAGAAGCCGGTGTCGATCGACCGGCGGAAGAGGCCCCCGAGACGGGTACCAAGCCGCGTCGGTTGCGGCGGAACGACCTCGATCGTCGGGGCGTCACGCCGGATCGAATCTGTCGACCGGCCCCCACCCCTGCGCAGGAGCCACACGGCGACCACCAGGAGAACGACCGCCCCCGCGGTGATCAGCGCGACCGTCACGCTCCGGCTGCGATCCCGGCCATGCGCTTGGCAACAACCCTGCTGCTCTCTCCGGGCTCCATCGTGACCCCGTAGAGCACGTCGGCCGCCTCCATCGTCTGCTGCTGGTGGGTGACGATCACGAGCTGTGAAGTATCACGCATAGTGCCGACCAGGCGCAGGAACCGGTGCAGGTTGGCATCGTCCAGCGCCGCCTCCACCTCGTCGAGGACGTAGAACGGGCTGGGACGCGAACGGAACAAGGCGAACAGGAAAGCCAACGCCGCCAGCGACCTTTCGCCGCCGGAGAGCAGCTGGAGCCGGTCGACCTTCTTGCCCATCGGCTGGGCGAAGATGTCGACGCCGGTCGTCAGCGGGTCGTCGGGACTCGACAGCGTGATCTTGCCGGTGCCGCCGGGGAAGAGCACGGAGAAGTTCTCGGAAAAAAGTGCCGCGATCTCCTCGAACGCCGCAATGAAAAGACGGCCGATCTCCTCGTCGAGGGCGCTGATGACCTTACGAAGCTCGGCCCGCGACCCCTCGAGATCGGCGAGCTGCTCCTCGAGAAAGCGAGCCCGCTCCTCCAGATCTTGGTACTCGGCTGCGGCCAGCGGGTTGACGGGGCCGAGGCGCTTCAACTTCGCCTCGAGCGACTCGAGGTGGGATTGCGGGTCGACCGATTCCGCGAGCTCCGGTGCGGGGGCGACCAGCGCCGCCGCCTCGTCGGCATCGATGTCGCGGCGCAGCGCTTCGGCCGCCGACTCCTCTCGCACCTGGAGCTCCGCCTGCTCAACGGCGAGCTTGGAGGCCACCTCCCGAGCCTGCTCGGTGATCTCACCGAGTCGATCGCGTCGGGCCCGCGCCGTCTCCAGCTTCGATCCGGCTTCTCCGGCCTCGGTGCGAAGCCGTCGTTGCCGCTCCCGCAGCGCGTCCACGTGGGATCGAACCGCCGTCCGGGCCCTTGCCGCCTGCTCCTCGATTCGGGTCAGCCGGGCCAGTGCCTCCGGATCGACGGGCTCGTCCACGACGTCGAAGAGCGAGGCCAGCTCGGTCAACCGGGACTCCATGAGAGCCCGACGCTCGGCCGCCGCGGCCGCCGCCGATGCCGACTCCTGGCGCTTGTGCTGGATCTCATCGCGCCGGCGGGCGACCTCTTCGCGCCGCTTGGAGAGATCTTGCAGTGCGTCGACACCGTCCGCCGCGTCACCTTCCAACGCGCTCAAGCGCCTGCGGAGACCGAACACCCGCTCGGCCCGGGTGGCCGCCGCCTCGGCCAGCGTCCTCGCCCTGGCGTCGAGACGCTTCAGTTCGGCGTCGCGGGCGGACTTGGAGCGCTCGAGCAGTGCGAGCGTCTCATCGATCCCGGCCGCGCGGCGCCGGAATCCGTCGAAAGCAGCTTCGGCCTCGTCGGCAGCCTTGGCCGAGAGATCGCGGGCCCGCATCGCGGTGGTGGTACGGCTTGCGGTCCTCGCCAGATGGGTCTCGGCCTTTTCAGCGGCATGCCGGGCCGCCTCGATCACGGCCGCACCTGCCCCGTGTGGGTGGGCAGCCGCGATCCCTGCGGCCGTCACCAAGTCCCCCTGCACCGTGACGGCACGCAGCTCGGGATGGGCCGCAACCAGCTCCGCCGCCGCCGTCCACGAGCCGGCGAGCACTACGTCGCCGATCAGAGTGGCAGCCAGAGCGAGATCGGCCGCAGGTCCCAACCGATCGACGAGAGCGGCGACGCTCGACTCCCCGACCACCGACCTCGCCGCCACCTCCCTGCCCGGGAGCGGAGCGACGAACGACACCCCGCCGCGACCCGAATCCTTCATCGAGGCAGCGGCCGCCACCACTCCGGCATGATCGGAGGCCACATGAGCATCGGCCCAGGGGTCGAGAGCAGCGTCGATGGCGGCCGCCAGTTCGAGTGGGACGTCGAGGCGCGACGCGATCCTGCCGATCACCGAATCGATCTCGTCCGCAGCAGCCCTAGTTTCTGGGTCCGCCAGCCCCGTGCGGGCCGCCTCGAAAGCCTCAACGCGTGCCGTCGCAGCCGCCACGTCGCTATCCGCAGCTTGCAGCGCCTCTTCCGCCTGCCGCGCCGCCTCTCCGTCCTGGCTCAGCCGGTCGCGAGCGGCCGCAAAGGCCCCCTCGGTCTTCGCCATCCCTGCCGCCGCGGCAGCGCGCTCGACGGTGAGCCGCTTGCTCTCCCGGAGCTCCTCTTCGATCACGGCCGCCACCGCCCCTCGCCTTCGAGCCAGGTCGGCCGACTCCCGATCGTCCCTGACGGCAGCGGCCTCGAGTGCGGCGAGGTCACCCTGCAGCGAGGCGGCGACGCCGTCGGCCGGTAGGCGGCCGGCATCGGCCAGCGATCGTTCCTCGTCCTCGAGCGCCCGCAGCGTCATGGCGAGCCGCTCCTCAGCCTCTGAGGTAGAAGCCTCCTCGGCCCGCGCCGCCTCGATCGAAGTTACCAAGTGCTCCCGTTCGGACTCGAGATCGCGGCGACGCTCGCTGGCGCCGACCAGCCGCCTCTCCAGGCCGAGGCGACGCTCCCGCGCCACCAGGGCGATCCTCTGCAGCCGCTCCGCGGCGGTCTCCAGCCGAGCTGCAGCCGCCGTGTCGCGATCGAGCGCCTCTCCCGTCTCCCCGGCAGCCGCCTGCAACCCTCCCAGGGAGGCCGTGATCGCCTCGCGCTCGGTCACGGCCGACCCCAGCCGCTGCCGAGTCTCCTCGGCAGCGACCTCGATCTCCGCCAGCCGCCGGCGCACGCCGCGCAATCGCTCTCCCCCGAGCCACAAGCGAAGCGCCCGCCACTCGGCCCTGACGGTTTCGTGTTGCTCGGCCGCCCGGGCCTGACGTTTGAGCGGGCGCATCAAACGCTGTTGCACGCTCAGCAGGTCGTTGAGGCGGGCCAGGTCAACGTCGGTGGCCTCGAGGCGGCGAGTCGACCGATCCCTCCGGTGGCGGTGCTTGATGACGCCTGCCGCCTCCTCGATCACCGCCCGATGCTCATCCGGCCCTGCATTCAGGACGCTGTCGACCCGGCCCTGGCCGACGAGCACGTGCTGGTGTCGACCGACCCCACTGTCGGCCAGAAGTTCCTGGATGTCGAGCAGGCGGCATGGCGTGCCGTTGATCTCGTACTCGCTCGTGCCGTCCCGGTACAGGCGTCTGGTGATGGTGACCTCGGCGAGGTCGAGCGCCAACCCACCCGAGCTGTTGTCGAGCGTGAGCGACACCTCCGCCCGGCCCAGAGCCGGACGTATCGCGGTGCCGGCAAATATCACATCCTCCATCTTCTGGGTGCGCAGCGTGCTCGTGGCCTGAGTGCCCATGACCCAGGCAATGGCATCGACGATGTTGGACTTGCCCGTCCCGTTGGGCCCGACCACGACCGTCACCCCGGGCTCGCAGTCGATCCGGGTGCGGTCGGCAAAGGACTTGAAGCCCGCCAGGGAAAGTGTCTTCAGGTGCACGGGTGCGCCAAGGCTATCACCCCGAATCACAACGTTGTGGTTCAAAGCGTCCGCCGATTGGCGGACGCTTTGAGCACTGTCGATGGCTCTTCGCCTGACGGCTCATCGCAGTGCGGCCCGGGGGCCCCAACCCCAGGCCGCCGAGTACGCGCCTATCGGCGCGTACTCTCAATCGACGACTTCGAACGTCGCCACTCCTACCGGCTCGACGGGTATGTGACGCACGCTGTTCACCCGGGCCGCCGGAGGTCCCATGCTCAGCCAATGCAGGAATCGCTCGATCGCAGCCGGATCGCCTTCGGCGTACACCTCGACCGATCCATCGGGAAGGTTGCGCACCCAGCCGACGAGACCCAGCCGCAGCGCCTCGTGGCGGGCCGACCACCGGAATCCGACACCCTGAACTCCTCCGGTGACGGTGGCCGAGATCGCGATCACAGGCCCACCACGAATGCCTCGACCTCGCCGACATGCTTCGGACACAAGAGGGCGGTCGCCGACCCGAGAACGGCGCCGGCGATCAGGCCCTGATCTCCGGCGAGGCGGTCGGCGAGATCGTCCACCGCTGCCGCATCGACTTCGAACAACGCCCATACCGCGGCCAGCAACGCTGCCTCGACTCCGGCCCCCGACTCGAGTGACTCGCAAACCACGGGAGCGGCCCGCACCGCGGCCGCCTCGTCGAACGCCGCCTCGGCTCCCGCATCTCGAGCGGCGCCGGCGACGGCGTCGAGGTAGATGCCGATCAGGTCGAGCGGAGCGCGTTCCGGACAGACCTGACCGACGCCGACGACAAGCACCTCCGACAGGATGGCGACGTCGCCGGCGGGAGCGGCGACGTCGAGGCCGTCGATCGTGGCCGGGATCGCGCCGACGCCGAGCCCGCGACACAGGCCGACGACGATTCTCGCCAATTCGTCGCTTCCCAGCGGTTCGAAGGCGGTGCCCCCCAGGGCTCGCTCCGCGGACACGGCGTACTCGGCGGCCAGGCGCTCTGCAGGGGCAGGCGCCACCGAAGCCGACGTGGCCGCATCACTCGAACACGCCGCCAGCGTCAGTGCCAGAACGAGAACGATCCTCATCGCTGACATCGGGGGCACCAGTGCGTGCTCCGGCCTCGCAGCACGCCGGCGGTCACGGTCCCGCCGCAGCGCCGGCATCGCTCCCCGGCCCGACCGTAGACCCGGAGGCGGATCAGGTAATCTCCGGCGCGCCCGTCCGGAAGCAGGTAGGCCCTGTCGTCGAGGCTGGTTCCCCCCGCCTTCAGCCCGGCCTCGAGTACGGGCCTGATGGCAGCGCGCAGCGCCTTGATCTCGTCGCCCTCCAGTGATCCACCGAGACGATTGGGATCTATTCGGGCACGATGGAGCACCTCGTCGGCATAGATGTTCCCGAGCCCGGCGACGATCCTCTGATCGAGCAGCAGAGCCTTGATCGGTGCCGTACGCCCCGCCAGCAGCCCGGCGAAGTACGACGAGCGTGGCAGGTCGTCGAGGGCGTCGCGGCCCAGAGAGGCCAAGGGCGACCGTGCGAGCTCTTCGGGGGTGTAGACGGCCATGAAGCCGAAGGTTCGCGGATCGACGAACCGCACCTCGGCGCCACCGGCCAGAGCCACGAGCACGTTGGTGTGGGGCACCTCGGGTTCCCCGCCGACTGCCACCTGAAGCCGGCCCGACATCCCCAGATGGGTGATCCACGTGAAGTCGCCCGTCAGGCGCGCCAGGAGAAATTTTCCCTTCCGATCGAGCGCGGCGATGCTTCGCCCCTTCAGGCGGTGGATGAAGTCGGCCGTCGATTCCTGCCGGCGCACCATTCGGTGGCGCCTGACCTCCACGCGCTCCACCCGGGCTCCGACCAACACCGGCTCGAGATGACGGCGGGTCGTCTCCACCTCGGGCAGCTCAGGCATCCTCCTCCCCGAGCGCCGCGAGCGCGCCGCGCGCCGCCGCCTGCTCGGCACGCTTTTTCGACGAGCCGATGCCTTCGCCGAGGACGGCTCCTCCGGCCGCCACCCGTGCGGCGAACTCCCGGTCGTGGTCGGGCCCGGCGCCGGTGACGTCGTACGCCGGAACCTCCCCCCGCTTGGCCAACACCTCCTGAAGCCGCGTCTTGTAGTCACGCTCGCCGGGAGCGGCGGCCCGGTCCTCGATCAGCTCCTTCCAGTGAGTCTTGATGAATCGGAGCGCCGGCTCGATCCCACCATCGAGGTAGATCGCGCCTATGACGGCCTCTAGTGCATCGGCCAGGATCGAAGCCTTGTCGCGGCCGCCCGAGGCAGCCTCCCCCTTGCCGAGACCCAGGTGGTCGCCAAGCGCCAGCTGACGAGCGACGCGAGCAAGCGCCGCCTCATTGACGACCGCCGCCCTGACCTTCGCCATTGCACCCTCGGGCATGTCTCCGGCCTCATAAAGCTCGCCGGCCACCACCAGGCCGAGGACGGCATCGCCCAGGAACTCGAGGCGCTCGTTCGAGACCGCAGCCGGGTACTCGGCCTCGAGTGATCTGTGGGTGAGGGCCGTCCGCAGTAGTGAGGCGTCGTCGAAGACATACCCGAGGGCGCCTTCGAGCTCAGCCACGCAACCCCACCTCGATGCGCCCCACCAGGTCGCGCTCGGCACCCTCAGAAGCGAGCCGGAGGGCGTTCGCCACCGCGACCCGCGACGATGAACCGTGGGCGATGACCACCGTTCCCCGAGCTCCGACGAGGTGGGCTCCTCCGTACGCGTCCGGATCGAACTTCTCCCACAGCTTCAGCAGATGGGGCCGAACTACGGCGGCGGCCTTTCGCACCTCGTCGTCCACCACGGCCGCCAGTCCATCGAGGACGTAGCGGCCCACCGCCCGGGCGGTCCCTTCGGCGGACTTGAGCAGGACGTTTCCGGTGAACCCGTCGCTGACCACGACATCGGCCACTCCGGCGCCGAGATCCCGTCCCTCGACGTTGCCGATGAACCGGACCGGCGCTGCGCCGATGAGGCGAAATGCCTCCTTCTCCACTTCCCTACCCTTGGTCTCCTCCTCGCCAATGTTGAGGAGCCCGACCGCCGGATCTTCCACACCGAGGTAAACCTCGGCCACCACGGAGCCCATGACGGCGAACTGGACCAAGTGTTCGGGCTTGACATCGAGGTTGGCCCCCACGTCGAGCACGACGGTGGGAGTGCCCAGCGGGAAGATGGCAGCGATCGCCGGGCGGGCAACACCCTTGATTCTGCCGATGACGAAAGCCGCAGCCGCCAGCGCCGCCCCGGTCGATCCCGCCGACACCATCCCCACGGCGTCCCCATCGGCCACCAGGCCCGCCGCCACCATCACCGATGCGCCCTTCTTGGATCGGATCGCAGCCGCCGGATCCTCAGCCATCTCGATGACCTCGGGAGCGTGGACCACCGGGAGCCGCCCCCCCAACTCGTCGAGGCGGGCGTCGAGCACGGCCTCATCGCCCACGAGAACGACATCGACGCCGCGCGCGGCGGCGTCGAGGGCGCCCGAAACGGTCTCGTGCGGGGCATGGTCCCCGCCCATCGCGTCGAGGGCTATCCGTGCCATGACCGAACCCCCACCCCTAGCTCGGGATGACCTCCCGGCCCTTGTACGTCCCGCACTCCGGACACACGCGGTGCGGAAGCTTGGCCGAGTCGCACTGCGGACAACGCGTGGTCTGGGTTCGGGTCACCTTCCACGTCGCCTTCCGCCGCCGGGTACGGGAGCGGGACATCTTCTTCTTGGGAACCGCCATGGCGCGCCCTTTCCGCGAGTTCGATCAGGGTTCTAGCAAATCCCGAAGTCCAGCGAAGGGAGAAGACCCCTCCTCCTCGTGTCCGGGACAGGAACCGGTATTCAAGTCGGCTCCACACGTGGCGCAAATTCCGAGACACCCTTCGCGGCACAGCGGCCGCAGGGGAACGTTCAACAGGACGGCGTCGCGCAGCGCCGGTTCGAGGTCCGCGGTATCGCGGTCCAGCGAGTAGCCGTCCTCGTCGCCTTCGAATCCGAGAGCCTCCGTCAGCTCCACGCCCAGGGGCTCCGACCATTCGGTGAGGCAGCGGTGGCAGGTGAGCCCGAGCTCGGCCTGCGCCGAACCGCGCACCACGAGGACTCCCGACGCGTTTTCCAGGATCAGCTCTGCGTGTATCCCGGGACCGATGGCGGCCAGCTCGAACCTCCAGTCCACGACCGCGTCCAGCCGAATTTCGCGACGCAAGCCCGGTTCGGCGATGAGATCGGAGACGGGTACGACAAACGGTGACGACACCACCCGACCACTGTACCGGCCGGGTGTTCATGGCTCTTCGCTGGTTTGGCTGCAGCCTTCGGGATTCGGCTGCGGCGATGAGTGACATGCATCGCTCAGCGGGCTCCCACCCCAGGCCGCCGAGTCCGCGCCTCTCAGCGCACCCTCTTAGGCTTCCTCGTCGTACTCCGGGCTCCGTCGCCGAGTCTGGTGGAGCTCCGCCCGAGCAGCGCGCACCTGGGCCAGCAGGTCCGCCAGAACCGCCTCGATCTGCTCGAACGCCTGCTCGCTGTAGTCCTCCGCCTCAAGACGGATGCGGGTGGCTTCGGCTTCGGCGTGGCGGACCAAGGCATTCGCCTCGTCCACCGCCTCCTTCACTATGTACGACTCCGACACGAGCTCTTCGCTCTGGCTCCGGGCACGTTCCAGCATCTCCCGGGCGGTCTCATTGGTACGCGACACGAAGGCCTCGCGCTCCCGCACCATCCAACGGGCGGCGCGGAGCTCCTCGGGGAGATCGTCGCGCAACCGGTACAGCATCTCGAGCAGCACTTCACGGTCGAGCATGACGTTGCCCGAGAGCGGAACATTGCGAGCACCCTCGACCCCGATGATGAGCTCGTCCACCACATCGAGCAGTTCACCGGTCCGGGGCGGGACGGTGACTGCTTCGATCTGATCGAGCTCGACGTCTTCGCTCATGATGCAAACCTCTCCTTGAGGGCGACGGCCACAGAATCGGGCACGAGATCCGCCACGTCGCCGCCGAAACGCGCCACCTCCTTCACCAGGGACGACGACAGATAGCCCAGCTCGGGTTTGGTGGCAACGAACATCGTCACGATGCCCGAGAGGTGCCGGTTCATCTGGGCCAGCTGGAGTTCATAGTCGAAGTCAGTCAGAGCGCGCAGGCCTTTGACGATCACATCCGTGCCGACGGCCTTGGCGAAGTGGACCAGAAGGCCGTCGAAGCTGTCCACCTCGACGTTGGGCCACGGACAATGCTCCTTGAGCATCTGTTTGCGCTCCTCCGAAGTGAAGAGCGAATCCTTGGACGGGTTGAGGGCGACGCCGATGACCACCCTGTCGAAAATCGAGGCACATCGCTTCACCACGTCGATGTGGCCGTTGGTGGGCGGATCGAAGCTTCCCGGCACGAGCGCTGTGGTCATGCCTACGCCTCCTTCATGAGCCGAGTCACCTCGGCGTCGCCGTATCGCCTCCGGTCGGCCACGGTGAGCCCTGCCGGGCCGGCAACCTCGCCGCTCCCCTTGCGCCGGTGAACGACGACCGTGGCACCGCTGGACAGTCGACGGACGAGCCGTCCGAGGACCGCTTCGACGGACGGTAGCGGCAGGTCGTACGGAGGGTCAACGAATGCCAGATCGAACGCTTCACCCGTCCGGTCCAGGTAGTCCTCGACCCGAGAGGCGACCGTGGTGCCGCCCAGCCCGACGGCTTCGATGTTGACCTTGAGCGCGACGACGGCATCGTGCCGCGACTCGACGAAGACGACGGCCCTGGCGCCCCGGCTGAGCGCCTCCAGCCCGAGGCTTCCCGAGCCTGCATAGAGATCCACGACCGCCGCCCCGTCCACGGCGCCGCCGAGCGCTGAGAAGATCCCTTCCTTGGCCCGGTCCATCATCGGCCTGGTGTTCGGCCCCTTGGGAGCCCGCAGCACCCTTCCCTTGGCGATGCCGGCGATGATCCTCATGAGATGAACAGCCAGTCCTCGGAACCCCCGAGCAGGGCAGTCACCTCGGCGGCGATCGGTCGGTGCTCGACCAGTCCGGGATCCCGAGCCACCAGGTCGAAGGCCTCGCGCCGTGCCACCACGAGCGTGTCCATGTCCGCCAGCACGTCGGCGAGCTTGAGGTCCGCCATCCCTGCCTGACGCGCCCCGAAGACCGACCCCTGGCCCCTGATTCGCAAGTCCTCCTCGGCGAGCCTGAAACCGTCCGTGGTCGCCACCATCGCTGCGATCCGCTGTTCGCCCTCCGGCGTGGTCGGGTCGGCTATCAGCAGGCATCTGCCGGGATGCTCTCCGCGCCCCACCCGGCCCCGGAGCTGGTGCAGCTGGCTGAGGCCGAACCGATCGGCATCCTCGATCACCATCACGGTGGCATTGGGAATATCGATGCCCACCTCGATCACCGTCGTGGCCACGAGCACGTCGATCTCGCCGGCGCGCATGGCCGACATGACGGCCTCCTTGTCCGCCGACCTCATCTGGCCGTGGAGCAGCGCCACCCGCAGGTCGGAGAAGACCGCGGAGAGCCGCTCGTGCTCCGCGGTGGCCGACGCCGCCTGCAGCTTTGGGGAATCCTCGACCAGCGGGCAGACGACGAAGGCCTGACGTCCCGCCTCCACCTCGGAGCGGATGATCGAATAAACGTCGTCGAGAGCAGCCGGGTCCGGAGAAACGGCATCGGCCTGAACCGGAGTCCTCCCCCGGGGCATCTCGTCGAGAATCGAGACGTCGAGGTCTCCGTACAGAGTCATCGACAGGGTCCTCGGAATGGGGGTGGCGGTCATGATGAGCATGTCCGGCTGAGGACCCTCGGCCTTGTCGCGCAGCTGGACACGCTGGTGCACACCGAAGCGATGCTGTTCGTCCACGACCGCGACGCCGAGGTTGGCGAACGACACCCCCTCCTGGATGAGGGCGTGAGTGCCGACGACGATGTCGACGGTTCCGTCGGCGACGGTCGCCAGGACCTCGTCTCGATTCGGCGACGAGCCGGTGAGGAGCGCCATGCGGACTCCGACCAGCTCGGCCAGCGGCGCCAGACCGATGTGGTGCTGATCCGCCAGCACCTCGGTGGGCGCCATCACCGCACCCTGATACCCGCTCTGCACCGCGGTGAGCAGGGCCGCCATCGCCACCACGGTCTTGCCGGAGCCGACCTCGCCCTGAAGGAGACGGTGCATCGGATGCGGCGCCGCCAGGTCGCGCTGAATCTCGGTGATCGTCGTCGTCTGGGCGTCGGTGAGTTCATATGGGAGCGACTCGATGAACGACTCGACCAACCCTCCGGAGAGGTCGTGAGCCAGCCCTTCCGCCTCATCGATTTGGCGGTGCTTACGCACCGCCAGGGCAACCTCGAGCCGGAAGAGCTCGTCGAACACAAGCCGGGCCCTGGCTCGCTCGGCGGCCTCCATCTCCTCGGGGAAGTGGATGTCGCCGATCGCGGTGTCCCGATCCACGAGACCCAGCCGCTGAAGGAGTTCTTCGGGCAGGGGATCCGGCATCGGGCGCGCCTTCTTGAGCGCGGAGTGGATCGCCCGCCTCAGGTACCCGGGGCCCACCCCACCGACCGACGGATGAACCGGCATGACCCGTCCCGTGACCAGCGACTCCGACGGGCGATCGAGCACGTCGGCATCGGGCGACTGCATCTGCAGGCTCCCCCGGTAGCGGGCCACGGTGCCCGAAAGAGCCACCTCGGCGCCCTCGTTGAGCTGGCGTCCCCGAAAGGCCTGGTTGAACCACACCGCCTTGAGTATCCCGGTCTTGTCGTAGATCGTCGCCTCGACGATCACCAGACCGCGCCGGGGCCGTCTAACCGATACTTTCTGTACGGTGCCGACCACAGTGATCTCCTCGTCGAGCGGCACGTCGGCCAGTGGGATGGTGCGGCTCCGATCGATGTAGCGCCGCGGCACATGGAGGAGGAGATCGGCCACCGTCGCCATCCCCACCTCGCGCAGTTTCTTGCCTCGCCTCCCCTTCAGTCCGGGAACCAACTCGATCCCCTTGCCGGGGGCGGCCAACTCGGCAAGCGTGTTTCCGCTCACTCGACGCCGAACAGGTAGGGGTAAAGCGGTTGGCCGCCGGCCACCACCTCGATCGTCACGTCCGGGTTGTGCTCCTCCAGGCCGGCGATGATGCGCTCGGTCATCTCCGGCTCGGCATCCGATCCGGTAATGATCGTGATGATCTCCGAATCGTCGTCCACGATCCGCCCCAGGACGCCGACCACGGCCTTGGAGCACTCGTCGGCGATGACGGCCACATCCCCCGAGACGATCCCGAGCCAGTCGCTCTCGGAGATCTCGCCGGCGGGGGTCGTCGCATCCCGAACGGCCCGCGTCACCTCGCCCGAAGTCACGTCCCCTGCGGCGGCTGTCATCCCGGCAACGGTCGCATCCGGGTCACCGCCCGGCATGTAGGCGATCATCGCGGCCAAACCCTCGGGAACCGACCGCGTCGGGACCACGTGCACTCGCTTGGTGCTGAGCGCGTCGAGCTGGTCGGCGACGGGAACGATGTTCTTGTTGTTCGGAAGAACGATCACGTTCGAAGCGGCTACGGAGTCGACAACCCCGAGCACGTCGCGCACCGAGGGATTCATGGTCTGGCCGCCCAAGACCATCCCCTGGACTCCGGCATCGCGGAACAGGCCGACGATCCCCTCTCCAACTCCAACCGCGACGATGCCAGGGTCGGCCGGCTCGAACTCGGGACGGGGCCGGAACCCGATGGCGTCGTGGAACGACTCCTCGGAGACCTGATCGAGCAGGTCGGTGATCTTGATCCGTTCCGGCCGTCCGAACTCGATACCCGCTTCGAGGGCCGGCCCGATGTCGTCTGTGTGAATGTGGCAGTTCCACACCCCCTCGCCGCCGACCACGACTACCGATTCGCCCATCGACGCCCAGGTTTCACGCAGGAGATCGCCCGCCGCCTGATCCTCCGAGCGGAGCAGATACATGACCTCGTAGCGCAGGTCGGCGATCGAACGGTCGTCCGCCACACCGTCGGCCGGATGGACGCGCCGGGCCGCGGCCGCTGAAAAGATCGCCTCAGGCAGCGGAACATCTGAGCCCGTCACCTCCTCGAGAAAGGCGACCAGCAGAAGCAGGAAGCCTGCAGCTCCGGCATCGACGACGCCGGCCTCCTTCAAGACCGGCAGCAACTCCGGCGTGTTGCGTAGGGACGTCTCGGCGCGCCCGTAGACGCGACGCAACAGATCGGCGAGATCCTCGCCTTCCGAGGTTTCGGCCTCGTGCGCCGCCTCGGATGCCTCGCGCAGCACGGTGAGGATCGTCCCCTCGACAGGCTTGCCCACCGCCTTGTACGAGGCCTCCGACGCCCTGTCGAGCGCATCGACGAGGTGCGAAGTGCCGAGATCCGCGGCGTCTCTGAAGGCGTCGGCCAGTCCGCGCAGGATCTGACTGAGGATGATCCCGCTGTTGCCTTGGGCCCCCATCAGCGCCCCGTGCGCCAGGGCCGAGGCAACCTCCTCCATGCTCTCGGCCGGCTCGACCTCGGCCACCACCGACTCAACGGTCAGCGTCATGTTGGTTCCGGTGTCGCCGTCGGGAACCGGGTACACGTTGAGCCGATTGAGCGCCTCTCGGTGTTGGCGGAGACGCTTCAGATACCTGTTGAGGATCTGCTTGAGGTCCTGTGGGCGCAGGCTGAGGCGGTTGGGAGACATGGCCCGCGGAGTATACGGAGGGCCGATCTAGCACCCCGACCGGCAACGTATGCCGCGTTCAGGACGTCCAGTGACGCCTCTGGCTGCGTCCTCGTCCTCAAAGCACGTCAAGTGCACCTTCGTCCGATTGAGCTGCGGCGTTCGGGTCCTACTCGGCCCCGAAGCACCTCCGCACGGCGGCCCCGCCCTACGGGCGGGCAGCGCTACACGTCCTTGCCAGAGACACCCCTGCCTCGCCCTCAACATCACCAACGTCACCGGCCAGGGCGCTGGCGCCCGGTGGGAGTGCTGGTAACCTCTCGCCGTTCCCGAGAGGATCCTCCCCGTGTCGTATCGATGTGAAGTCTGTGGCAAAGAACCGTGGTTCGGCAAGCAGGTCAGCCACTCCCACCGGCGCTCGAGTCGTCGCTGGCTGCCGAACATCCAGCGGGTTCGGGTGCGGCACGGCAGCAACTCCCGCCGTATGCGGGTCTGCACGTCGTGCATCAAGGCCGGCAAGATCGAAAAGGCCTGAGCATCAGGCGTTCCGCCTGATGCGTTTTCCGTTTCCCGTTTCCCGTCCTCGTGTCCCGCCTGTATGCGCGCTGCTGGCTGCAAGCTGCCTGCTGCACGCTTCCTATAATCCCGGCCGTCCAGCACGGAGATCCAATGGCCCAGGGCGTCGTCAAGGTGTATGACCCGAAGACCGGTTTCGGCGTGATCGTCAGTGATGCCGATCGATCCGAGATCCTCCTCCGCCCGGGGTCGCTCGGCGGCAGCATCTTTCGCACCCTCCGCCAGGGGCAGCGGATCAACTTCGAAGTCTCCAAGGACGGGGACAAGGCCTACGCCTCCTCGGTCCGAATCGGCTCCGACGGCTACTAGGCCGCAGTCCCCGACGGCCCGGTCACCCCGACTCGGCGTCGGACGCCGCGGGTATAGTCGGCGGAGAGCCGATCCGAGGAGTGAGATGGTCGAAGCGTACGTGCTGATCCAGACCGAGGTCGGCAAGGCCGCCCAGGTCGCCATGGCGGTGAACAAGATAGATGGCGTCAAGTCCGCCGACGCGGTCACCGGACCCTACGACGCCGTGGTGCACGCCTCCGCCGACGACGTCGACGCCCTCGGCAAGCTGGTGGTCGCCAAGATCCAGGCCATCGAAGGGATCACGCGCACCCTCACCTGCCCGGTCGTCAAGCTTTAGACCGACGGTCTTAGGCCGGCCTCGTACGGGCCCGAGGCTCGGTTCGTCCTACCGGCTCAGGGCGAGCGTGACCAGCTCGTCGCACAATTCCGGGTAGGGCATTCCGGTCGCCGCCCACATCATCGGGAACATCGACTTGGGGGTGAATCCCGGCATCGTGTTGAGCTCATTGAGGATGAAGCCGCGCCCACCCTCCTCGTAGAAGAAGTCGACCCGAGCGAGCCCGCTGCATTCGAGCACGGAAAAGGCGTGGCATGCCAGCTCGCGCACGGTTTCCATCGCTGCTTCCGAGATGGCGGCCGGCACTTCCAGCTCCGTCGCCTCATCCTCATACTTGGCGTCGTAGGTGTACCAGCCGCCCTTGACGATGATCTCCCCGGCAACCGACGCTCTGGGGCCCTCGAGAACGGCAACCTCGATCTCGCGACCGGAAACCTCCGCTTCAACGACCACCTTGCGATCGTGCTCCAGGGCGGCGTGTATGGACTCCTTGAGCGTCTGTTCGTCGTCGGCCCGGCTGATGCCGACAGATGAGCCCATGTTGGCCGGCTTGACGAACACGGGGAACCCGAGGTCGGCCTGGACGCGGGAGGCGATCGCGCCGGGTTCGGCCAGGAAGTCCGGGCCGCGCACCACCAGGTAGTCGCCGATCGGGATTCCGGCCTCCCGACACAACCGCTTGGCCACGTCCTTGTCCATTGCGATCGCCGAGCCGAGCACCCCTGACCCCACGTAGGCGAGACCGGCCATCTCGAACAGGCCCTGGATGGTGCCGTCTTCGCCGAACGGGCCGTGCAGCACGGGAAAGGCCACATCGACCACAACCGGGTCGCCGTCGGACAGGAGTCGGCCGCCGGGCACTTCGATCGACACGGATGGGCCCTCGGCGATGAGGGGGTCGAGCATCGGATCGGCCAAGCGGAAGACCCCGCGGCGATCGATGCCGATCGCGACCGCCTCATGGCCCATCTCCTGCAGGGCGGCGATCGTGGACACGGCCGAAACGCACGAGATCTCGTGCTCCTCCGACCGTCCGCCAAAGAACACCGCTACGCGGGCCATTGAGAGGGTCCTGGATGGGGAAGGCCATTATCGCCGGTCGGGTCGCCGTCGGGGCGTCACGGAAGGCTACGCCCCGTTGTGACGATTCCGACCGCCGTCCGCTTTCGATCCGACTCCCAGTCGGGGAAGGGATGGATGCGGTTGGGCCGTCTGCGCGGCAGAGACCGATGATCGATTACCTCCCCCTGTCGCAACCAAGGGTTGACAACTCGAAGGCCTCTTTCGCGTCAAGGAAGAATGGCGGTGAAACGGTATCCTCGACACCTCAACGCCTGTCGCCGGATCGCCAGGCGCCATAGGGGTTCCCGGGTGTTTGGTTGGGTTGTATTGGGTTTGGTTGAGTCGAGTGGTTTCGAGTTGCGGTGCGCGGATTGCGTGCGGATTCCGTTCAGGTGGCGGTACGCGACCGTCAGTTGTCCCAGCGCGAGTGCGGCAGATAGAACGCCCATCGACCACCCACCACCGATTGCGACAATGAGCTGTGTCACCGCCTGAAGCAGGTCTTACCTGTGGCTACATCGCAAGGGTCACCGGTCGCCCTCACTCGCCAAGCCCCCCTGAGACTGGTCATCGAAGGCCAGCGCCGACATCACACCAACCTGTGGGCTGAGTGCAGGCATATGACCGCCGCCGACGGCGTCTACGCCAGCCTGTGGCGACGGTATCTCGACATCTTCGAAGAGACAGATGGCCCTTGAAACCTCGAGTTCCCTTGTCCCCCACCGGCAGTAGGCTCCTGGCCCGTCACCTGAATTGCGGGGCAATCTTTGATGAGCAAGACAACGGCAGACCAGACGAGGGCGGCCATCGCTTACCAGGAGTTACCGGACGGTCCACTCGGGCAGGCACACAGAGCCTTCAGCGTGTCAATGCTGGTATCCGGGATCCGCTGCGTCCTCGCCTACATCGTGCTGCCCTTCGTCACGCCCCTGCTGGGAATCGCACCCGGTGTGGGCCCTGTCCTCGGGATCGCAATCGCCACCGTGGCCATCGCCGCCAATGTCTTCAGCCTGCACCGGTTTTGGCGGATTCATCACCCCTGGCGTCGTCCCATCACCGTCCTTCACATAAGTGTGATCGGCTTCCTCCTGGTGCTGATTGCGCTCGATATCGCCGAGTTGGCCGGTCAGGCTCAATAAGCGGCGTCTCCATTCGAAACGCCGTAGACCCGGCCTTCACAGGTGCCGACGACCAGCGATGCGATTGGCGATGGCGACCGCATCTGACGCGAGATGCGCAACCCCGACACCTCGATACCCCCATCCGGTGAGATGTAGCCCGGGTCTGTCCCCGAGCAGGCCGTCGAGCTCAGAGAGCCAA
This sequence comes from Acidimicrobiia bacterium, assembly GCA_036478235.1. Taxonomy (GTDB): domain Bacteria; phylum Actinomycetota; class Acidimicrobiia; order Spongiisociales; family UBA11373; genus JACZWZ01. The sequence goes on along the minus strand of JAZGDZ010000097.1, from coordinate 69,436 downwards.
GCGCCGTGCCCGATCTCGTATTGGGGGATACCGGCGCGATGACGGATGATCTCCACGAATGATGGGACGAGGTCGGTGCCGAGGATCTGCGCCACCTCGCTGCCGATGGTCTCGATGATCCGGGCATCGTCCCAGTCGACCACCTCCGGTCTGCGAGCTCCACCTGCGATCACTTTGGCAAGGGCATGGCCCTTTGGGGCGCGTGTCGGGGCGTAGGACGACTCGAAGAGGACACCGAGGCTGGCTGTGCCCGAGTCTGGACCGGTCAGTACGCCAAAGCCTGGTGGGAGCGGCAGCCGATCGGACGGTCCGCCGAGGCCGACGACCACTACGGGTGCGCTCACCGACCGAGTCAGGATCGCACCGAGATCGAGGTCGACCAGTGCTGCCGCTGCCTGTGGGCTCACGGCGAGCACGACGTGGTCGGCACGTATTGTCTCCGACCCCTCGACCCGCCACCCGGATCCGTCGCGAAGCACGGAGGCCACGTCGAAGGCCCCCCGGAAGCGGTCGCCGAGCACACCGGTGACGGTCTCGGCCAGTCGTGTCATACCACCGACAGGGAGGTGGCTGGCCGGTCGGGCTGCTCCCCGCCGGCGGCTACGCAATCGTCGGAGCCCACCTCGAACGATCGACCCGGCTTCGTCCTCCAAGGCTGGAAACAGTGGGAATGACGAGCGAGCCGACAGGAGAGCGGGGTCGCCGGCGAATACCCCCGATGCCGCGACCCAGGCCAGCAGCCCTCCAAGTCCGTCGCCGAGCCTTCGCCGAAGAAACGTGTCGAGGGACTCGTCCTCCGACCGGGGAGGGGTTCGCACGAAAGGCTCGAGTGCAGCGCGAAGCTTGGCCGAGACCGGAACCAGCGGCGAAAATACTGCCTTGGGGGACGACGGGAGCGCAACCATGCGGCCTCCGGTGTACACATACCGCAGCGCCGCTTCGGGCTCGGCGGGCATCACCTCGCCTCCGAACCGTTCCAGTACCGGCGTCAGGTGGGCATGGGGCAGCAGCAGGGTCCCGGCCGCCGACTCCAGCGTATAACCGTCTCGGCGGACGGTCCGGGCCACGCCGCCGGGTTCGGCCGAACGATCCACGACCAGCACCTCATCGAGGCCGGCACCGACCAATTCAGACGCCGTGAATAGCCCGCTCAAACCGGCGCCGACCACAATCACCCGCACCGTCAACTCGTGGCCCCCTCAAATCGTCTTCGAAAAGACCGGACGGTCATCCGACCGACGAGGCGTGTGGACGTCGAAGACCCTCGCCAGACGCCGCACGAACAGCATCCCCAACTCGGTGGCACGCACTGTCGAGCCTTCTATGGTCACCATGCCCTCCTCGACCAGCCCGCCCGGACCCGAGAGGTTCTCGATCTCGGCGGCAAACACCTCAGGGTCTGGGACTTCGAACCGGGCAACTGCCGCGGCGAGGTCGACGACGCCGTTGCACATCAACTCGGTGATCACGTACCGCCGCAGCCGGTCGTCGCGATCGAGCAGGTATCCCCGTTCGATCGGGAGCCGGCCCTCGTCTACCTCCTGGTAGTAGGAGGCAAGCCGCCGGTGATTCTGGGCGTATGCGCCGTTTACATCCGAGATGCCCGACGTGCCCAGCGCCACCACTTCGGTATCCCGCTTGGTCGTGTATCCCATGAAGTTGCGATTGAGGGTCCCGGCTGCAGCCGAGCGGGCCAGTTCGTCGTTGGGAAGAGCGAAGTGATCCATCCCAATGTGCCGATAGCCGGCTCCAGTGAGCCTCGACACCAACGCAGCCAGCAGTGCAAACTTCTCCTCGGTGCCCGGAAGCAGGGCCTGGTCCAAACGCCGCTGATGGGGTCGCATCCAAGGCACGAAGGCAAACGAGTAGACGGCCAGCCGGTCGGGGCGCAGCACCAGCACCGTGTCGAGTGTTTTCTGGATCGTCTCCTCGTCCTGGCCGGGGAGACCGTAGATCAGGTCGAGATTGATCGACTCGAACCCGAGCCGCCGGGCGTCCTGGTACAACGCCACGGTCTGCTCTTCGGTCTGGTTGCGACCGATCAGCCTCTGCACCTCGGGGTCGAGGTCCTGGACGCCAAGGGAGACACGGTTGAAACCCACGTCGACGAGCGCTTCGAGGTGCGCGGCCGTGGTAACCCGCGGATCCACCTCGATCGCCACCTCGGCGTCGTGGGCAAGCTCGAATCTCCGAAGCAACCCACGATGGAGCTCGACAAGGACGTCGGGTGGGTAATGGGTCGGAGTCCCACCACCCCAGTGATACTGGACCAGCAGACGCCGGTCCCCGAGTCGCTCGGCGATCAGCTCCGACTCGACCACCACCCGCCCCAGGTAGGCGTCGGAGACCTCGGAACGTTTGGTCACGACCACGTGACAGGCGCAGAACGAGCAGCGCGCCTCGCAGAATGGCAGGTGAACGTATAGGGACAACGGCTGATCGGGTCGACGGGCGGCAGCGGCGAGTCGTTCGGCGTACTCACGCGACCCGAAAGCCTCGGTGAACTCGACCGCGGTCGGATAGGACGTGTAGCGAGGTCCGGGCCGGTCGTGGCGAGTCAGCAGTTCGGAACTGACCTCGATCATGATCTCACCGCCTCCACGAACGCGGTCACGTTCTCTGGTGGTGTATACCGGTCGATCCCGTGCCCCAGGTTCATGATGTGTCCAGGGCGGCCGGCCACTCGCATCAGGAGGGCCTTGACCTCAGAGGTGATGGTGGCGGGGCCGGTGAGAAGCACGGCCGGATCCAGATTGCCTTGCACGGCGACCTCGCCGAGCCGAGCCCGGGCTTCCACGATTGGGGTCCTCCAGTCGACGCCGTAACCGGCGGCCCCCACTTTGGTCTGGAGGTCGAAAGTGTGGGCAGAACCGGGCGCGAAATAGATAGTGGGTGCGTCGAGGCCGGCCAGACTCGCCCGCGCCGCAGGGACCGCGAACCTTTCGAAGGTGACCAGGTCCAATAGACCTGCCCAGGTATCAAAGAGCTGGACTACATGAGCACCCGCCTCGACCTGCATCCCGAGATACGACCTCATGGCCCGGGCCAGCTTGTCCAATGCTGCGGCGGCTGCCGTGGCGTCGCCGCGTAGGGCTGCTCGCATGGCGAGGAAGTCTTTGGACCCGCTACCTTCGAGGAGATAGGCGAGAAGGGTGACCGGGGCTCCAGCGAACCCGATCACGGCAGTCTCGGAGGGAATTTCGGTCCCAACCCGTCGAATGGTCTCTGCGACGAAAGCGACCCGGTCCGTGTCCAGATCGGGGAGGTCGAGGATCTCGCCAAGAGAGTGTGGTCGCAGCTTGGGACCGGGGTCAAAGCTCATCTCGACCCCCATCGCCTCGAGCGGGGTCATTATGTCGGCGAATATCACGGCGCCGTCCATCCGGAACCGTCGGATGGGCTGAAGGGTGATCTCGGCGGCCAGTTCCGGTGTGGAGACCGCCTCCTGGAAGGAGTGTTTCTCTCGAAGCTCTCGATACTCAGGCAGGTAGCGCCCGGCTTGACGCATGATCCAGACCGGAGGCCGGGACAGAGGGCGAAGTCGCAATGCGTCGACTAGCGGTCGGTTCATCCCGCCTCTCCGATCGCCGCCACCAACACTTCAGCGGCGTGCCCAATGACGGAATCGTGGGCTTTCATCAGGAACAGCGCCTCGAACGGGGACGGTGGGAGGAGGACCCCGCCCCGGTAGGCGGCATGGAAGAACCGTCCAAACCGGCCACGATCGCCGGTGCTCGCCTCGTCCCACGAGTGAACCTCCCCAGGACCGAAGAAAACGGTCAGCATCGCCCCGGCCCGCTGCACGCACCCGGCGACATTGTTCTTCTTCATCGCCTGGGTGAGTCTGGCCTCCAGATTGGCCCCCATCACCTCCAGATCGTCGTAGAGCCCCGGATCCTCCACGATGTGGCGCAGCGTGGCGAGCCCGGCGGCCACCGCCAGCGGGTTGCCCGCCAGTGTCCCTGCCTGATACACCGGGCCGTCCGGGGCGACACTCCTCATGAGGTCGGCCCGGCCGCCGTAAACCGCAGCTGGTGTTCCCCCGGCCACCACCTTGCCCAGACAGGTCAGATCGGGTGTGACGCCATATCGCTCCTGGGCGCCACCACGGGCGACCCGGAAGCCGGTCATCACCTCATCGAAAATGAGGAGTGCCCCGTGTTTATCGCAGAGATCGCGCAGCCCCTGGAGAAATCCCGGAACTGGTGGCACCACACCCATGTTCCCCGCCACCGGTTCCACGATGACGGCCGCCGCCGTGCCCTGACCGAGGGCTTGCTCCACCGACTCGAGATCGTTGAATCGCGCCAGATAGGTGTCCGCCACCGTGGCCGCAGGTACGCCCGGGCTGTCGGGCTCACCCATGGTGGCGGCGCCACTCCCGGCCTTGACCAGAAAGGCGTCGGCGTGACCGTGATAGCAACCCTCGAACTTGACGATCCCAGGCTTGCCGATCGCGCTCCGGGCGACCCGGATGGCCGAGGCCGTGGCCTCGGTGCCGGAATTCACCATTCTCATCACCTCGATAGAGGGCACCAGCTCGGTGATGAGCTCGGCCAGCTCAACCTCCTGGGTAGTGGGCACCCCAAAGGAGGTCCCCCTGCGAGTTGCTTCCTCGACCGCGGCGATGATCGAAGGCTCGGCATGTCCCAGGATCAGCGCCCCCCACGAGGCGATGAAGTCGACCAGGATCTCGCCGTCGACCGTGGTGAGGTGGGGGCCCGAGGCGGAGGCGACGAAGGGAGGAGTGCCTCCGACGGCTTTGAAGGCGCGGACCGGAGAGTTGACTCCTCCCGGCATCACCTTCACGGCCCGCTCAAACCAGCGGGTGGATTCAGAGCTCTCCTGGGGCGGGACCGCGCTCAAGATGCGGAAAGCGCGCGAGCAGCTCGCGTGGCGAAATAGGTGAGAGTGATCGAGGCTCCGGCCCGGGCAATGGAGGTGAGCGATTCCAGCATGACCCGCTCCCCGTCGACCCATCCGTTCTGCGCTGCCGCCTCGATCATCGAGTACTCGCCCGACACCTGATATGCAGCTACCGGAACGTTGGTGCGTGCCCGCACCGCGGAAATCACGTCGAGGTAGGGCCCAGCCGGCTTCACCATGACCATGTCGGCGCCCTCCGCCAGATCGAGGGTCACCTCGACCAGCGCCTCACGTACATTGGGCGGGTCCATCTGGTGGGTACGGCGGTCTCCGAAGGCAGGCGCCGATTCGGCTGCCTCCCGGAAGGGGCCGTAATAGGCACTGGCGTACTTTGCCGAATATGAGCACATGGCAAGCTCGTGATGACCACCGGAGTCGAGTGCAGATCTGATCGCAGCCACCCGCCCGTCCATCATGTCCGAGGGAGCTATGACGTCGGCTCCCGAGTCGGCGTATACCACTGCGGCCTGAGCCAGCAGAGGAAGGGTCTTGTCGTTGTCCACCATCTCGCCGTCGAGGACACCACAATGCCCGTGGCTGGTGTATTCACAGAGGCATACATCGGCCCAAACCGTCATGTCTCCGACCTGGTCCTTGATCGCCCGGATGGCGGTCGGGACCGGACCCGTCGAATCCCAAGCTCCCGAGCCGATCTCGTCCTTCGAGGAGGGAATCCCGAAGAGGATGACACCGCCTACACCTGCCGACGCCGCCTCCTTGACCACCGGTGTCAACTCGTCAACCGACAACTGGGAGTGACCGGGCATGGAGCCAATGGGATTGGCCACGCCACGCCCCGGCATCACAAACAGCGGAAGGACAAACGAGGCAGGATGGAGCCGAGTCTCTGCTACCAGCCGGCGGAGGGCGGCAGTCCGTCGCAGCCGCCGGTTCCGTGTTGCGGGAAATTCGCTCACGCCAGACTCCTCTCTCTCAAATAACCATCGAGGGCGGTGACGAGGGCTTCGTAATCGGGGCGATCCGGGATCACATGAGCCTGATAACCGTTTTCGGCCAGCGCCCGTTCCGTCGTCTCCCCGATGACGGCCAGCACCAGGTCGTCGAGCTCGCGGGATCGACACCACCCTGTTATCACCGATGGGGACCCGAAGATAACGACGTCCACGAGGTCGAGACCGGGGGCGATGGGGCGGGTCTCATAGACCGGTATTGCCATGACGCGAGCGCCTGCCTTCTCCAAACTCTCGATGGTGGAGAGGTCTGCTCCGACCGCATGGGGGAAGACAACAGATCTTCCCACCACCATCGACGTCAACCTTGCTGTCAGCGCGTCGGCGCCAGAGTGGCCGGCCATCTCCACGCTTCCCCCGGCAGCTTCGACCGCAGCGGCCGTCGAGGCGCCGACGGCGGCCACTGGAACATCCAGCATCCCACCCGACGACCATACGAGTTGTACCGCTCTCGACGACGTGACCACGATCCAATCGGCATCTGCCGATATCGTCCGAACCTCATCCAGAACACTTTCTGGAGCTGCGATCACCTCAATACAAGGGAGGATGACCGGCTCCAGTTGATGGGCGACCAGCGTCTCCCCGATGGTCGAGGCCCGGTCAGGCGTGGTGGTTACGGCAACCCGGCTCACGATCACAGGCCCAGGACAGATTGCAGATGGCGAGCCACAGCGTCGGGCTCGGTGGCTTCGGCCTCTCCGTAACGAGCCCCACGCTCATCCTGGACGAAACCGGTCAGCCGAATCTTCGACCCGTCGAGTGATCCGAGAGCCCCCAGGGCCGAACGACATCCGGCACGGGTGTTGGCAAGCAGGGCCCGCTCCGCTTCGACGGTGCGCCTGGTAGCGGGGTCGTCGATGCTCAGAGCCATCTCAGCCGCCGGACTTCGAACCTTGGCCTCCACGGCCAGGGCCGCCTGAGCCGGCGCCGGGACCATCTCCTCGAGATCGAAGCGGTAACCGATCTCGGCCTCGCGGCCCAGCCGGCGCAGACCCGCTTCGGCCAGAATCACGGCGTCGAACTCGCCCGAGCTCACCCTTCCCAGCCTGGTGTCGACATTGCCTCGAACGCTTTTGATCTCAACGTCGGGGCGCAACCTCGCCATCTGAGCTGCGCGCCGAGGGCTGCCGGTACCTACCCGCGCTCCGGATGGGAGCGAATCGAGATCCTGTCCGCATAGGACGTCCCACGGCTCCTCACGCCGCGGATAGACCGCGGCCAGATCCGGAGGCCCCTCCACCGGGAGGTCCTTGCAGGAGTGAACCGCCAGGTCGGCTCTCCCCTCGAGGACTGCCTGCTGGACGGCGCGGACAAACGCCCCCACCTCGGAGAGGACCGTCACACGAGAAGTTCGATCATCGTCGCCGGTCGTGCTCACTTCGACCAGAGACACTTCGAGACCGGGGTGGGCTTCGGATATGGCCGATGCAACCCACTCTGCCTGGGATATCGCTAACCGGGACCTTCGGGTGGCGATCCTCAGGTCACTCATCGTCGACGCCGAAGGCTTCAGCGATGACATCGACGACCTCCGGCGCCCGTTCGACCTGCTTCACGTAGGAGACCGGTCCGGCCAGAAGGGTCCGAGCAACAGTGTGGGCCGCCTGTCGCAACACCGCCTCGTCATTACCGCTACCGAGCCGTCCTGCAAACCGATCGACGGTGCGGTCAACGATGTCGTCGGCGGTGCGCATCAACTCCCCGATCAACGGACCGACCGTGTGGTGGTCCCTGTACTGACGGTAGGCGTCGCTGGCAGCCGTTTCCACATAGCTGTCCGCCTCTCCGGCCCGGGGGCGGCGGTCAGCCATTCGGGCCAGGTTGTCGATATCGATATATGTGATGGCGACGGCTTCTGGAGGCCTGAAGTCGGGCGGCATGGCCATGTCGACCAGGGTGAGCGGAGCATCTCTGTCGGATACCGCGGCCGCCATGGTTTTGTCGTCGACGAGACGTCGCTTGGCCGAGGTTGCCGAGACCACGGCAGGGAACGTGCTCAAGGCCTCGGCGGCTCGCTCGAAAGCCCATACCTCCAGTCCCTCTCTCAGCGCCACCTTCTCGGGATGACGAGCCACAACCGTGACATGGGGTGGCACCGGAAGCTGGAGAAGACCTTCGGCAACCGCGGTGGCCATGATCCCCGAGCCGAGCACCGCCACCCGGCTGGCGGACCCAAGGGCCTGAGCGACGACAGCCGCCATGGAGTTGTGAGGCGAGCCGGGAAGCAAGTCCCGGGTCTGTCTTCCCACCGACACCGCCATCTCGAGGAGATGGGAGAACAGACCCCCTATCGCCCCTGCCTCTTCGGCCTCGAGAACCGCCCGGCGGAACTGGGTCAGGATCTCCTGTTCGCCGAGGACGGGCGATTCGAGACCTGCCGCGACCCGGAACAAGTGGGTGACGGCTCGATCACCCTGGCGGATCTGGGGTTGGATGTCATCGGGGAGATCGCCGAAGAGCACCTCTAACGCGGTGTCGAGCTCGGGTCGAAGGCCGGAAACCGTAACTTCGAGGCGAAGACATGTGGAAAGGACGAAGCCGTTATCGAGGGTGCCGGCCCTGGTCAGCAGCTTCGCCAGCTCGGCGCGAACCTCACCACTGTGCTGTGGATAGGCAAAGCTGGCCGTCGAAACATCCAAGTGAATCAGACCCATTTGCTAAGACACAAGCGTATCGGGCTGACCCTCCGACGCGGAGTCGGCAAGATGCGAGCCGGACCTTCTTTCAGACCCAGTCGCGGGGTTGGGAGGTGACCATGTCGAGCAGCGTGGCTTCAGGGCTGTGTGGCTCCGGATGGTGGTCGTAGACCCAGCGAGCCCGGGGCGGTAACGAGGCGAGGATCGCCTCGACCCGACCCGACGTCTCCAGCCCGAACCGGGTGCCACGGTCGAACACCAGGTTGAACTCGGCGTAGCGACCCCTCCGGATCTCATGCCAGATCGTCTCCGATTCCCCATATGGCACTTCGATCCGACGTTCCAAGATCGGGATATAGGCCTCGATCAGGCGTTCCCCGAGATCTGTTTGGAATGCCCATACGTCCTCGAGACGATCGGTGAGGTGATCGAAGAACAGGCCGCCGGCGCCACGGGCCTCGTTGCGGTTTGGGAGATAGAAGTACTCGTCGCAGGCCTTTTTCCATGCCCGATAGTCGGCAACATCATGGGCATCGCAAGCCTCTTTGAGCACGCGATGAAAGTGGCGGGCGTCATCTTCATACAGGTAATAGGGAGTGAGGTCGGCTCCTCCACCGAACCAGGCCGATCCGGTGTCGGTCTCGAAGAAGCGGAGATTGGCGTGGAATGTGGGTGCGTGTGGGTTCTTGGGATGGACGATGATCGACACCCCCGCGGCATAGAACTCGCTGCCTTCCACCGCCATCCGCTCCGAGAGACCGGCCGGGGTTGCACCTGCCACAGCCGAGAAGTTCACCGCCGCCTTCTCGATGTGACCCTCTCCGCTGATTATCCGGGTCAGCCCGCCGCCACCACCCGGCCGCTCCCACGGGTCCGAGCCGAAAACCGACCTCCCGTCGACGGTCTCCACGGCCTCACAGAACCGTTGTTGCAAGCGTCGATATGACTCCTCGACTTGAGCCTGATTCACCTTGTCATCTTCCACCGATACTCTGCCCATCGCGCCGACCCATCGGTCCCCGTCCTGACGGACTGACTTTCCTCAGAGGGCGACATCTCGTGCGAGTTCCCTGACTCGATCAGCTGGCCTTACGCACCATGTCGGCAGCAGCTGAAGCCCAGACCCGCTCGGCGTTGACACAGGGAACGACGAGAAAGTCCTCACCTCCGAGCTGCTCCCACTGAGCTCGAAGCCGGATCCCGATCTCCTCCAATGTCTCCAGACAATCCGCGGTGAAGGACGGGGTGAGCACCGCAATACGACCCACGCCGGACTCGTAGAGCTTGGGCAGCTCGACATCCGTGTAGGGCTCGATCCACTTCTGACCGGCGAGACGGGACTGAAATGTGGTGCTGAACTTGCCTGCCTGGAGTTCCAACTCGGCGGCCAACCCACGGGTGGTGGCGAAGCACTGTGCCCGGTAGCAGAACCGGTTGGCCTCGGTGATGCGATCACAGCAGGATTCGCTGGCCAAACACCACTCACCGGTCGAGTCGCTCTTCTTGACCTGTTTTTCCGGTAGCCCGTGGTAGCTGAGCAGGACGTGATCGGGCTGGAAAGCTTCCAGATACGGCCGGGCTACTTCGGCCACTGCCCGCAGATAACCGACCTCGTCGTAAAAGGCTCCGACGGTGACGACGTCCGGGAGATTCCAGCGCTCGCCGATCACCTGGAGCGCTTTTTCGAGCGCGGAGCCAGTCGAGGCCGACGCATATTGAGGGAAGAGGGGAAGAACGACGATGCGGTCACAGCCATCGGCGATGAGATGATCGACCGCCTGGCGGATCGGTGGATTCTGGTAGCGCATCCCGTATACCACCCGATAACTGTCGCCGAGGATCTCCTGGACTCTCGAGGTGAGGGCGTCGGTGTGGATGGTCAACGGTGAGCCTTCCTCGGTCCAGATCTTCTCGTACTGCTTGGCTGATCGCCGAGGGCGGAAGGGGAGGATCACCACGTTGAGGAGGAGAGCCCGGGCAGGTCCGGGCATGTCGAGAACACGGGGATCGGAGAGAAACTCCCTCAGGTAGGTGCGCACGTCGGAGACTTTGGTGGAATCGGGTGTCCCGAGCTGGAGCAGTAGTACCCCTGTGGGTCGAGAATCGGTAGTCATGGAAACCACAAGTTAGGACAGCCGTCGGCCTTGGGTTGAATGGCAGTAAGGAGCGACGCCCTGGGCATCCGATGCGGGTCACGAGACACCCGTTTCGCGGTTGCCCTCTCGTGTTGGTCGGAGACGTCTGGCCCTAATCCTCGGCGGGAGGTCGGGTGCCTGCCGCGATGGCGTGGAAACCGCCGTCGACGTGCACTATCTCGCCGGAGGTCTTGGAAGCCCAATCGCTCAACAGCACGGCGATCATCCGGGCCACAGGATCCGGGTCACCCGTGTCCCAGCCCAGCGGAGCGCGTTCAGCCCACACGTTCTGGAACTGGGAAAAGCCGGGAATGTTCTTGGCGGCGACAGTCCCCAGCGGCCCCGCCGACACCGCGTTCACCCTGATGTTGTGCTTCCCGAGATCCCGCGCCAGGTAGCGGGTCACCGACTCGAGCGCCGACTTGGCGACCCCCATCCAGTCGTATGCCGGCCAGGCCTGGGTGTTGTCGAAGTCGAGGGTTACCAGCGACCCGCCTCCGGCCTTCTGCATCAGAGGCAGCAGCCCGACCGCCAGCGTCTTGTAGGAGAACGCCGAGGTGGTGAAGGCGGTCGCCGCGCTGTCGGCGGGCGTGTCGAGGAAGGCGCCTCCGAGGGCGTCGGCCGGCGCAAAGGCGATGGCGTGCACGGCGCCGTCGACCGCCCCCCAGCGGGCCTCGAGATCGGCGGCAAGCGCCTCCATGTGAGCCGGCTCGTTGATGTCGAGCTCGATCACGTCCGGGGTGCTCGGCAGTCGGCCGGCCACCCGCTTCGTCAGCCGCATTCCCCGGCCGAAACCGGTCAGCACTATCTCCGCGCCCTCCTCCAGGGCGACCCGAGCGGTGTGCCACGCAATGGAGTCGTCTGTGAGCACTCCGGTGATAACGAGACGCTTGCCTTCTAGCAGCACCAGTCCCTCCCAATGCCCCGACCAGCAACGTTCGCCGCGTTCAGGACGTCCAGTGACGCCGCTGGCTGTGTCCTCGTCCTCGACGCACGGCCTAGTGCGCCTTCGTCCTGCGTCCTTGCCAGACGACTCCCCTGCCTCGCCCTCAACATCGGCAACGTTACCGGACAGGGCACTAGGTGACGTTGGACCAGGCGCGCAGCCCCAGCCCCATGACGAACAGCAGCAGCAGACCCCACGACAGCGCCGGCCGCCTCGAGATCTGCGCCCGGTAGATGTAGGCGAACGTGAATGTGAACAGGATCACGAAGCCGTAGAAGAGGTGGAAGTCGTCCCCGGGCCGGACCCCCTGGGCGTACAGGACCAGGCCGAACCCGACCTGGAGCAGCATCGCCACCACCGCCGTTCCTGCCGCCCAGTGAAAGATCGGGGTGACCGGTTTCTTCAGCACCACCAGCCCCAGACCCCACAGTCCGGCGAGGCCGTTGGTGACGACCGCGACGTAGAACCAGTTGGAGTGCACCCCACGCATCGGAGGTGATGCTAGGAGCCTGCTGAGTGATGCCATCACTCAGATCGGCGACGCTTCCGGCGGGGAAACCCGGGCCCTCAAACCCGCGACTGGCTCCGATCCCGCTTCTCGGCGGTCTTCGCCATGTTTCTCGCCATCCGCTTGAAGATCGGGGCGTGGAACGGGAGCAACACATGCCAGTAGAGCCTCCCGAAGAGGCCGCGCGGCGCAAAGCGGGCGGCCTGGATGAGCCGGCTGCCGGCTTCCGTCGGCTCGACCGACCACGCCAGCCATGCAGTGCCCGGCACCTTCATCTCGGCCTGCAGAGTCAGCCGGCGCCGATCGGGAACCATCTCGACCACCCGAAAGAAGTCGAGCGCCTCTCCGGGCCGCAGCTCCTCGGGATCGCGCCGGCCGCGCCGCAGCCCGACCCCGCCGACCAGCCGGTCGAACCAGCCCCGCAGCCGCCAGGCCCAGTTCATCGAGTAGTAGCCGACGTCGCCGCCGACCCGGGCCACCGCCCACAGCAGGTCGTCGGGCGGCGCCGACGAGGAGACGACGCGGCGATCGACGTACATCTTGGCTCCCGACCAGGCTGGATCGTGCGGCATCGGCGCCGACGGCGTGGACCCGGCGTCCGACCAGCGGGTTTCAACTTCGGCACGCAAGATACGAGTCAGCGCCAGTTCCACAGACACGCGATACGTGAGCAGGTCGGATGGGTCGAACCCCGGAGGTGACGGATTGTTGACCACGACATCGTGTGACACGCTGTCGATGAGGGGTCGGGCCATCGCCGCAGGCAGCGGCGTGGCCAGCCCGACGAAGAGCGACGACAGCCACGAGCTGAAGATGGGCAGCGGGATGACAATGCGCTTGCGCAGGCCGGCCACGTCGGCGTACACCTGCATCATCTCTTGATAGGTGAGGATGTCGGGCCCGCCGATGTCGTAGATCCGGTCGACGGGCTCGGGGTCGTCCAGGACGGAGACCAGGATCGCCAGGACGTTGCGGATGCCGATCGGCTGGCACTTCGCCCTGACCCAGCGCGGCCGCATCATGATCGGGAGCACCTCGGTGAGGTGCCGGATCATTTCGAACGATATCGAGCCGGACCCGATGATCACCGCCGCCCTCAGCGCCGTGACCGGGGTGCGACCAGAGCGAAGCACCTGTCCCACCTCATGGCGACTGGCCAGGTGCTCCGAGAGGTCCTCCCGATCGGAACCAAGACCGCCCAGGAAGACCAATCGCTTCAGTCCGACGGCGTCGGCGGCGTCGCGGAAGTTCTCTGCCGCCCGCCGATCGGTCTCGGCAAAGTCGCCGCGCCCGCCTCCCATCGAATGGATCAGGTAGTAGGCGGCATCGCATCCCCGCAGCGCCGGCGCGAGTGCGGCTCGATCGAGCGCATCCGCCCTCACCACCTCGACCTCGTTCCGCCAGGGGTCCAGCGCCAGTTGCTCCGGATCCCGAGTCATGCAACGCACTTCGAACCCGCCCTCGAGGAGACGGGGGACGAGGCGGCCGCCGATGTAGCCGGTGGCCCCGCTCACCAGAACCTTCATGTCGCGAAGTTACCCCGAGTCCGCACTACCGGAGGACTCCAGATCAGGGCCCAAAGGCCCTGATCTCCTACGTAAAGGACCGGCCTCGAAGACTGAAGCCTCTTGCTAGCGCGGCTTGGTCACCTGGGCGACAGTGGCCCCGGTGTGGGCGACGAGGTCCTCCGTATCCAGATGGATCGACACCCCGTGGGCTCCACCACCCAGCGAGATCTCGCCTTCGGCGGAGGCGTCGAGGATCACCGGAAGCGACCGCTTCGACCCGAACGGAGTGATGGCGCCGCTCGGGTAGCCGGTCACCGCCAGCGCCTTCTCAGCGGGAGCCAGCGACATCCGCGAAGACCCCACCACTTTTCGAAGCCGGGGCCAGTCGATGACCCGGTCACCGGGGACGATCACCATGACGAACTCGTCGGGGTCGGTGCGCACGACGAGCGACTTCATCACCTTGTGCACCGGAACGCCACGCTTCTCCGCGGCCTCTTCGAGGCTGGAGACCTCGCCGTAGGCGACGACCCGATGCTCGAGGCCCGAGGCGGCGACCTCCCGCGTCGCAGGCGTGTCAGGCATCATCATCGAGCAGCATCTCCGCGTACCGTTCCCGCACGACCTTCTTGTCGAACTTCCCTGTGCCCGTCTTGGGCAGCTCCTCGACAAAGTCGATGACGTCGGGAAGCCACCACTTGACGACCCGGTGGCCGAGGTGCTCGAGCAGTTCGTCGGCCGTCACATCCATCCCGGGGCGCCTGACAACGACCGCCAGAGGCCGCTCCTGCCATCTGACGTGCTTGACCCCGATCACAGCCGCCTCGGCGACCGCGGGATGAGCCATCAACTCCCGCTCCAGGTCGAGGGAGGAGATCCACTCCCCGCCCGACTTGATCACGTCCTTGGCCCGGTCCGTGATGACGATGTACCCCTCGGGCGTGATCTTGCACACGTCGCCCGTCCGCAGCCAGCCGTCACTGAACGACTCCGAGGTGCGTGGATTCCGGTAGTACTCGGCGGCGATCCAGGGACCACGAATCAGCAGCTCACCGAAGGCCGCGCCGTCCCACGGCAGTTCGTCACCCGACTCGTCGACGATCTTGACCTGGAGCCCGGCCACCGGGACACCGGCTGTCTCGAGCCGGTCGAGCCGCTCGTCGAGATCCAGCTCCTCGTGTTCCGGCTTGAGCATGGCGATCGATGCGATGGGATTGGTCTCCGTCATTCCCCACCCCTGGAGTATGAGGATGTCGCGCTCGGTCGCGAACCACTCGATGAGAGCCCGGGGTACCGCCGAGCCGCCGCAGAGGAACGTGTCGATCGAACTGATATCCGCCTCGGGGTGCTCCATCAGGTACTGCTGGATCCCGATCCAGATCGTGGGCACCCCGGCTGAGAAGGTGACCCGCTCCTGCTCGAACAGGCGAACGAGCCCTTCGGGGGTCATTTCGGGCCCCGGGTAGACGATCCTGGACCCGGCGGTCGTCGCCATGAACGGGTAGCCCCAGGCGGCGGCGTGGAACATCGGAACCACCGGGAGCATCGTGTCGGTGGGATGCAACGGCCGCGCGGCGAGATTGCTGATCGTGTGCAGATAGGTGGAGCGCTGGGTGTAGGCGACCCCCTTCGGGTTGCCGGTCGTTCCGGACGTGTAGCACAGCATCATCGGCGACCGCTCGTCGAGCATCGGCCAATCTCCCCAGGGAGCGGCGGCGGCGATGAGGTCCTCGTAGGCGATGGCGTTGGTCAGTGAGGTGGTCGGAACCGAATCCCCCATCACGACGTAGGTCTCGACACAGTCCACCCTGTCGGCGAACCGCTCCACCAGAGGAACGAGGTCCGGATCGACGAAGACCACCTTGTCGCCTGCGTGATCCACGATGAAGGTCAATTGGTCCGGAAAGAGCCGGATGTTGAGCGTGTGACAGATCCGCCCGGTGTTGGCCGTCGCCCAGTAGATCTCGTGATGGCGCCGGTTGTTCCAGGCGAACGTCGCCACCGCCTCGCCCTGGGATACACCCAAGTCATCTCGCAGCGCACCGGCGAGCCGCCGGATCCGGCCGTCGGTTTCGCCGTAATTGGTGCGCACGATCGACCGGTCGTGCTCCACCGAGACGATCTCCCGCTCCGGGTGGAGAAGGACGGCGCGGTCGTAGAGGGTGGACAACAGCAGGGGGAAGTCATCCATCATGTGCGGCACGGCGGCACCTCCAGCCCGGGCACCCTACCGATCAGATCTCGTCGAGGAAGGCGTGCTTCTTGGAGTCGTACTCCTCCTGAGTGATGAGCCCCTCCCTGAGGAGCCGTCCGAGGCGTTCCAGCTTGGACACACCGTCGGATCCCTCGGCGCCCCCGCCCTCGGCAAGATCGCGAGCGCGCACCTCGCGCACCTTGTAGATGAGGCTGTGGAAGTCTTCCGGCGTCGGGATGTCCGAAAAGCGCGACTGTCCCTTTTCGCCGGCGGATTCCACCAACACGTCGCCGCTGCGCAGCACCCTCTCGAGGATCGTCTGGGTGAAGCGAATGTCGTTGATGTTCTCCAGCGGGATCTCCAGTCCGGCCCGGGACAGGATTCCGCTACGACGGATGAGCCGCTCGTTGGTGAGGACGTAGGACGTGAACCACCACGAGATGAATGGGTAGAACACCAGCCGGAGCGAGGCGAGCACGACCGCGCCGGTCACTATCCAGTCGAACGGCTCATTGTCCGGCGCCACCCCCCAGGTGGCGACGATGGCGGCGATCCCGACCAGCGCCCATGACACCGGGATGACGAGGAGGCGCCAGTGCGGCCGAAACTCGCGAACCACCGACTCGCCGCCGGTGAGCAATCTGCGGGGGTAGGCCATGAAGAGACGATAGCCATTGGCCCTTGGCCGAGAGCCGTGGCGATCGGCTCGCTGCGCTCACCGGGCAATCGGATTCGGGTCGTCGGCTCGCTGTGCTCGCCGGGCGATCGCACCGAGCGAAGCGAGGATCGCCGACCGCAGGTCGCTCCAATGGCTGATCGCTATTTCTCCGAGCGAAGCTCGGCTACAGGGGACCCGCCGGGGAGAAAACACGGCCGGGGTCAGTCACCGGTCACCAGTCACCAGTAGCCGAGAGCCGTGGCGATCGGCTCGCTGCGCTCGCCGGGCAATCGGATTCGGGTCGTCGGCTCGCTGTGCTCGCCGGGCGATCGCACCGAGCGAAGCGAGGATCGCCGACCGCAGGTCGCTCCAATGGCTGATCTCTAATTACTGATCGCGCCGAGCGAGGGTCGGCTGCGGGGAACCCGCCCGGGAGAAAACACGGCCGCCGTGGGGCAGGGGCCCCACGCTGCGGAGGAGGCGGGGTGCAGGGGACCCGCCGGGGAGAAAAGAGGAAACCCCGAGAAAGTCCGGGCCGGAGCCCTCGCCCTCTCGGGGTTCCTCGTACGAAGTAACCTTGCAATTACCCCGATGCCTAGACCTCGGAACGAGCCCGATGTCATGGTCTGGATCCGGCGACCGCCTTCCGCCTTTCGGCTTGGGCGCCCCTCCCCGAAGGGAGCGAGGTCGGAACCCGCCTCCGAAGCCGTTGCCGACTTCTTCGGTCGCCACCGAATCGCTTCGATGACAATTGCAATCTACGACTTCCCGACGGTGAAGTGCAAGTCGAGGCGATACCGAGATTTCGCGTTTCAAATGCAGTTTTCGCGAGTTGGAGCGGTCGAATATCACTGCGCGGTACCTGCGCCATAGAGTGACCGGAGCGCGATCGGAGAACGGATGACACGGGTAGGGATCTCAGGCATTCCCGGCAGGCTGGCCAGCGCGGTCGCCCGTGGCATCACGGCCAGCGAGGACCTGGAGATAACCGCGCTGTTCAACCCGACCCGGGGCGATGAAAGGTTCGACGGGATCGAGATCGCCTCGTCACACAGCGAGGTGGAGTGCGAGGTGCTCTTCGAGGCAACGGAGCCAACCGTGGTCATGGACAACCTGCGCGCTTGGCGGGCGGCCGGACTGCACGCGGTCGTCGGCACATCGGGGTTCACCGAGCAACGCCTCGACGAGCTCCGTTCGTTCTGGGACGACGACGGCCCGGGGTGCCTGGTGGTCCCCAACTTCTCGATAGGGGCCGTCCTCATGATGCAGTTCTCCGAACTGGCGGCACCCCACTTCACGGGCGTCGAGATCATCGAACGTCACCACCAAGACAAGCCGGACGCTCCATCGGGCACCTCGATCGCGACCGCGGCCCGGATCGCCGCCGCAGGCGGATCGTCCTTCGACGAGTCGTCCGAGCTTGTCGCCGGAGCGCGCGGCGGTTCGGTCGAGGGAATCCGCATTCATTCGCTTCGGATGGAGGCGACCCTCTCGGCTCAGGAAGTGGCTTTCAGCAAGAGCGGCGAACGACTGTCGATAACACATGCCGGTACCTCATACGACTCGTTCGTCGACGGCGCCTTGCTGGCAATCCGCCACGTGGAAACGACCAGTGGGGTGAGCGTCGGACTCGACGAGGCGCTACGCCGCTAGCGGAGTGCCGGCAGGGCTGAGTTTCCGGCGAAGTGCTTCAGCAGACCTGAGGCGCATCGAGTTCGACGACGGGACGCCACATCGAGGCGGCATCGTCGACGATCTCGGAGACGGCAACTATGTCACCTCGCAGGTTGCGCTTACCGATCCACTGCTCGGCGGCGCCACGGCTGGCGAAGAAATTCACCCGGGGGCACCAATCCTCGCGGACGTTTCCCTCGGTGAACCCGTCGAGGATGAACAGGTGGGCGTCGGTGTCGGCCCTCCCCTCCACGAATGGAATCTCGACCGCAGCCCCGGTCTGGGGATCGGTCGAACGGACGGTCCCGGTGGCGCCGAGCGCCCCCAGGATCCCGACGGCGTCGAGGGCGCACCAGGTCCAGCGGGTGGCGCCGTCGAGCTGCAACTCGTGGCGTCCCGGCGTGAGGGTGAGACCGGCGATACCTATCAGCCTGTCCTGGTCGTCGAACTCGACCCGGCCGCGGGCGCGCACCGATTCGAAGATCTTGGTCACTCGCGCCGCGGGGACATCCGTAGCGTCGATGAGATCGTCGACGGTGACCGGCCGGCCGGTCTCGAATAGCAGGCGGAAGCCCGCCGCACGAACGGCAGCGACGTCGGCCGGGGTCTCGTCCTCCCGGCGCAACTCTTCGAGCGCTTCGCCGCCGACGGCGCCGGGATCGGCGGTCGTGCAGCAGCCGCCGCCGAGTTCGTGCGTGCCGGTTTCCTGGGGTGTGGTGGTCATTTGAGGTTCCCTTTCTAGCTGTAGTCGAAGGCATGCCAGGACTCGGGCTCGAGCACCAGCGTGGCGTGTTCTTGTGGGAGATCGGCCATGTAGCGGCCCATCGGTCGGTGCTCCTCACCCAGGTAGCGCACCGCAAGATCCTCGATAAACCGGTGGTCCATCTCCTCTGTGCCGACAGCCCTGGCGGGACCGCGCATCGTCACACCGCGGTACGGCCACTCGTCGGTGTCGACCGTGAGCGCAAAGCGGCCGGTGGCCGCCACGTTGCGAGCCTTCCGCATGGCCGCCATCGTGTGGACGAGGACCCGGCCCTCGTCGGTCCGGAACCACACGGGCACCACATGCGGATCGCCCTCGAGCGATACGGTGGCAAGCCTCCCGATGCGGGGCTGCTCGTCGAGGAACCGGAACAATTCGTCCTTGGTCATCGGTTGCTTCATGTGAGAGAATCTCCCATCGAAAAGTGTCGATGGGAGAAACCATCGACACATGTCGATCCATTCCCGGGTTGGAGGCGGTGTGACGCAAACCCAACAGATGACATGCGAATGCACCGACCCCGACGGCGCGGCATGCGCTGCCATTCGGGTGGAACCGCTCGATGCAGGGCGCAGCTCCGATCTCGCCTCGGCTTTCAAGGCGCTGGGAGACCCACACCGGGTGGCCATGCTGCATCTGTTGTCCGTCACTGCAGAGCCGGTCTGTGTCGTCGACGTCGAGCGCCACATCGATCTCGCCCAGTCCACGATCAGCCACCACCTCAAGTCGCTGGTCGATGCGGGAATCATCGAGCGAGAACGGCGCGGTAAATGGTCCTACTACTCGATCGTCGACGAGCGACTCGACGCGCTGATGGCGGCGCTCGGCGGACTCGTGGTGGGACCCTCCGCCGACTGAGGTTCGGACAACCGACGGACAGACGTCGAGAAGCCCTTGACACTCTCGTGACTCGACGGCCTACCGTCGAGTGGGGCCTCGACTCTCCCGGGGAGGCAGCCCATGGATGAAGTGATCCGACGGCGAAGGACACTCCAGAGCTCGCCGACGAACTCGGCTTTCGAGGCTCGCCGACAGTGCTCATAGACGGGGTCGACCCGTTCGCCGATCCCGACGCTCCCGTGGGCCTCTCCTGCCGTGTCTATCGCACCGCAGGAGGCGTCGAGGGATCGCCGACACTCGAACAGCTGCGCCTCGCGGTGACGGCCGCCTCCTGACGACCACCGACATCGATCGCCGCAAGCTGCCCTGCCGCGATCGACCGCATGATCGCCCGCGGCACGGAACTCGTGGTGGTCACCACCCCGCAGGGCCCCCGCCTGAGAAAGGCCCCGCCCGAGAAAGGCATCCCGACCCGGAATAGGTGAAACCCCCAGGAATCTCCGCCGAAGCTTCGACCCCTAGGGGTTTCATGTCCCCCTGCTGAACTGCACCTTGCGGAACAATCCCTCAGGGGGCAACCGATGCGACATTGCTGCCGTGCCGGTCACTCTCCGCCGAGCAAGCCCGGCTTCAAGCCGTGGCCCCGTGGCACCGAAGTGAGCCCGAAGACCCTCTCCGGCGACCCCCTTGCGGGGGTAAACCCCGGGGCCGCCTCCCCGTCCCCTTGCGGTTCCGAGGAGGAGTGAGGGAAAGGTACGCTTCCGGCCGGCGTTCGTCAAGTGGAATCTGTATCTAGATTTCGCGTCTCATTTCGGTTTTTTGCGGGAGGTTCCGACCACAGAGCGCGACCCGATACGCTCCTCTCCGAATGCAGGCCTTTCTCCTCAGCCCCCGCTTCCTGATGGCCTGGTTCGTGAGCCTTGCCGGCGGCCTCGCCTTCTTCCTGTTGGTGCATTTTCCGAGATTCATCGAGGACCTCGGCGCGTCCGAGGTGGAAATCGGGTTGATCGTCGGATCCACCGCTCTGGCCGCAATCGTCGTGCGGCCCCAGATCGGCCGGGAGATGGACCGCCGCGGCCGCCGGCCCGTCATCCTCCTCGGCGGGCTCAGCAACATCGCAGTCCTCCTCCTGTACCTGACGATCTCTTCGCTCGGGCCCTGGATATACGTCGTCCGAATACTCCACGGGTTCGCCGAGGCAATGCTCTTCGCTTCGATCTTCACCTATGCGGCCGACATCCTCCCGGCGCGCAACCGCACTCAAGGGCTCGCCCTCTTCGGGATCTCGGGCATGCTCCCGATCGCCCTCGGCGGCCTGATCGGCGATTTCGTGCTCGACCGTTGGGACTTCGACGCGCTGTTCGCCACGTCGGTGACCCTCGCCGTCGTCGCATTCCTCCTGTCGCTGCTGTTGACCGAGACGGTGGAACCGGCAGGAAAGCACGGAGGGACGTCGTTCCTCACCCCCCTCGGCCAGCGCGACTTGCTGCCCCTGTGGTGGATCACGGTGGTGTTCTCGGTCGCTCTCGCCGCCTATTTCACGTTCCTGCGCACGTTCGTCGACGAGACCGGCATCGGGACCGTCGGGGGGTTCTTTGCCGCGTACTCGGCCACCGCCATCCTGCTGCGGCTCGCCACGGGTTGGCTCCCGGACCGCGTCGGGCCGAAGCGGATCCTTTACCCGGCACTGGTCGTCTTTGCCGCCGGATTTGCGGTGCTGGCCGGTGCCGATTCCAACACGGCGGTCCTCGTCGCCGGAGCCCTGTGCGGCGCCGGCCACGGTTACGTGTTCCCGATCCTCTACGCTCTCGCCTTCGGCCGGGCCGACTCGAAGAACCGCGGCTCGGCATCTGCCATCTTCACCGGGCTGTTCGACGTGGGCGTGCTGGTCGGCGGCCCCACATTTGGAGCGCTGATAGCCCTCTTCTCGTACAAGACCATGTTCTTCACGGCCGCAGGATGGATTCTCGTCGGAGGGATCGTGTTCGCGGTCTGGGAGGGTGACATCCGCCGACGAACTACACGCGTGTCACTCCGCTGACGTATAGTCCGGGGCATGGGACTGGAGACTCTCTCACCGAGCCGGGCAGGCGACTTCAAGCACTGCCCCCAGCTCTTCAAGTTCCGCGCCATCGACCGGCTGCCCGAGCCGACGACGGTCTATCAGGCCCGCGGCACCACCGCCCACCTCGCCCTGCAACGCCTCTTCGATCTCCCGGCCGCAGGCCGAACGCCCGAGATCCTGTACGACTTGTTCCGCGCCGCATGGGCCGAGCTGCGCACCGAGGACGAATTCGAGGGCTTGTTCGAGTCGGTCGAAGACGAGCGGACCTGGGGAATCGAAAGCCTCGAGCTCCTCGCCAACTACTTCTCGGTGGAGGACCCGTCCACATTCGATCCGCTCGACCGCGAGCTCGACATGCTCGAGGATCTCGACGGGATCACGATTCGCGGCATCCTCGACCGCATGGAGGAGACACCGGACGGACGACTGGTCATTACCGACTACAAGACTGGGAAGGCGCCCCCTGAGCGCTATGCAATCCCGGCCTTCTTCGCCCTGAAGATCTACGCGCTGTTGATCAGACGCCGCACCGGACGCACCCCGGATGCCGTCAAGCTCATTTACCTCAACGGTCCCACGGTCTACGAGATCCCCGTCTCGGATGCCCAACTCGATGCCATGGACAGGCAGCTGAGGGCTCTGTGGGCGGCGATCGACCGCGCCATCGAGGAGGACCGCTTCCCGACGCGCGTGGGCAAGCTGTGCGACTGGTGCTCGTTCCAGGAGATCTGTCCGGCGTTCGCGGATGCGCCCGATGCCAGCCGCGCCTTGAGTGTCGCCTAGGGGAAGACGCCGCGCGCCAGCTTGGCGTCTGACACCCGCTTGATCCCCTTCATCAGGGCCGCCGTGCGCATATCGGTCTTCTCGCGAATCGCCACCGACATCACATCGCTGAATGCCCGGTTCATGATCTCGCGCAGCCGGCCGACGATCTCGGTCTCCGACCAGAAGTAGTTCTGCAGATCCTGAACCCACTCGAAGTACGACACGGTTACCCCGCCGGCGTTGGCCAGCACGTCGGGAACGACGAGAATCCCCTTGTCGCTCAGGATCGGGTCGGCACTGCTCGTCGTGGGGCCGTTCGCTCCCTCCAGCACGATGCTGGCGGTGAGGTTCTCAGCCACCTCCGGCGTGATGACCCCGCTGATCGCCGCCGGGATGAGCACTTCGCAGTCGAGGCGGAACAACTCCTCGTTGCTGATGTGGTCGCCCCCGGAAAAGCCCTCGAGAGTCCTGTTGCCCTCTTTATGGCGGATCGCGTCCGCCACGTCGATCCCGCTGCCGTTGGACACTCCGCCGGTGTGGTCGGAGATGCCGACGACCGTGCATCCGTGCTCCTCGGCGGCAAGCGCGGCGTATCTGCCGACGTTGCCGAAACCGTGAACTACGACCCGGGCCCCGTCCACTTTAAGACCGCGGTACTCGGCGGCGAGCGGGAGCAGGCTCACCAGCCCTCGCCCCGTGGCCTCGCGTCGAGCCACCGAGCCTCCAAGCGCCGGCGGCTTGCCGGTGACCACCGCCGGCACTGAGTGGCCGACCTGCTGGCTGTAGGTATCCATGATCCAGGCCATCACCTGCTCGTCGGTTCCCATGTCCGGCGCCGGGATGTCCTTGTTAGGACCGATGAAATTGATGATCTCCGCCGTGTAGCGCCGCGTCACGCGCTGCTTCTCGGCCCGGGAGAGGTTGAAGGGATCGATCCGGACCCCGCCCTTTGCGCCCCCGAACGGAAGACCGACGATGGCGCACTTCCAGGTCATGAGCATGGCGAGGGCGGCGACCTCGCCCAGGTTGACGTCGGGGGCGAATCGAATCCCGCCCTTGGTCGGGCCCATCGTGAGAACGTGCTGGACCCGGTATCCAAAGACGCTCTCGACTTCGGAGTACTCATCGTGGCGGTACGGGAAGGTGACGACTATCGCCCGCTGCGGCACCCGGAGGCGCTCGGCCACGTTCTCGTCCAGGCCCATCAACTCGGCGACGCGGTTGAAGGTGGTGACGGCTTCGGCGTACAGCGGGGAGTCCCACTCGCGCATGACGTCGTCGAGAACCGCTTTCTCCACCTGATCTCCGATCGGCGCCTGTAAATCTAATCGCCCGCGGAGACCTGTCGGTGCTCTTCGGTACGGTTGGGAGGTGACTCCCGACATGCTGGTGCATCCGAATGGATGGGACGGCGTAATTCCGCTGACGAAGGGTCCGCAGCTCGTCGTGGGCGGGCCCGGATCGGGCAAGACGGAGTTCTTGATCAGGCGCGCCCGCCACATCATCGAGTCCGGCGAGGCCGATCCGGAACAAATCCTGCTGCTGTCGTTCTCGCGGCGCGGCGCCGCCGAGATGCGCGATCGGATCGCAGCGGCCCTGGGCCGGTCCGTCTCGCAGATCCCGGCATCGACGTTCCACTCCCTGGCGATGAGGATCATCGAGGCACACGGGGTCGCCGGCGAGTGGGGGTCGGTTCCGACACTCCTCACAGGGCCCGAGCAGGTCCAGTTGGTGGCCGAGGTGCTCGCCGGCGAAGATCCCGGGGGCTGGCCCCGGTCTTTTCGCGAGATTCTCACTGATCAGGCCTTCGCCGATGAGGTCGCCGACTTCGTGCTGCGCGCCTCCGAGCGGCTCGAGGATGCGACGACCATCGCCGCTCGGAAGCGGGCCGACTGGCGCGGTCTTCCCGGGTTCCTGGCCCGCTACCGCCGGACGCTGATTGAGCGGGGACGGATCGACTACGGATCCCTTCAGGCCGAAGCGGTTCGCCTGCTCGACGACCCTGCGGTCCGGGCGGGCCTCTCTGACCGGCTCCGCTACGTCCTGGTGGACGAGTACCAGGACACGACGGTGGCCCAGGCGGCCCTGGTCGAGCGCGTCGCCGGAAACGGCAACGTGACCGCCGCCGGAGATCCCTACCAATCGGTGTACTCCTTCCGCGGCGCCGAACTCTCCAACGTCGCTGAGTTTCCCGACCGCTTCCGCGACGCCCAGGGAAGACCGGCGCGCCGCATCGTGCTCTCGACGTCGTTTCGGGTTCCGCAGCGGATCCTCGAGGCGGCGGTGCGCCTCACGGCGGGTGCCGGGCTGCCCGGAGCAGCGGGTCCCATGGTGCCGGCACCGGGAGAGGGCGCCGTCGAGACGTACTGCTTCGACCAGCACTCGGACGAGGCCGAGTGGATCGGCTCCGAGATCCAGCGCATCGCGCTACGCGACAGGATCCCCTACGACCGGATCGCGGTGCTGGTGAGGTCGAAGCGACGATTTCTCCCCGAGTTGTCGCGCGCCCTCGAGCGGCGACGAATTCCCCACGAGCGACCCGACTCGAGGCTGGTCGACCATCCGGCGATCCGTCCCGTCCTCGATCTCGTCCGGGCAGCGACCCGTCCCGAGCCCGAGGCTGGGTCGGCGATGCGGCGCATTCTGCTGGGCCCGCTCGTCGGCCTGACACTCTCGCAAGTCCGCGAGGCCGAACGCGCCGCCCGACGGGACGGGTGGGAACCTGCACTCGCCGCCGCATCCGTTCCAGCGCTGCTGACACGATTCATCGCCGAGGCCTCGTGGGCCACCGAAGTCACCGCAGCCGAGGGGTTCTGGCGGCTGTGGAGCACGCTCGACGCCTTCGTCGACATTGTCACCGAACCCAACAGGGCCGACGATCGCAGAGCCCTGGCCTCCTTCGGTCAGTCCCTGGCACGTCTCAGCGATCGCGACCCCGACGCCACCCTGGCGGACTACGTTCGAATGAGCGAAGCCGAAGACTTCGAGGCGACGCCGCTCCTGGAGTACCGCGGCGATCCCGATCGGGTCGTGCTCACCACCCTGCACCAGTCCAGAGGCCTGTCGTTCGACGTCGTCTTCATCGCGGACGCCCGCGAGGGTGTATTGCCCGACCTCCGGAAGAGGGACTCACTGCTCGGTGCCCGCCATCTCTCCCCGTCGCACGGAGCCGACGACACGGCATATGCGACCTTCCGGCTCCAGGAGGAGAGGCGCCTCGGCTACAGCGCCATCTGTCGGGCCGGCCGTCGAGTCGTGTGGACCTGCACGTCGACCGGTTTCGACGGCGGCGAGGGGATTCCCAGCCGATTCCTGCCACTGGTGGCCGGCAGCACCATGGAGGCAGCTGCCCGCCCTCCCCCGAGGTGGTCGGAGCCGACGACCCCACTCGAAGCCGAGGCCTGGCTACGGCGCCGCCTCGCCGATCCGCTGCTCCCGCTGGCCGATCGTCTGGCCGCGGTGACCGCCCTGACGACACCGGCTGATTGGCGCCCGCGTCGGCCGGAGACCTTCGCCGGAATCCTCGACCGCGGTCCGAACACCGGCCTGCTCGACGACGACCCCGTGCTCTCCGCCAGCCAGGCCGACTCCTACGCCCGGTGCCCCCGCCGCTACGCGTTCGAGCGGCGGCTGCGCGTCGACGGAGGCAGTTCGGTCTATCAGGAACTCGGCTCGGTGATCCATGCCGCCCTGGAGCGAGCCGAGCGAGCGGCAGCCGATCGCGAGGAGCTGCGGGCAACTGCAGAGGAGGCACTGCTGGCCCTGGACAAAGCGTTCACCCCGGAGTCGTTCGGAGCCGCCCCCTGGGCGGAGGCGTGGAAGAATCGGGCGCAACGAATCATCAGGCGGCTCTACGAGCTGTGGCCGGGAGAAGGACCCGCCGCGGGATTCGAAGAGCCGATCGACTTCGAACTCGGAGGTGTCCGCTGGACGGGACGCATCGATCGGATCGAGCGGCGTGGCGACGGTCTCCACGTCGTCGACTACAAGACAGGCACCTCATACCCGACGGTCGATGAGGCCGCGGTCTCGCTCCAGCTGGGTCTGTACGTGCTCGGGCTCCGGGCAACGGGCTCTGCGCCGGTGTTCGGAGCCGAGTTCTGGTATCCGGCCGTAGCCATGAAGAGGCGCCACGCCTCAATCCTCACCCGCTCGCTCGATCCCAACCGCCTGCCCGAAGTGGCCGAGGCGCTCGACCGCGCCGCCTCCGGAATTCTCGGCGAGGCGTGGGAGCCCAGAACCGGCCCCCACTGCGAGCGTTGTCCGGTGCGCCTGGTCTGTCCCGAATGGCCCGAGGGTCAGGAGGCCTACGTGGCATGAGGCCGACCCCGCAGCAGCGCGCCATCATCGATCACCCGCTCGAGCCGCTTCGGGTGACCGCCGGAGCCGGCACCGGCAAGACCACCACGATGGCACGGCGGCTGGCCGAGAAGGTGCGGCGGGGCGAGGTCGATCCGGAGCGAACGCTCGGAATCACGTTCACGAACAAGGCCGCCGAGGAGCTCGCCGAGGACATCAGACGCGAACTCAGCAGTGAGTCCGAAGAGGGACGAGAAGTCGAGGTGACCACCTACCACGGCTTTGCGTTCGGCATCGTGCGTGAGTTCGGGCCGCTCATCGGCGTTCCCCGGTCGGTGCGGGTGGTGACCCCCGGTTACGTTCGACAGCTGCTGCGCGACGCCATGGGCGCCGAGCGCCGCGAGCACATCGATCTGACCCAGGCCGGACGCGGCGTCGACGGCCTTCTGTCGCTTGCCTCCGCCCTCGGTGATCACCTGCTGGAGCCCGAGGACCTGATCGGGGTAGGCCCTCCCGATCTCCACGAGGCCCGCGTCGAGATCGCCAGAATCCTGGCCCTTTTCGAGGAGCGCAAGCGGGAGTCGGGTGTCGTCGATTACGCCGACTTGGTCCGGGCCGCTCACTCAATCGTGACCCGGCACGCCGACGTGGCGACCCGCATCAGGAACCGCTACGGCCTGGTGCTCCTCGACGAGTACCAGGACACCAACCCGGGCCAGCGCGAGCTCCTACTGGCGATCTTCGGCGGAGGCTTCCCGGTCACTGCGGTCGGTGACAGTGATCAGACGATCTATGAATGGCGCGGAGCGTCACCGGAAAACTTCGAGGCGTTCCCCCGCCACTTCGCCCGCAGCGACGGGACCGACGCACCATCACGCGACCTTGCCACCTCCTGGCGCTCGGGATGGCGCATCGTCGAGGTCGCCAACCGGGTACGCGCCGAGATCTCGAAGCCGGGTCCCCTGCCCGAATTGCTCAGTCGTCCAAAAGCACCTCCCGGGTCGATCCGCAGCCACTGGCTGCACTCGTCGGTGGCCGAGGCCTCCTGGATAGCGGACGAGGTCATCCGACTCCACGATGAGGAGAACCGCGCCTGGAGGGAAGTGGCCCTGCTGTTTCGCAAGCACCGCCAGATGTCGACTATCCGTGACTCCCTGGTCCAAGCGGGTGTGCCCGTCGAGATCGTCTCCATGGGGGGTCTGCTCGAAGTGCCCGAGGTGACCGATCTCCACGCCTGGTTGCGGGTTCTCGGTCGCCCCGACGATGCCCCTGCTCTTGCCCGGATATTGCTCGGGTCCAGGTACCGGCTCGGCCTCGGCGACCTCGCCCCGCTCACAAGATGGATAAGGAAACGTCAACCCGCGGCGTCCGACGAGGCGTCGATCGGCTGGGCGCTGCTCGAAGCGGTGGACTCGCTGGAGGAGGTCGAGGGCCTGAGCGGCGAAGCGACCGGGCGCCTGGCCGAATTCCGCGCCACCTACCGGGAACTGCTCGGCACTGCTCAAGGGGTCAGCCTCGTAGAGCTCTGCCGGCGCATCCTGGACTGTACGGAAGCCTGGCCGGAGATCGAAGCCCTGCCCGACGCCGCCCGAATCTCGGCCAGGCTCAACACCCACCGGTTCCTCGATCTTGCCGAAGACTGGAGCCCGTTGGAAAACAAGCCCTCGCTCGAAGCCTTCCTCGACCACCTCGATGTCCTCAAGGAGGACTCGGTCGCCGCCGAGCTCGACACCGCTCGAGTCTCCGGTGAGGACGCCGTCGCCATGCTCACCGTCCATCGCGCCAAGGGCCTGGAGTGGCCGGTGGTGTTCCTCCCCGCCCTGACCAAGGGCACTTTCCCGTCGCGGGTCATCCGATACGACGATCCCTTCGAGTACCCGGAGGTGCTGCCGTTCGAGCTGCGCCTCGACCGGGATTCGTTCCCCGAGCTCGGCGACGAACCCGAGACACGTCGGGCTGCACTCGGAGAGCTGCATCGCGACGGAGAATGGCGAACCGCGTACGTTGCCGTGACCCGCGCCGCCGACACGCTCGTCGCCTCCGGCGCTTGGTGGTACACCGACGGAAGAGCTCGGACCCCGAGCCGGCTCTTCGAGCTGATCGATGCCCACGCCGAACCCGTGACCGGCAGGAGTATCGAGCCGGGCGATCCCCCGGAGACCCTGCGGCTGCGGGTCCACCGCGACCCTGCACCCGATCCCCACTTCGCCGCGGGTCACGCCGCGGCGCTGAACGCCGCCATCGCCGACGCCCAGTGGCCGCGCCGATTTGCATCTGAAGCGGGCATCACCGCTCAATACGATGCGGCCGTGGATCAACTCGGCATAAAGCTCGACGGGCTGCCGGCGCCTGCGCAGCCCGCCCACGGAACCGAACGGTTCCGAACCTCCGTGACCGGGCTTGTCACGTATGCGGCGTGTCCGCAGCGGTTTCGGTGGGAGCACATCGACCGGCTGCCGCGCCGCCCGTCGGTGGCGGCGCGGCGCGGCGTCGAATTCCATCGGCGAGTGGAGTTGCACCACCGCGGCACCGTCGCGTTCGACGAGGCTGTGCCGGGGTTCTACGACGACACCGGGGACGGCCCACAACCCATCGAGTCATCGTTCCGCCGGTTCCTCGGCTCACGCTTCGCCAAACAGCGTCCGGTCATGATCGAAACACCGTTCGAGCTTCGTGTGGCGAAAACGACGATCAACGGCCGGATCGATGCCGTGTACGAGCCGGAGCCGGGTGCCTGGGAGATCGTCGACTTCAAGAGCGGCCGGCCGGGTGGCGATCCCGCCCGGCACGTCCAGCTGGAGGCATACGCAATGGCGGCCGACGAGATTCGGCTCGGCGGTCGGGAGCGGCCGCACAAGATCGCGGTGACGTTCGCCTACTTCGGCGGGGAAACGGCGACCGAGGAGTCCGAAGCAATCGACGACAACTGGCTGAGACGAGCCCGGAGCCACGTCGCAACGCTGGCCTCGGGAGCCGAGCACGGGCCCTACGAGCCCGCACCGGGTAGGCCGTGCCTGTCCTGCGATTTCTCCCGCTTCTGTGAGCCAGGGGCGGCGTGGCTGGAGGAGAACAAATGATCCGATCCATCGTCGTGGGCTATCTGATCGGCTCCATTCCCTCGGCCGACGCCATCGCCCGGCTACGGGGACACGACCTGAGGGCGTCCGGCACCGGAAACCCGGGAACCGCGAACGCGCTGCGCGTCGGTGGCCGGCTGACCGCCACCATCGTCCTGTTGGTAGATCTCGCCAAGGGCGCGGCAGCGGCGCTGGCCGGCGACGCCTTCGCCGGTGTCGGGGGGTCGATCGCCGGCGGAGTCTTCGCCATAGCCGGACAGGTCCTCAGCCCTTGGTACCGCTTCAAGGGCGGCAAGGGACTCGGCGTCACCGGCGGTGTCACTGCTGTCGTCTGGCCCCCTGGACTCCTGGTGACTCTCCCCCTCATTGCGATCTCAGCAAAGGTCTTGCGGGCCGCCGGCGGCGCGCTCGTGGGCCTGGCCGCCTATCTGACGGGCACGGTTATCTGGGCCGCCAATGGGTGGAGCACCTGGTGGGGTGTCCCGCCCGACGATCGCCTCGTGTGGTGCGGGCTGGGAGTCGTCTTACTGACCGCGCCCAAGTTCATCGGTGACCTGTCGCGCCGCCGCTACGAGTCGTAGGGCTAGTGGTGTGTCGTGCAAATAGCGCCCGCGTATCTCCGAGCCATCGGCGTCATCTGGCATAGCCTGACGACGAAGGCGCAGTCGGGACTGCTTCGAGAAAGAGGACGCGCCGAAGGAGCGGACTCGGCGACCTGGGACGGGACCCAGGTCGCAACGCGATGAGGCATCAGCCGAAGAGCCGACGAGCAGAAAGGCGAAGCCAGGGGTTTGGCTACAGCGTTCGAGTCCTACTCGGCCTCGAAGCACCTCCGCATGAATGTGCTCCCTGACGGGAGCGCAGAATCGTACGTTGAGGGCCGGAGAGATGCGGCGATTACTTGTGCGACGGACCGCTAGTTCTCAGACGACCGCGCCGCCGGCGGTGTCGATGACGATCGTCACCGGGCCGTCGTTGACCAACTCGAGCTCCATGGCGGCACCGAATCGTCCCGTGGCGACGGTGACACCGCCGGCGCGCAGGTGGCCGGCGACGGCGTCCACCAGCCGGCTCGCCAGCCCCGGTTCGGCAGCCGGGGCGAATGAGGGACGCCGCCCCTTGCGAAGATCGGCCAAGAGTGTGAACTGGCTCACCAGCAGCACCTCGCCGGACACGTCGCTGAGATCCAGGTTCATGCGCCCGCCGGCGTCGGAGAACACTCGCAGGCCAACCAGCTTCCGGGCGATTGCGACGGCATCCTCCGGACCGTCGTCATGGCCGACTCCCAGCAGCACGACCAGGCCACGTTCGATGGCACCGATCACAGCTCCGGCGACGCCCACCTGGGCCCGCGACACCCGCTGCACGACCGCCCGCATCTTCAGCTTCGCGGAGGACGGGCCGACAGATCGCGACGCCAAGCGGCAAGCACCGCGTCGGCCACCACCTCGGTCGGTATGCGATAGGTACCCTGCCGCAGCGCGGCGGCGATCTTCTCGACGCGACCGCGCCGCTCCTCCTCCCCGGCACCGATCGGTAGCGGAAGATTCACAGCCTGCCGGCTTCGCCGATCCTGGCCCGGTCGAGGGTCACTCGACTCGAGCCGCCACCGACGATCCGCTCGATCTCGCGCGCATTGGAGGCCCGAGCCAGGAGGTCCTCGTCGGAATCGACCACGGTGGCATCCCAGCGCTCACCGAGCCGACGAAGGAAATCGCGGGTCGAGCCGCGGGCGCCGACGACGATGACCCTCACTCGAACTCCTCTCTGCGGCGTTCGCCGAGCGGACAGCCGACATTATGCCCGCGAGATCACACCGAGAACCTGACCAGCAGGACGTCTCCTTCGGCGACCACGTAGTCCCTGCCCTCGAGCCGCACCGACCCGGCGGCCTTGGCGGCGTCCCAACCCCCGGCTTCGAGAACGACGTCGATCGGTGCCACCTCGGCACGGATGAAGCCCCGCTCGAAGTCGCTGTGAACCTTGCCGGCCGCCTCGGCCGCCGCCGTTCCGGCGCGCACCGTCCAGGCGTGAGACTCCTTGGGCCCGACCGTGAAGAACGCCAGCAGCCCAAGCGCCTCATAGGTGGCCCGCACCATTGTGGCCAGCGCCCCCTCCCCGAGGCCGAGGCCTTCCAGCAGGTCCGATCGATCAGCCGGATCGAGCTGGGCGGCCTCCTCCTCGATGCGAGCAGAGAGCACGACGATGGGGTCTCGATCCGGGACCACGGAGGCAACGGCGCCGCTTTGATCGCCCCCGACGCCCTCGTCGACGTTCACCACCCAGACGGCAGGCTTGAGCGTCAGAGGGGCCAGGTCGCGGAAGGCCTCGAACTCCTGCTCACTCCAGCTCGCCGACCGCAGCGGAGATCCGGAGTCGAGGTGGGCAGTCGCCCGAGTGATGGCCTCGGCCGCCCTCCTCAGGCCGGCATCCGACATCGCCTCCTTGGCCGCCTTGGCGGCACGGCGGCCGAAGACCTCGGCATCGGCCAGGGTCAGCTCGAGCAGCAGCGACTCCGCCTGGGTGGCCGGATCGGTCCCGGATTCGACATCGGACACGGCATCGTCGTGAAACGCTCGTAGCACAAGGGCGAGCGCTTCCATCTCGCGCAGTCGCCCGAGATACCGCGCCCCCATCCCACCGGCCGGGCCCGTCAGGGCCGGAAGATCGAGCAGCTCGAGAGTCGCATGGGTGGTCTTCGCCGAGCCTTCCAGAGCAGCGAGCCTATCCAGCCGCTCGTTCGGCACACGGGCCACCCCGATGTTCGGCTCGGTCGTCGAGAAGGGGTGAGCCGCCGTCGTGGCGCCGAGCCCGGTGAGCGCGTTGAACAGCGTCGTCTTGCCGACGTTGGGCAGACCGAGAATGCCGACGCGAGCCATCGCCCGCGATGGTATCCCCCCCAGGATGCCCACTAGCCGTGGATGGCGCGCCCTCTGTGTTCATGGCTCTTCGCCTCACGGCTCATCGCTGGTCTTGGCTCCAGTGTTCGAGTCCTATTCGGCCTCGAACCCCTCCGCATGGTTGTGCCGCCCTGCGGGCGGCGCCCTGTTCTACGGCCCGGGGGCCCCAGCCCCAGGCCGCCGAGTCCGCGCCTATCGGCGCGTCCTCTGTGTTCATGGCTCTTCGCCATACGGCTCATCGCTATGCGGCCCGGGGGCCCCAGCCCCAGGCCGCCGAGTCCGCGCCTATCGGCGCGTCCTCCTAGGCGATCACGCCCCGGGCGCGCAGATCTCGCAAGTCGGCCTCCCTGAAACCGAGGCCGGCGACGACTGCATCGGTGTCGGCCCCGGGGGCCCGAGCCACCGCGGGCGCGGTCGCAGCCCGCCCGGCGAATCGGGGCGCCGGAGCCGGCTGCACTACGCCGCCTACGTCCACGAACGAACTGCGGCCCGACGTGGCGGTGTCTGCGACGGCCTCTGAAAAAGTGTTCACCGGGGCGACGCACGCATCGGTTCCGGCAAAGGTCTCGACCCACTCGTCGCGGGTCCGGGTTCGAAACACCTCGCCGAATCGCTCCCGGATGTGCGGCCAGCCGGAACGGTCGTATTGGGCGGGCAGGTCACCAGACTCGATGGCCAGGCCGTCGAGCAGCGCTGCGTAGAACTGCGGCTCGAGAGCCCCGACGGCGACGTAGCGGCCGTCGGCAGTCTCATACGACCGGTAGAAAGGGGCTCCTCCGTCGAGCAGGTTGACGCCGCGCTCTTCGCTCCACATACCGGTGGCCACCATTCCGTGGAACATGGAGGTGAGCAGGGCAGAACCATCGACCATCGCCGCATCAATCACCTCACCGGCAGCGGCGTCGCTGCCGCGGGCAAACAGTGCAGCGACAATCCCCAACGCCAGCAGCATGCCACCGCCGCCGAAATCGGCGATGAGGTTGAGCGGAACCGCCGGAGGCCGGTCCGGGTCACCGATGTGGTGAAGCGCCCCGGCCACCGCCAGGTAGTCGATGTCGTGCCCCGCGGTGAGGGCCCGGTCGCCGCTCTGTCCCCAACCGGTCATTCGGCCGTACACGAGCCCGGGATTGCGCCCATGACATACCTCCGGCCCGAGTCCGAGGCGCTCCATCACCCCGGGACGAAACCCCTCGACGAGCACATCCGACCGCTCCGCCAGCTGCAGCACGATCTCCACACCCTCGGGTTCCTTCAGGTTCACCCCGATCGAGGCCGACCGCCCTCGCTGCAACGCGTCGGGAGGTGGGTCGGAGTGGGGGGCGACCGCATTCGGCCTCTCGACACGGACAACGTCCGCCCCCAGGTCGGCCAGCACCATGGCGCAGAATGGGCCGGGACCGATCGAGGCCAGCTCGAGCACCCTCACGCCTTCGAGCGGGCCGCTCACGATGCTCCCGAAACGACCCGGGTGTCGCCGGTGACCGGGTCGCGATCGAGCTGTACCAGATCCTCGATCCGATCCCGCAGCGCCGGAACGTGGCTGACGACGACCACCAGACGCTCCCGGCCGGTCGTGACGAGGCGCTCGATTCCGTCCATCGCCAGATCGATGTGCTCGGGATCGAGGCTGCCGAAGCCCTCGTCCAGGAAGAAGGCATCGAGCCTGCCACCCTCCCGGGCGACGATCTCGGCGAGAGCCAGTGCCAGGGCGAGCGAGGCCAGAAACGTCTCGCCCCCGCTGAGCGATGTCGGAGAGCGAACGGCGTCGGCCGCGTTGAGATCGACCACGAGCAAGTCGCCGGAATCGTCGAACCGGTACCGGCCGGCGGTGAGCACCTCCAGGTGCTCGGATGCCAGCTCGCCGAGGGCGCGCCTCCGCTCGTCGAGCACGAATTCGAGAAACCGCGACGGTGCCAGATCGGAGTGCAGACGCGTCAGCGTCTCGCTGGCGCCGATCAGCTCTGCCTCGTCGGTGTCGAGCCGTTCCAGATCGGCAAGCCGCTTCTCGAGCACCTCGACCATGCCGGCGAGCCCCGTCACCTCGGCTCGGGCGGCCGATATCACGTCGACGATGTCGTCACTCTCGGCCAGGCCCGCCCCCTCGAGCAGATCGCGTCGTGCTACCCCGGCGGCCTCGGCCTTCTCGGTGGCACGCTCCAGGTCCTCTTCCGCCGCCCGCATCTGGCCGTTCCACGCCTCACGCACCGCGACCAGCGCCGAGCGCAGCGACTCCGGGGACTCCCCCACCTCCGCTGAGACGTCGAGAGCACCGGTGAGCGTTGCCAGTTCCGTCCGCAGCAAAGCGAGCGCTGCAACCGCAGCGGTGGCAACCGCCCGAGCCTCCTCCAGCGCGGCCCGCGCCTCCTGCTCTGTCGAAGTCGTCTCGGACAGAGTCAACTCTGCCGCCTCCACTGCTGTTCGCAACTCGGCGAGCCGCTGCTCCGGATCCCCTTCGCCCAGCAGCGCCGCCACCGCAGCCGACACTTCGTCGAGTGCGGTGCGGTCCCTCTCGGCAGCCTCCCCGGCGCCGGTCGCTGCTTCCGCCGCTTTGATGCGAGCCTCCTCGGCGGCCGCGGCTGCGGTCCCGGACTGGGCCGCCTCCGTCGTGGCCGTCAGCGACGCCTCACCGAGACGCTCCGCCTCTTGCACCCCCTCGGCAACCGCCCGCTCGGCGGTCTCGACCGCGGCCGGCGCCTCGGTTTCCGGGATCTCCTTCACCGGTCGAGAACACACCGGGCAAGGCTCTCCCACCACCAGGTCGGCCCGCACTGCGTGAGCACGATGGTCCTGCAAGATCCGGCGCAAAGAATCTCGGGCCTGGTCGACAGTGGTGCGAGATTCTGACTCGGAAACCGCAGCGGCCTCGGCCGCTGCGAGCGACTCCGCTTGTGCCCGGGCAGCCTCGGAGGTGGCACTCACCGCAGCTTCTGCCGCCTTCCGCGCCACCTCCTCTCCGCCGGCCGACCGGCCCGCCTGCTCGCGAGCCGATCTCCAGGCACCAACGAGGTCGCCCGCCTCGCTGAGACCGGCCCGCCCGCCTATCGCTGCGAGCCTTTCCTCTAGAGCCTCGCCAGCGCTGATCCGCCTCTGCTCGGCCGCGGCGAGCTCTTTCTCAGTCGCGGCAACGTCGCCACCAGATTTCTCCGCTCGGGCGAACAGTTCATCGGTGTCGTCGCGATCGGGGATGCGACCGGCCATGTCCCCGAGGCGTGACGCCCGCTTCTCGGCGTCCGCAGCCTTCGCCTCGGATTCACCGATCATCTCTTTCATCTCTTCGAACGGCGCCCTCAGTTCCTCGAGGGCGGCGGAACGAGCCTCGGCAGCTTCCAGATCGGTGTGTCGTTTGTCCAGCTCGGCTCGATCGACTCCGGCCGTCTGCCGCCGGTCGGAGAGGACGGCCAGCTGGCCAGTGAGGCCATCGAGGCGCTCCTTGGCGATCGTCCGCATCGCATCGAGCAGTTCGAAGCCGAAGACGCCCTTGAGCACCTGGTTGCGCTCGGTGGCGGTCGCCTCGAGGAAGCCGGCGAACTGGTTCTGTGCCAGGAGCACCGATCGTCGGAAGGCATCGAAGTCGAGGCCGAGCAAGCTCTCGATCCGCTCGCCCATCTCGCGGGCCCGATCAGTGACCTCCATCTCAGCCCCGTCCTCCAACCGGTACAGCGCATGGGCCGAGGCGCCGCCGCGGCGCAGGGTCCGCACCGCCTTCCAGGTCTCTCCGTCCACATCGAAGGTGAGAGAGACGTGCATGGCATCGCGCCGCTGGTTGATGAGCGACTTGGTGTCGCGCTCCACCCGCGGCGTCTTGCCGTAGAGGGCGAAAGAGATTGCATCGAGGATCGATGTCTTGCCGCTGCCGATCGGACCGACCACGCCGACCAGGCTCCGATCGTCCCACCCAAAGCTCGTTTCGTCGGCATAGGAACGGAATCCGCGCAGCGTCAGCTCACGTGGCCGCACGATCCACCTCGTCGGCAATCTCCCGGAACAGTCCCATCAGGTCGTCCGGAGGTGAAGCGGCATGAGCCTCGGCGTGGTACTCGGCGTACAGCTCGTCGAGCGGACGCCCCACCTCGCCGCGCTGAATCACCTCGACCCTCTCGTACTCGGCCCGAACCTTCACCACGTAGGGGAAGCGCTCCCGAGCCCGGTCCATGAGCCCCGGCTCGGGACCGTCCGTCGCCACGGTGAGGTCGAGGAAGGCATCGTCGAGATCGTTCCGGGCGGCGATCTCGGACCAGGCTCCCGAAGCCTGCACGAGACGCCGTCCCGCCGTCACGGGCACCGAGAGCGTCCCGGCATGGATACCGGGCTTGGCATCGACCACCACCACCCGCTTCTCCTCCCCGGCCTCCCCGAAGTCGAGCTGCAGCAACGACCCGGCATACTCGGCCGGAACCGGGGCTCCCGGAACGGACTGAGGGGCGTGGATGTGCCCCATGGCCACGTAGTCGACCGTCGTGGGGACCGCCTGCTCCGTGGCTGCATAGGCCTCGCCGAGATGAAGCTCGCGCTCGCCGCGGGGAACTCCCGTCCTGACCTTGACCCCGCCGACCATGAAGTGGGCGACGAGAAGCGTCACATCCCCTTCGCCGGCGTGGTCGGCGAGGGCCTCGGCGTACTGCTCCGTGAGGCGGCGCACCCGATCGGCGTAGGCGCCGTACCAGGAATCGACCTTGGCCATGAAGTCCACAGTTTGGGCGGCCCGCAGGAAGGGAAAGCAGGCAACCTGGGCCCGACCCGAACCGGTCTCGATCGAGATGATCCCACCGTCGTCCGGCGCTTTGATCCGGCCGACGAGGTGCACCCCGAAGGGGACCAGGAAGGGCGACAGCGTCTCGAACAGCTCGGGCGAGTCGTGATTACCGGCGACTACCACCACCGAACGGCCACCCTTTCGGGCGAGCCGAACCAGACCGTCGAGCGCCAGCCGGAGCGCCTCGACCGGGGGTGTCGGTCGGTCGAACAAATCACCGGAATGCACGACGAGGTCGACATCCTCGGCATCGGCAACGGCCACGACCTCGTCGATCGCCGCTGCGTGCTCGGCCATCCGGTCGTGCCGTTCGAGCCTCTTGCCGATGTGCCAATCGGAAGTGTGAAGGATGCGCATCAGTGTTCAGTCAGGAGTCGGGAGTCGGCGGATTCGCTTCGCTCGCGACCCCCCACCAATCGAGCTACGCTCGATTGACTCCCCCTCAAGGGGGGAGTGATCCTCGTTGGGGACTGGAGACTCATCGCAGCCACATCGTCGGTCACAGGCCTTCGAAAGGATCGTTCCCCTCCGCCACCTCTTCCTTGCGCGTCGCCCAGGGAGGAAACGGGAAGTCGACCACCAGTGGAACCGGAATCGCCGGCTGGAACACGACCATCGTGCCCGGCTTCAGCAGCCGGGCTCGGGCCCTGGTCGAGGGGAGCATCCACCCGTACTCGGACCGCTCCGCCTCAGCGGCATCGAGGCGGCCGGTCACCCGGATGGCCGCGTTCTCGAGCACCTCGGGCGCCACCCGCGACGCCGTCTGCTGGGCCCCGACGAGGAGCACGCCGAGCGACCGTCCCCGCTGGGCGATGTCGACGAGCATGTCCTTTATCGGGCTCTGTCCCTCACGCGGGGCGTACTTGTTCAGCTCATCGAGGACCACCACGGACAGCGGGAATCGCTGACCACTTCCCTCTTTCTCGGCAAAGGCTTCGCGAAGCAAGGCGCCGACGACGAACCGCTGGCCGAGGTCGTGCAGCGACTGGATCCCGACCACCGTCACCTGCGAGGCGGACCGATCGATGCGACGGCTGTCACCCGCCCTGATGAGATGGCCGAGACGCAGGACCGCGGCGGAGAGCCTGCGTATGAATGCGGACACCGTTCCGGGCTGAACACGCCCCGTCCAACGCTGGTCGGGTTCGCCGTCGATGGGGTCGAGGAACTCCTCTAACGCCTCCGCCAGGTCGGCCAGCGTCTCGATGACCCTCTCCCCCCGGTTCGGAGTGACGAGAGATCCGGGCCCGTGTCCTTCCGCCGAGTCCCGCAACACCACCGCACCGGGGACACCGGCCACATCGACGGCGTACCGGCGCAGCTGGGCCTCGACACGCTCCGCCACGAACGAAATCTGATTGCGGCTGTCGGAGGCATCGGTGAAAAGGAACCGGAGCAACGCCTCGTCGATGAACTCGCGCGGAGTCCAGGCGAACACCGAGACATCCTGGCGGCCGGCGGTGTCGGGAACGGCCACGTCGCCCGACCGTGGCCGGGGAGGCGCCCACAACGAAACCGACGGAAACGGATCTGGGTCGACTCCGAGGGCGCGCCACCGCTCGGCGTCCTCCGGCGAGAAGTCCCGGTTGGGCTTGTCGAGCCACAGCAGATCCTCGCCCTTGACGTTGAACACGAGCACCCTGAGGTTCCGCCCGGCATCGCCCACGATGTCGCTCCGGCCGGTCAGCATCCGCAGGAAGAACAGGGCAAAGGAGGTCTTCGTGGCAACGCCCGAGATGCCGGAGATCGACATGTGGCCACCTTTGCGTCCGTCGAAGAAGTCGAGATCGACGTATACCGGCAGCCCGTCGCGCGCCAGCCCCACCGGGAGCGGCCGACCCATCTCATCGATGTAGAGCGCCCGGTCGCGGGCCTTGCCAGTGGCGCGCTCGACCAGACCGCCCGGGTCGGGGGCGATCCACAGCTCGGGATCGACCCGGGTGACCGACACCTGGGCGGAACGGACCGCGGCACCCGGCATCGAGCCCTCCTCGGCAATCCGGAAGGTGTCCGACTCGAAGGAGGCGCCTTCGTAGACGGCCTCTACCTCGGTGACCACCCCATATGTGTTGACGAGACCACGACCGGGAACATCCGTGGCCACCACGACGAGATCGTCCAGCTGCAGGTATCGGTCCTCGCTGATCGCAACTCGAAACTCCCGGGTCGAGGTGTGCTGGCTGCCGAGCACCCGGCCGACGGCGTCGGTCATGCCGCCGCTGCCAGCGCGGTGCGAAGGGCTCGAAGCACCAGTCCAGCGTCTCCCATGCGATGGCGCAGGTCCTTCTCCAGAGCCGCGATTGGAACCAGGTTCTGCGGAGCACGCGGGTCGATGTGGCTCTCGGAGGCCACGCCCGGGAGCACCGCGGCACTTCGGTCCGCCAGCGCGACGACGGCATCTGCTCCCAGCCCCGTCGACGCCTCACAGCGTGCCAGTCCCGACCACGAGTGACCACCGTTTCGGTCCGCCAGGCGCACGTACCAGGAGTAGCGGCGATACCGCCCCTCACCGATCGTGAACAACGGGGTTCTCTCCCCTGCACCGAGGCCGCCGAGGATGGCTGCCTTCTCCGGCGGGAGATAGGCCCTGCGGTGGCTCTTCACGTAGCCCATCTTGTCGGTGTCGGTGTACTCATAGAGCGGTCCGTCGGCGACAACGAAGAAGCCGCCGAGCGCAAGCTCCTCGGCGAGCCGCGCCTCGGCCCGCCGCATCGCAGCGTGGAAGCCGCGAACCAGGGAGGCCGGATCGTCGTCGGGGACCGCCGCCCCGGCGAAGCCGAGCCCCAAGCCGAGCGGCGGCAGCCGCGGTGTGCGACCTCCGGTAAGGAGGGCCAGGCGCTCGACCCTGGCCTCGATGACCTCGGATCGCGGCGTTAGGCGGTCCCAAAGCACGGCCCCCACCGCGTAGGTGCCGCAGATGCCGGGAACCGGGCCGTCGGGCTCGTCGAGGACGAGACGGGCGTCGATCCGCCTGACGCCGTCCACGAACGCGATCTTGGGGATCCCGTCGTCGATCCCGGCCACCGGCTCCCAGGGGCGATCTTCCACCTCGACGTCGACCGAGCCCTCTGCGGGGCGCAGATCTTCGTCGGGTTCCACGGAGGCGCCGTACTCCGGAGTCCAGCCTTCGACGAAGAGGCGCGCCATGGGCGGCAGGGTAGCCAGGGGGTGTGACGCTCTCCGGGCACACCCCGCGTCGTGCCGACCTCGAACGCCTCGCGCTAGTGCCCTGTCCGGTGACGTTGGCGATGTTGAGGGCGAGGCAGGGGCGCCGCTGGCAAGGACGTGGAGCGCTGCCCGCCCGCAGGGCGGGGCCGCCGTGCGGAGGTGCTTCGGGGCCGAGTAGGACCCGAACGCCAGAGCTCAATCGGACGAAGGCGCACTGGGCCGTGCGTCGAGAAGGAGGGCGCGCCGTAGGCGCGGACTCGGCGACCTGGGAAGGGACCCAGGTCGCACCGCGATGAGGCGTCAGCCGAAGAGCCATCAGACACGAGGACACAGCCAGAGGCGTCACTGGACGTCCTGAACGCGGCAAACGTTGCTGGTCGGGGCGCTAGGTTGCGGCGCCGTGGAAATCAGCCGGATCAAGAACGACCAGCGCACCATCTTCGGCTGGGCCATGTACGACTGGGCCAACTCGGCCTACGCGACGACAATCGCCGGAGCCGTTCTCCCTGCCTTTTTCGCCGACGAGATAGTCCCGGAGGGCGGGTACAGCATCTTCGGGGCGACCCTGAGCGGCGAGGCGATGTGGGGGTTCGCCACAGGCGGCGGAGCGTTCCTGCTCTTCCTCCTGATGCCGGTTCTCGGTGCCATCGCCGACTTCTCCGCGACCAAGCGACGCTTCATGATGAGCTTCGCCATCGTCGGTGCCGTCATCACGATGGCGCTCGGACTCATGAGTCCGGGGATGGTTCTCCCCACACTGACGCTCTTCCTGTTGGCCCAGATCAGCTTCGTCGCCGCCAACGTCTTCTACGACGGATTCCTCCCCGACATCAGCACCGACAAGACGATCGACCGTATATCGTCGAAGGGATTCGCTCTCGGCTACATCGGTGGCGGCCTTCAGCTCGGGCTGACGGCGGCACTGATCCTTCTCCACGAGTCGCTCGGAATATCCGAGACGGCAGCAGTGCAGGTCGGCCTGGCGTCGGCCGGCCTGTGGTGGCTCGCTTTTGGACTGTTCTCGTTCACCCGTATTCCGGAGACGGGTTCGGCTACACCGCTTCCGGCCGAGTATGCGGGGAGGAACCGGGTCATCGCGTACGCTGCGATCGGGTTCCGCCGGACGATCGGAACCACGCGCAAGCTGCTCGGCTTCAAGCAGATCCTGTTGTTCGTCATCGCTTACATGCTCTACAACGACGGGGTCCAGACCACTATCGCCATGACGTCGGTGTACGCCACCGATACGCTCAACCTGGAGATCGAGGCCATCCTCGTGGCCTTCCTGATCGTCCAATTCATCGCATTCTTCGGTGCGCTCGCCTTCGGGGTCGTTGCCGACCGGCTGGGCACCAA
The DNA here is from genome assembly GCA_036478235.1 of Acidimicrobiia bacterium. Lineage (GTDB taxonomy): Bacteria > Actinomycetota > Acidimicrobiia > Spongiisociales > UBA11373 > JACZWZ01. Next base: position 27,291 of record JAZGDZ010000097.1, on the reverse strand, counting down.
GCAAGGCATCCTGATCACGCTGGTCGTGTGGAGCGGTATCGCGGTTGTTGCGTTCTTCCTTCCGCAGGGACAAGCGGCGCCGCTTTGGGCGCTCGCCGTCGTGGTCGGCTTCGTGCTGGGCGGAGTGCAGGCGCTCAGCCGCAGCCTCTACGGGTCGATGATCCCCGAGGATGCGTCGGCCGAGTTCTACGGATTCTTCTCGGTGTTCTCGAAGTTCTCCGCCATCTGGGGCCCGCTCATCTTCGCAATCATCTCGAGTGCGACCGGATCGGGACGGCCCGCCATCCTCTCAATCGCCGTGTTCTTCGTCCTGGGGATGATCTTGCTGTCCCGGGTGAACGTCGACGAGGCAAGATCGAGCCGCGATCGCTGGAAGTTCGACGGAGTGGACGCCGAGGTTGCCGAGGCGTAAGAGAGCCATCGGCCATCGGCGACGAGCGACTATCCGTTTCCCGTTTCCAGTTCCCCGCATCCCGGAACCAATCGTTCCGACCTGGGATCGTCCCCGACGCGCGGGAACGAGACGATTCGGGAAACGGGAGACGGGCGACGGGAAACGCGGATCGGCGACTCGCAACGGCAATTGCCCGTCGAGTGAAGCGAGGCGCTGCGCCTCCGTCTTGCCAAGGGCCAAGGGCTAACGGCCAACTACCTCCACCACACCACCTTGCGTCCTTCGAAGAGCTCGATGAGCGCCTGATTGAGGAGATCGGGCTGCTCGATCGGAGGAAGGTGCCCGGCACCGGCGACGATGGCCAGGCGGGCCCCCGGAATCGCCTCGGCCAGGGCTCGGACATCCGCCTCCGGGATCAGGGCGTCTTCCTCGCCGCCGACGACAAGGGTCGGCACCTCGATCATGGGGAGTAGGGACGTCCGATCCTGACGATCCTTCATCCCGGCCAAGGCGGCGACGAAGGTCTCGTACCTCGTCCCTTCGATCATCGACCGCAGACGCGCCTGAGACCTGTGCGATGGCGTCCTGCCGAGAAGCGCCGGAATCAGTTCGGACGCCACCGCCGAACGGCCCTTGTCGAGTAGGCGATCGGCCAGGGCGTCCCGGCCGGCTCTGGCCTCCCGCGTGTCTGCTGCAGCCCGAGTGTCGATGAGTGTCAGGCTTCGCACCAGGGCGGGCCGGAGTTCATAGAGCGCCAGAGCCACGTATCCCCCCATCGACAGCGACACGACGTCGGCCTGTTGGGCGCCGAGGGCATCGATGGTGCCGGCGAGGTCGTCGGCCAGCATCTCCATGCTCAGAACCGGATCCACCGTGGGGTCGGACTTGCCGAAGCCGCGCAGATCCACCGCCACGCACCGTCGCACATGGGCAAGACCCTTGAGCTGATCGAGCCACAGGCTGTGATCGAGCGGAAAGCCGTGGACGAACAGCGCCAGCGGGCCATCACCGACCTCGCGGTAGAAGAGCATGTTCCCGTTGACCTTGGCAAAGGGCATGTTCCGCGCCTTCCGTCCCCATCTCGATTCGGTCCCAGTCTCACAGACCTTTAACCGACCGGGTCCATTCCGGTTGACAGCCCTGCCCGACGCTGGTGGACAGCCGAGGCCGGAAGGAGGCTCCGCCCATGACGTCGCTCCGATTCCCCGCGGGAGGCGCCGCCGCCGTGCGGTCCTTGGCGGCGGGCGGGGTCTCCTCTCCCCCATCGAGCCACCGTCGCTCCGGATCGACCTGGAAACGGTTCTTCCTGCGGTAGCGTCGCCGTAGTGCGGCGACCAATCGCAATCCTCACCCTCGTGCTGGCGGGCTGCACTCCGACCGGGGGCACCGCCATCACGACGACGACGACCGCGGAAACGACACCGAGCGGCACACCGGCCACCGCGCCGGTCGTCCTCGACGGCGACTCCCTGCGGGTCGCGGCCGGCGGCGGTGAGGTGGAGGTTCGTCTGCTCGGGATCAACGCCCCCGAGCGCGGCGAGTGCTGGGCCGACGAAGCGCGCCGCGCCCTGGAGACCGCGGTCGCCGGCCAGACACTCACGATCGTCGGAGAAGAGAGGGATCAGTTCGATCGGCTGCTGGCGTACGTCTACGCCGGCCCCAGCAACGTCAACCGGCAGCTGATCATCGAAGGTCACGCTTTGACCGTCGCCACGAACCACGACCAGCTGCCGGACTTCCTGGCCGCCGAGGAGGAAGCGGTGGCGCTGGAACGCGGGCTGTGGAGCCCCACCGTCTGCGGATCCACCGGCGAAGGCTCCGGGGTCAGGATATGGGCCATAGAGCCCGACGCGCCGGGCAGGGACGACCGCAACCCCAACGGCGAGTTCGTGGCGATAGCCAACGAGGGGGCTGCAATCGACCTCACCGGATGGATGCTGCGCGACGAGTCCTCGACCCACCGCTTCACCTTCCCCGAGGGATTCGTCCTCGGCACCGGCGAGATCGTGACGGTGCGATCGGGCTGCGGCGAGGATGCGCCACCCGAGCTGTACTGGTGCGCCGACGGCACCGTGTGGACCAACTCGGGGGACACGGTCCTGCTGCTCGACGCCGCAGGAGCGGTCGTGGACCGGCTCCGCTATCTCGGGGATTAGGAGGGCGCGCCGTTAGGGGCGGACTCGACGGGCTCCCCAGGCGAAGAGCTGACAAGCATGCTCAGAAGACCATCGTCGTGCCCCGGCAGTCGAGGCAGAGCAACGTCACCTGCTTGAGGGTGGTCGCATCGTCCCCGAGCAGCCCGGCTATGCGATCGAGCGCTGCCTGAGGAGCCACCGTCCCGTCACAGCGGATGCAGCTGGCCAGGGTGTGCACCACCAGGCTGCGACCGCCCACGGCGAGCTCGTCGGCGTCGACCGTGCGGCGCAGCCGGACCGCACCGGCTTCAGGACAGCGCGCCAGGCATTGCCCGCACGCGGTGCAGACGGAGGGGTGGAAGGTGATCGTGAGGGACTCCTCTGTGGCCACAGACACGAGGGCGTTCGAGGGGCAAACCGTGGCGCACATCTCGCACCCCGTACACACCTCGTCGTCGATGGTGACGATCCCCATCGGCGCCGATTCGCTCTGCCAGACGACCTGACCGAAAGCGGCAGCGACGACACCCGCTCCGGCGGGGTCGAACCCCGACCGGGAAGCGTCGACCTCGATGGGCTCCGGCAGCGATTCGGTCGGCGAGTCGGCGACCCGGTCGGCGGTGTCCTCCCACCCTGCGGCGCGGAGCCAGTCACGGGCACCGGTCACAGCCGCAGCAGCCCGATCGGACGCATCCAATTCCTGGCCGCAGCCGCATGGGGCCACGGACACCGCGGCGGCTCCCTCGAGCAGCGGCGCCAGAATCCAGTGTGCCGGCAGCATCCCCACACAGGGCACGGCCATATTGAACCAACCGAGCCGGGCGCCCGGAACCGCCGTGCGCGCGCAGTGCAGCATCACGCCAAAGGGGTCCGCCGAGTTGGAAGCGAGTGCCACCACCTCCGCTTGAAGCTGGGCGGGGGTGTAAGCCGGGTTCACCATGGCGCCGATGGGGCAGGCAGTGATGCACCTGCCGCAACCGGCACATGCCAGGCGATCATGATCGATCGCACCGCGGGACCAGTCGAGGGCACCGTGCGGGCAGATGTCGACGCAGGCACGACAGCCGTCGGCCGCGCCACATATCGCTGCGTCGGGATGCGGCACGGTGCGGTAGGCGGGCAGCCGGAACGAGAGGAACGAGCGGCGGGACACGACCGGGGGCATGACCGGCTTGAGGTGCTCGGGCCCGCTCCCCGGAAACACCGCGGCCCGGGCCGAGGCGACTGCCACCCTCGCCCGAACCCGGTTCCTCGAGGCGCGATCGACCCCCGACAAGCGCACCAGCGGAATCCCGAGAGGATCGAAGCCCGCCGCCCGGAGCCGCCGCTCGAAGTGGTGCCGGTTGAGATCCTCCTCGCATCCGATGAAGCCCAAGTCGTCTCCATCGGGGATCACCGGGTCCCGACACCAGCCGGGTTGCTCGACGACGTCGAGGCCTATCTCGGCCCATGCGACCCGGTCGGAGCAGACGATCCACTTCACTGGGGATCCTCACCGCTCGCCTCGAGCAGCACCCGCACGAGATCGTGCTCGTGGAGCACGAAGGCGGTCGTGGCCGCCGTCAGAGCCGCGAACACACCCGACTGGTCGCGCTCGGCAACCGTGCCGGCAAACCCGGGGACCCACATGGCGAAAACAACAACCAGCTCTTGCTGCGACTCCAGCCACCGGCGGCCCGAATCGCCGCGGGCGCGGGCCGTTGCCTCCGAGGCGCACAGTGCCGACGCCAGCTCCAGCTCCACGATCAAATGATCCGGAGGACGGTCGTCGCTCCGGGCCTCGAAGCCGCTGCGACGCATCAGGTCCTCGATCCTGCCGGCATGGCGTGCCGGGTCGCCGGCCAGGTTGGCTCCGAGGTGCTGGGATTCGATCGGAGGGCAGAGCGCGCCGTCCATGCCCGACCCGAAGAGGCGGACGTACTCCGTCGCCACCGCGTCGGGCGCCACCGCGGCCAGGGCGTGATCCCAGCTCCGCAGCGGCTGGGCGAAGGAGAAGACACCCAACCCCATCTCCTCCAGCGCGTCCAGGCCGGCGCCTATCTGCCCGGTGCGCTCCGGCGAGGGTCGGCCGTATCCGGCGGCCAGGACGCGGTAACAACCCTGCCTGATGCGGGCAAGGTCGCTACCTGTCAACGACCCCATCTCGACACTCATGGCTCAGGTGCCCACTCTCGATCGGACCCGTCCGGCAGCAGTTCGTACACGACGGCCGAGCCGAACGCCATCATCACCCCGATTACAAACACGAGCGGGGCGAACTGCATCCGCGGCTCGCTGTTGGCGACGCTCTCGGCGCCCCAGGGGGCGGTGAGGCCGAAGTACGAGATCGCCATGAGGGCGACGCCCGCCACGATCATCCCGATGGTCAAGCCCTTACGCATGTGAGACCTCCTCGTCCTCGATCTCGACGATCGGTAGTACCTTCATGAAGACGCCGATTACCAGCGCCCCAAACGCAATGAGACTCGCCACCACAGCGAACTCGATCCACGAGGGCGAATAGGAACCCCCGGCGTACGGGAGCAGCTGCCCGTGGGTCTGCGACGGCACCGCGATCAGATACCGCTTTCCGACGGCGGCAAAATTCACCGCGACGCCGCTCGCCACGAGCCAGCCGATCGACCAAGACCGGCGAATCGCCTGGAACACCAGGCCGATCAGCGGCAACACCAGCAGGGCCACCGAGGTCCAGAAGATCCAGGAGTACTCACCCCACAGCATCTCTCTGGTGACTTGGAGTTCACGCTCACTGCCGGCATACGTCGCCGTGAGCAGCTCCGTCACCATGAAGTACACATACACCATGAGCAGGAGCATCATGAACCGGCCCAGCCAGCCGAACACGTATTCGGTGAGGCCGGCCTCGCGGTTCAGCACCTTGCGCACGATCGCAGCCAGCACGATCAGCAATCCCGTTCCTGAGACGCCGGCCAGCACGACGAACGCCGGAGCCTGGAGGGCGCTGTACCAGCCGGGCCGGCCCACCTGGAGCCCGAACACGAACCCGAGTGTCGAGTGGGCGATCACGAGCATCGGCAGGATGAAGATCGCCAGCCAGAACGTCGCCCTGGAATGCCGCTCTCGCTCCGCGGGAGTGTCCCTGTATCCGGCGGCGACGAAGCGGTGGAGCCAACGCAGCCGGCTCGGCTGCTTGGCAAGCAAAGCGGCGTCACGTCGGCTGGTCAGCCACAGGTACACGAGGCTGGCGAACAAGTATCCGGCGATCACCATCGTGAACGTTCCGAAGAAGGGCGACTGGGGCCGTGCGTACCGGAACAGGTTGATGATCCCTCGGAACGGCTGCCCGAGGTCGGCGACGATCGCAATCGCACCGAGCACCAGGCTCACCACTGTCAAGACTTCAGCCATCCGGGCCAGCGGACGCAGCCTTTCGAGATTGAACAAGCGGATGACCGCCGCGATCGCGATGCCGGCAAAGCTGACGCCGATGAAGTACACCACGAACGTGATGTACAGCCCCCAGGTCGCTCCACCCATCGTGCCGACATTGCGCATGCCGGTGACGGTCATGCCCTCGGTGAACTCCCGGATGTAGGCGTACCACCCCAAGCCGGAGACCGCCACCATCGCGATGACGAAGACCACCCAGCCCCGGGTCAGTCGCCCGACACCGCGGGGAAGCGTTGCGTCGTGTGTCGCTGTCGCCATGTCAGACCCTCGCCTTCACGGTTTCGATCTCCTTGCTGTCCTCGGTGGGGGCGGCCCCCCCGAAGTAGAGGACGCTCGGCTGGGTGCCGACCTCCTCCAGTAGGCGAAAGTGCGGGCGCTCGTTGACCATCTCGGCGATCCTGCTGTCCCTGTCCTCGAGATCGCCGAAGACCAGCGCCTGCACGGGGCAGTTCGCCGCGCACGCCGGGTCGAGACCCTTGTCGATCCGGTGCACGCAGAACGTGCACTTCTCCATCACGCCCTTGAAGTGACCACCGCCTGCGGTGCGCCGCTGCTCCTCGCCGTACAGCCGATCGAGGTCCGGGTTCTCGTAGGGAGGCATCGCCCCTCCGGTGACTCGCTCGAGGTCCGGATCATCGAAGTCGAGGTAGTAGCGCTTCTCGGGCTTGGCCCAATTGAAGTAGTTGACCCCGTACGGGCAGGCCAGCTCGCAGTACCGGCACCCGATGCACCGATCGAAATCGGTGAGCACCAGGCCGTCCTCTCGCTTGAACCTTGCCCCGACGGGACAGACCTTGACGCAAGGTGCGTTGTCACAGTGCTGGCAGGGACGGGGGAGGAAGGACATCTTGGTGTCCGGGTACTCCCCGCTCTCCAGCCTGAAGACGTACATCCAGAACACGGACTCGACCGTGTTGTTCTCGATCTTGCACGCCTCCATGCATGCCCTGCAGCCCTGGCACCTGTCGAGGTCGACCGCCATGGCGTACTTCACCATGTCAGGCCCCCTCTCCGAACGGGTACACCCGAACCTTCACGTGAAACGACTGATCGGCGGTCTGGGCCGAGTAGCCCTCGCCGGTGTAGAAGATCTCGTTGGGTGACGACCCCTGGCCTTCGTTCACCGGGTGGGTCCACATACCGAAGTGATGCGGCATCCCCACTGTGTCGGGTCGGATCGCCGAGGTGATCGCCGCCCGAGATTTGATCTTCCGAGTCTCCCCGGTAACGGCGTTGTGCGACTCGACCCAGACCTCGTCACCGTGCTCGATGCTCCGGGCCGCGGCCGTGGCCGGGTTCATGTCCACCCGCGACCCGGGCGAGAGCTCTGCTAACAAAGGAAAGAAGCTGGTCCTCGACTGCTTGTGCTCGACCTGCTTGTAGCTGATCAGCGTCAGGTCGTACTCGGAAGGAGACTGCTCGAAGGTCAGGTCGCGCCACGTTGGGAAGGGGGTGTAGTCCTGCCAGTAGATCTCATCGGCCCCCTTTCCTCGCATCGCCCGCTGCGCCTTCAGCAGGCTCTCGCCGTACAGCCGGTGCACCGCCCCGCCGAAAGGCGGATCCACCGCGTACCCATACCGCTTGGTCGGCGGGATCGGGCCCTTGACCAGCACGCCGTTCTGCTCGAAGTAGGACACGCCGTCGACTCCCTGGGACCGGGCCCAGAGGTCGAAGATCTCGCGCACCTTGGGCTTGGTGTCGAGCGGGAGAGCAAACTCCCCTTCCAGCTCGAGTGCCTTGTTCACCTGGTCCAGGTACCCGCCCTCTTCGTACAAAGTGCCGATGGCCTCGGTGAGATCGAGGTAGATGTCAATTTCGCCTTTCGATTCGAAGAGCGGGTCCATCGGAGGGATACGAATGGTGGTGGCATCGATGTAGCCGTCGGTGGCGCTGCTCGGACCCTCGTACTTCTCGATCGTCGCCGCCGGCAGCACCACGTCGGCGTAGTAGTCGGCGGTCTCCGAGAGCCATGGACTGATCACCGCCACGAACTTGAACTTGTCGTAGCCCTCCATGATCGTCCTGCGGTCGGGGAACGATGTGACCGGGTTGACCATGTGGAGGATGGCCACTTCGGGGATCTCCTCCACGCCGTAGCGATCCGGGTCGGCCATGACCTTGGCCACCATGCCGGGGTAGCCGCTGTTGATCGGGAAGTACTTGCTGTGCTTGAGCGTGAAGTCGTACGGGGGATCCCTGACCTCGAGGTCTCCGAACGGCTCGTAGTTCTTGTGGATCTTCCACGAGAAGTCGCTCATGAGGCCGCCGACGGCTCCGACGGCTCCGACCAGCATCATCACCATCGTCATCGCCCGGGTCGTTTGGAAACCAAGCTCCTGCTGGGCCATGTGGTAGGACATCATCGCCACCGGCCGGTACGGGATCTCGACCCCGTCCACCACCGTGGTGGAGCCGATCATGGCGTTCTCCCCGATCTCCCGGGCCAGCTGGAGGATGTCGTCGGCGGCCAACCCGGTGATTTCGGCGGCCCACTCCGGCGTGGACCCCACCACGTGCGCCTTGAACAGATCGAACGCCGTGGTGTAGGAGGCACCCCCATACTCGAAGGTACCCTCGAGCGCCGGCGACTCGACCGACCCGGCCATCACAGGAGCACCCGCCGCCGGGTCCCACACCGCCTCTACCGCCTCGTCGCCCTCACCGAGCCGGAGGACGGTGCCGCCGTCGCCGACCAGATAGGGGGAGTTGGTGTACTTGGTGAGGTAGGGCCGATCGAGATAGCCCATCTCGATCAGCTGCCGGCACAGCGCCAGCGCCAGCGCCAGATCGGTCCCGGGCTTGATGGGGAGCCAGGTGTCGGCGAAATGACCGGCAGGACGCAGCCGGGGGTCAATGTGCACCACCTTCATCCCGCGCTCCCGGGCGGCCACCAGCTGCTGCGGCCACGTCAGCCAGCAGAACTTGTTGCCGCCGGCGTTGGTGATGTTCCAGCCCCAGGCCAGCACCAGGTTGGTGGACCGCATATCGGGGTGCTGCACTCCGTGGAGGCCGATCGTGTACTCCATCGCCCGGTAGCCGGTGTCGGAGCAGTACGCCCCGTGGCCCAGTTTGGAGGAGCCGATCGCCTTGACAAAGGCATCGTCGTAGAACTTCTTGGCCTTGCTGCGGCCCTTCTGCCACAGAACCATCTTGGGGTTCCGGGCCCGGACCTCATTGACCTTCTCCGCGGTGAGCGCCAGCGCCTCGTCCCAGGTGGCCTCGCGCCACTCGCCCGTCGTGCCCTTGGCGTTGGTCCGGATCAGCGGAGTCTTGACCCGGTTGGGGTCATAGATCGAGACGATCTGTGCCTGGCCCTTGGGACACAGCTTTCCCTGATTCCTGGGGTGGGCGGCGAGCCCCTCGAACTTGACCACCCTTCCGTCGATCCGGCGGGCCATGATCCCGCAGTCCTGCTTGCCCACCCAGCAGGTCGTGGGGATGAAATCCTCGACCAGCGGGACCTCGGTGGTCACCCCGGTTCCTGCCGCTGCCGATCTCACCGACTCCAGGTCGCCGAAGAGGTATCTCCTCCCGGCGAATGCGGCCCCCGCCGCCGCCGAGCCCTGGACGAATCGCCGCCGCGTGATCTTCACGTGCCCACCTCCTGCGTGGTCGTGACCGATCCCCTCATATGTGGGTGTTGACACCCCTCATGACAGGGTCATTACCTTCTCCCCTCCCGCGCTTGCGCAATCATTCACAAGCGATTGCGTAGACTTTCACAAAGTTATCGAGCGGCGAGCAGGGCCGAAAGTCCCCGTTCCGAAGACGCTTCGGCAACCGTGGCCGGATCGGTCGGGAGGAGCGCGAACCTCCCCCCCGGCCAGATCGAAGGCGGGTCAGGCCCGGTCGAGGACCTCGGACACCCAGCCGTATGCGGCGACCGAAGCAGAGAGCCCCAGCGTCGCCACCGCAAGCGTCACGATGTGCAGGATCTCGTCGGAGGTTGCCCCGGCCGCCAGCGCCCGTCGCACGTTGGAGCGAACCGACCCCGGGGCCTGGGCTCCGACGGCGATGGCCAGCTTGACCAGGCGGCGCTGTTTCTCGTCGAGAGGGCCGGCGGCGTCGGAAGCCGCCCCGAGCCCGTCGATCGCGTCGACCAGATCGGGGAATGCCTCTCGGAACCTGGTGTAGATCTCCGGCAGGTGCTCCAGATTCATTCGACGGCCTCTCCTTCATCCTCCTCGGCCCCCTCGGCAAGCCCCTTGCGGAGCTCGCGGGCACTCGAGCCCAGGCTCCTGGCAAGCTCGGGGAGCCGCTTGGCGCCGAACAGCAGCACCAGCACGACCACGATCACGATGATCTCCGGCGGACCGAGCATTCCGACTACCGGCATTCGGCACCTCCTGCGTGCTCGACCCACCATCTATTTCGCACCGCGAGTGACTTGGGCACGGCCAAAAGGCCGTGAAGCCTTGCTGCGACGCCCGGGTACCCTACTGGTCGTGCCTCAGCCGCTGACCGACCGCCTGCACCGCCCGCTTCGGGATCTGCGGATCTCGGTCACCGACCGCTGCAACTTCCGCTGTCCCTACTGCATGCCGAAACAGGTGTTCGGGCCCGGGTACCGCTTCTTGCCGCGGTCCGACCTACTGACGTTCGAAGAGATCACCAGGGTGGCGCAGGTCGCATCTGCCCTCGGAGCCACCCGGATTCGACTCACCGGCGGCGAGCCGCTGCTGCGCCGCGAGCTGGAAACGCTGGTGGCCGCCCTGCGCCGGCTCGATGACATCGACGAGGTCACACTCACCACCAACGGGTCGCTCCTCGCGCGTAAGGCCTCGGTACTGGCCGAAGCCGGGCTCGATCGGGTGACGGTGAGCCTGGACTCGCTCGACGATGCCACGTTCGGAGCGATGAATGACGTCGGATACCGGGTCGCGAGCGTTCTCGAAGCCATCGACGCTGCCAACGATGCCGGCTTGACGCCGGTCAAGGTCAACGTGCTGGTCAAGCGGGGCGTCAACGACGACGAAGTGATCGAGATGGCCGACCACTTCCGCGGCACCGGCCACATCGTGCGGTTCATCGAGTACATGGATGTCGGCAACACCAACGGATGGCGGATGGACGACGTCGTCCCCGCCGCCGAGATCATCCGGCAGATCGACCATGCCTGGCCGCTCGAGGCGGTCCCCCCGGCCCATTCCGGAGAGGTGGCCACACGGTACCGCTACCGCGATGGCGCCGGCGAGATCGGGGTCATCGCCTCTGTAACGGCCCCGTTCTGCGGCAACTGCTCCCGCTTGCGCTTGTCGGCCGAGGGTTCCCTCTACACGTGCCTGTTCGCCACCGGCGGCCACGACCTGCGCGAACTACTCCGCTCCGGGGGGAGCGATGCCGATCTGGCAGCCCTCATCGGCGCGGTCTGGAAGGGGCGCGAAGACCGGTACTCAGAGCTGCGGTCCTCGGAGACCGCCGGATGGCAGCGCATCGAGATGTCCTACATCGGCGGTTAAGAGGGCGCGCCGATAGGCGCGGACTCGGCGGCCTGGGGCTGGGGCCCCGGGCCGCACAGCGATGAGCCGTACGGCGAAGAGCCATCAGCATCGCCCAAGAGCGTCCGCCTATTCGCGGACGCTCTTGGAACAGATTGGGCGGCCGCCCGGTTAGCGTGCGGCCGGTGTACGACCGAATCCGGCTCGGCAAGATGACCCACCCGGTCCGAGGGTTTCTCCACGGCTCGGCGGCCGTGGCCTCCCTGGTCGGGGCGGTGATCCTCCTCCTCATCGCTCCCGGAGGTGCTTGGCGTCGCGCTTCGCTGGTCGTGTTCGGGCTCAGCCTGGTCGGGCTGTTCACGGTCTCGTCGCTCTACCACTCGATCCCGTGGCGTGAGGTGTACAAGAGGCGGATGCAGCGCCTCGACCACGTCATGATCTACGTCCTCATCGCGGGGACGTTCACCCCGCTCGCCGCCATCGTCCTCGAGGGGTGGCTGAGATGGTCGACTCTCGCGGTGCAGTGGGGCATCGTCGCCGTCGGAGCGCTCGAAAAGACGGTGCGATCCCGGCCTTCCCGGTCGCTATCGGTGGCCCTGCAGACGACACAGGGATGGCTTGCCCTATTGCTCCTCTGGCCGCTCAGCGGACGGCTGCCGTGGACGGCGCTGCTACTCATGGGGCTCGGTGGACTGCTCTACACCGTGGGGATGATCCTCCTGGTCACCGAGAGACCGCGGATGTGGCCCAGGGTGTTCTCGTACCACGAACTGTTCCACGTGCTCGTCGTGGCGGCATCCGGCATCCATTTCGTTGCCATCTCGCGCTACGTGCTGCGATTCGGCGTCTGACGCGGCAGAGACGCCCCGAAGGGCGCCTCCACTTGCTCTATCGAAACCGGCCCTAGCGACGCGGTTTCGCCTCGTTGACCTTGATGTTGCGGCCGTCGACATCCTTGCCGTCGAGCGCCTCAATGGCGGCCCGAGCCTCGTCGTCGCTGTCCATTTCCACGAACCCGAAGCCGCGCGAGCGGCCCGTGTCGCGGTCCAGGAGGACCTGGGCCGAGCTCACCGTGCCGTGGGCGGCAAACAGCTGCTCGAGGTCGTCGGAGTTCGTGCTGAAGGGAAGGTTCCCCACGTACAGATTCATCTCACCTTTTCCAATCGTTACCAACGCATCGCCATCGCCAAGGAACCGTTTGAACGATCGAAGCCGAACGGGGGAACCCCACGAGTTGATGCACCGGCAACTGTAGCAGCGGTTGGATCGCACCCCCAGCCGACGAGACTCGGGACGATTCTGAATACCGGTTGCCGGTTACCGATTGCCACCGATTCTGAGCCCGCCGATAGTGCCCTGTCCGGTGACGTTGGCGATGTTGAGGGCGAGGCAGGGATCTGGCTCCGGTCTTAGCTACGGCGCTCGGGTCCTGTTCGGCCCCGAGGCGCCTCCGCATGGTTGTGCCGCCTCCGGCGGCGCTGTGTTCTACGTCCTGAACGCGGCAAACGTTGCCGGTCAGGGCACTAACTCAGCCATCGCTCGGCCACCGTCTTCATCTCCATGAACAGCCTGAGATAGTCGGGACCACCCGCCTTGGCATTGGAGCCCGACATGTTGAACCCGCCGAAGGGCTGAATCCCGACAAGGGCGCCGGTGATCTTGCGGTTTATATACAGGTTGCCGACGTGGAACTCGGCCCGAGCCTGCTCGATCCGCTCCCGGTTGCGCGAATGCAGGCCGCCGGTGAGGCCGAACTCGGTGCCGTTGGCGATGTCGAGCGCATCGTCGAAGTCGGCGGCCCTGATGACCGAGAGCACCGGTCCAAAGATCTCATGCTGGGCCAGCCGGCCCTCGCGGTCCACCCCGGCGAACACCGTCGGCTGGAGGTAATAGCCACCGGCGATGGCCTCTCCCCCGACGACGAGATCCGCCTCCTCGCGCCCCTTGGCTATCTCGTCCATGATCGACCGATGCTGGGCATCCGAGATGACCGGACCCACCGGGTGGTTCTCCGCGGCAGGGCCCACCTGAAGCGACCCGGCGGCCTCGACCACGCCATCGAGCACCCGGTCGTAGACGTCGTCCACCAGGATGAGCCGCGAGGCGGCGGAGCACTTCTGCCCCTGGAAGCCGAAGGCGCTGCGGACCGCATCGGCCACGGCACCGTCGAGATCGGCCGTCTCGTCGACGATCATCGCATCCTTGCCGCCCATCTCCATATAGGCCCGCTTGAGCCACTTCTGCCCTTCGTGGACGACGGCTGACCGCTCGGCGATCCGGAGCCCGACCTCCTTGGAACCGGTGAAGTTGATGAAACGGGTCTGCGGATGATCGACCAGATAGTCACCGATCCCGCCGCCGGGACCCGGGATGTAGTTGATGACCCCTGGCGGGAACCCGGCGTCGGCCACCATCTCCATCCACCTCGCCCCGATGACCGGAGTGTTCGAGGCCGGCTTGATCACGATCGTGTTGCCGGCGAGCACGGGACCGATCGCCATACCGACCAGGATCGCCAGCGGGAAGTTCCACGGCGGGATGGCCACGCCGGCTCCCATCGGGATCAGGTGCGACTCGTTCTCCTCCCCGGGCCGGTGCACGACCTCCACCGGTGCGGCGAGGCGAACCGCCTGCCGGGCGTAGTATTCGACGAAGTCGATCGCCTCGGCGACGTCGCCCTCCGCCTCGGTCCAGTTCTTCCCCGCCTCGAAGGTCTGGATGGCGGCGAGCTCGTACTTGTGGGCCCGCATGATCGCAGCGAGCCGCACCCCGAGCCGGGCGCGGAACTCCGCAGACACCACAGACCACGACGCAAAGGCGACCGAGGCGGCCTGAAGCGCTCGCCCCGCCTCCTCGACCCCCGCCGAAGAGGTGACCCCGACGACCTCCTCCGGCTTTGAGGGATTGACGCTCTCGATCTTGCTGCCGGTCTCGACCGCCTCGCCGCCGATGATCAGCGGATAGGAAGCTCCGAAGCGCTCGGACACCCCGGCGAGAGCGAGCTCGTAGGCGGCCTTGCTGGCGGGAACGGTGAAGTCCGAATAGGGCTCGGGGTAGTACGGCTCGAACATACGACTCCTCGTCGGTGACGGTCCCAAGTATCGCGGGTCGGCAGGGACCCGGGTGCGTCGATAGCCTGCGGCCGAGGAGGTGCCCATGACAGAACCGGTCTATCGATCCCGGGTCCGGATCGAGCCCTACGGAGGCCCAATGCGACGCGCCTACGTACCCGGGCATGAAGGCCCGATCACCTTCGGCGTCCACGACGCCATCGCCGAGCACTACGGCATCAGCTCCGAGGACTGGCCGCCGACCACCGCGACCATCGACTACCTGGTGGCGGCCGCAGCAGGGTGACTGACGGGAACCCTGCGGGGCGCGCTGGAGGCGCGCGGCATCAAGGCAACGGACGGACCGTTGTCGGCGGAGGCGGTCGGTGACGTGTATTCGGAGGACCGGGTGTTGATCGTCCGCAAGATCACCGTCGACTACCGGTTGTCCGGGGTGACGGACGACCAGAAGGAGACCGTGGAGCGGGTACTCGGATTCCATGCGGAGAAGTGCCCGGTGGCGCGGAGCATCTCGCCGCAGATCGAGATCGAGACCAGGCTGGAGTTTGTGTAGGTGTTGGGTATTAGGTATTGCGCGTTAGGAAGAAGCGGCGTCGGAAAATGGGAAACGGGCTACGCCGTCAGGTCTGCCTCGTCCCAATCTCGCGGGGTGTCGTCGACGCCCTGCAGCACGGCCCGGGCCGCGAGTATGAACAGCAGAAGTGCTCCCATCGCCAGCTCGCGCGGCAGGCCGGCCACCGTCACGATGAGCCCCCACAGCAAGGGACCCAGGATCGTGGCGAAACGGCCCACCGTCGCATACAGGCCGTAGAACTCACCCAAGTGGCGAGGCGGCGAGATTCGCTGCATGTACACGCGGTCGGCGGCCCAGGTGGCTCCGAGGGCGAGACCTCCGAGCACGCCCAGCGGCCAGATGAGCAGCTCGACGGTGGCCGCCCCGGCGACGATACCGAGGCTCATCGCCACCACCCATATCCAGAGCACGCCGTGGAGCAGCCAACGCGGCCCGCGCCGGTCGACCAAGCGGCCTCCTCCAACTCCTCCGGCGATCGCGCCCACGATCGCCACCGCCAAAAGCCCCTGGACCTGGCTGTCCTCGAATCCCAACTCCTCGATCACGTAAATCGTCAGAAAGCCCCCGATGAGCGTGTTGACCGCGTCGGTATACAAGAAGCGGCCCACCAGGAAACGGGTCACGCCTTCGTAGCCCTGAGCCCGGCGCCAGGCCTCGATCAATCGCCGGGCGCTTGCCCGCAGTGATGGGGGCGGCCCCGGTTCGGGGAGCCGGGGCCGCTCCTTGACGAAGAAGAAGGTGGGCAGCGCGAAGAGCAGGAAGAGCACGGCAATCGCCTTGAACACGGCGGCCTCGCCGTAATCGTCGAGCAGCGCCACCCCGAGCAGGACCGCCACGAAGGACCCCAGGTAACCGACCCCGATCCCGACGCCGGAAATGCGGCCCACGGTCTCCGGGGTGGAGACATCGGGCAGCAGGGCGTCGTACACGACCGACCCAAGGTTGAAGCCGACCAGAGCAATCGCAAACAGGCCGAGCGAGCCGGTCACCCCGACCGAGGCGATGAAGAACGTGGGCACAACTGCCACCAATGTCATCGGAACCAGGTAGGGAATGCGCCGACCCCGATGGTCGCTGCGGGCTCCGATCCACGGCCCAAGCAGTATGACGACCACCATGGCGACGTCGAGGGCCATCGCCAGCGCCAGATCAACCGGCTCGTCGAACCGCTCGAAGAAGACCGGCAGGCCGGTGACGTTCTCCGTCAGCCAGTCGGCGAAGTAGAGAGATCCCACGCCGAGGGCGAAGATCGTGTTGGCGAGGTCGTAGACAGTCCACGACGCCACGGAGAGTCGCGAGGGGCGCCAGGTCGTGTCCACCGGGCGACGCTACCAGTCACCCGAATCGCCCTGAGGCTAAGAGGGCGCGCCGATAGGCGCGGACTCGGCGGCCTGGGGTTGGGGGCCCCGGGCCGTAGTACACAGCGCCGCCCGCAGGGCGGCACAACCATGCGGAGGGGTTCGAGGCCGAGGAGGACTCGAACACCGGAGCCAAGACCAGCGATGAGCCCTACGGCGAAGAGCCATCAGCATCGCCAGAGAGCGTCCGCCTATCTGCGGACGCTCTACGGCCGCGGCGTCCAGCACCGGGCCGCACACCTCGCACGAAGGCAGGTCACAGCGCTGCACGATGCTTGCACCGAGGTCGACCAGCATCGCCACCGCTTCGGTGACGGGCTCAGATCGCAAGAGAAGCGCTTCCATGGCGAAAAAAATACGGCCCCGGTGTGACAGGAACTGCCGTCAGCCGGCGAGAAGCGCCACTACCTCGTCGTCGGAGGTCTGACGGAAGTCGTCGTACCACTCTCCAACCGCCCGAAACCGATCCGGCTGGAGCGGACATACGACCTCATCCGCCTCGAAAGCCAGGAGATCGATCGTGGCCGGGGGCCCGACGGGGACCGCACACACGAGTTGCTTCGGCTCCAGCCGGCGCACATATCCCAGCGTGGCGCGCAGGGTCGCTCCGGTGGCGACGCCGTCGTCGACAACCACCACGGTCCGCCCGGCGGCGTCCGGATCATCAGAGGCATAGAGCCGACGGCGCCGCTCGAGCTCGGCCACAGACCGCTCGACCTCGGCATTCACCTCGTCGCGATCGAGCCGCATCCGGCGGATCATCTCACTGTCGAGCAGGGGCGCTCCGTCCGGGGTGACGGCGCCGATGGCGAGCTCCCGACTCCACGGGGCGCCTACCTTGGCGGCGACCGTGCACCCGAGCTCGCCATCCACCACCCTGGCGACCTCGGCGGCGACGACCACACCGCCGCGGGGAATGCCCAGCACCAGCGGGTGAGACCCATGGAGGTGAAGGAGCAGGCCTCCGAGAGACCGCCCCGCCTCGACTCGATCCCGGTATCGGCTCATCAGGTCAGGGTACCGGGGGCCTGCTCCCGCGCAGCCACCGGTACGCTCCACTGATGCGACGCCTGCTCCTCGTCGCCAACCCCGCCGCGTCGGGCTTCACCGCTTCGCTCCACAGAGACGTAGCGGAGATCCTCGAACGCGAGTTTCACATCACCGCCGTCTGGCCCGACGGACCCGCCCGGGCACGGACCGAAGCGGCCGCCGCCGCCGCCGAGGGATTCGACGTCGTGGTGGCGATGGGTGGCGATGGCGTCGCCCACGAAGTGGCCAACGCCATCGCAGGCACGTCGACGGCGCTCGGGATCATCCCCGCAGGAACCAGCAACGTCCTGGGGAGAATCGCCGGAATTCCAACACGGCCCCGTGCCGCCGCCGAGGCGCTGGTGCGGGCGACTGGGACCCACCGCCTCCCAACCCTGGCGCTCAGGGAAGGGACCGGAACGATGAGGCACCACGTGGCGACCTTCGCCGCCGGCATTGGCTTCGATGCCGAGGTCATCCAGGAGTCGGAGCGCAGACCGCTGGCCAAAGTCGGCTTCGGAGCCCTGCATTACGCCCGCAGTGCAGCCAAAGTGGCTCTGACCGGCTTTCGGGAGCGCCACCCGACACTTCGGGTCACCGACGGCGACCGTGCGGCAGATGCGGTGGCGGTGCTGTTCCAGGTCCATGAGCGGTTCACCTTTCTCGGCAGGATCTCGCTGAGCCTCAGCAGCGGACCCAAGCCGATCGCTGCTGTTGTCACGAGGGTGACGACACCGCGCCTGCTCAACGTGGTTGCTCGGGCCGCAATACGCGGCGACGTCGGCAAGGTCAGCGGTGTGGTCGTCTGGGAGGGATTCGACCGCATCGAGGTCACCGCCGAGCCGGCGTCGCTCGTGGAGGCGGACGGCGAGCTCCTCGGGACCGCGGCCGCGGTCGTGGCCGCGCCGGGAGACCGCGAACTCCTCATAGTCGCCTAGGAGCCCGCTGAGCAATACATGTCACTCGGCAGACTCCTAGCTGAGAGGCCACCTCACCTCGATCCGCCTCCGCGCCTAGCGACCCAGGGATTGGTCGACCATCCTCGCATCGACGGCGAACCCGGCGACAACGGCTGCCAGCGAGGCCCGCTCCCACAAGATGGTCCGCAGCGGTGCACCGAACCACTCCTGCAGCCCGCGATCGAGTTCGGCCGCGGGATCGGCGCTCTTGTCGAAGCCGGCCAGAGCCTCGGTGAGGTCTCTCTCCACGCGCTCTGCGCCGAACGTCTGGCGGATGCGGACACCGAAGATGCCCCCCGCATCCGTCGAGAGCTGGAGGACGAGCG
Organism: Acidimicrobiia bacterium; assembly: GCA_036478235.1. Lineage (GTDB taxonomy): Bacteria > Actinomycetota > Acidimicrobiia > Spongiisociales > UBA11373 > JACZWZ01. The sequence goes on along the minus strand of JAZGDZ010000097.1, from coordinate 8,596 downwards.
CTTCGATCAGACGGAGGGCCTCCTCAAAACCAGCGGCTCCACCACCGGAGACGATGTCCGTGATGATCGCGTCGCGCACCTTCATCCAGCGGTTCTCGAAGTCCAACGAGCCGCCCTTGGCGACGCCTGCTGCTCCGGCAAGGGCCCGCGCCGCCCTCCGCGCGTCGTCGATGATCTTGCCGATGTGGACCCGCTTCTCGTCGAGCCGGGCCGCCAGGTGGCCGATGAGCGGCTCGATGCCGCGCGGTGCGCCGCGTGCCGGCGCCGCCGCGACCTCGAAGATCACGGGATCGTCGATGCCATCCTTCTGAAGCAGTCTGCCGAGATGCGCTGATATACGGCCGAGGCTGCTCTCGTCGAGCTGGTCGATCTTGTTGATCACGAAGACGAGACGATCCGACGACTCGGACAGGGGAGTGACGAAGTCGCGATGGAGCGCTAAATCGGCGTACTTCACCGGATCGAGCACCCAAACGACCGCATCGACTTCCGGCATCAGTGCCTCGACCCGATCCCGATGCTCCCCGACAACGCTGTCCACGTCGGTCATGTCGAGGACCGCGATATCCGGGAACCGGTCCTGCTCGACCCTTCGATCGACTCCCAGGCGGTCCAGCAGCAGTCGAAGCGATGGCTCCGACCGAGCCGGAATCCAGGCCATCGGCTCGGTCGTGTGAGGACGCACCGGGCTCGTGGAGGCCACCGTCGATCCAGCCAACGCGTTCAGCAGGCTCGACTTCCCAGAGCCCGTTCCGCCCACGAGGGCCAACACCATCGTCGAGCCGAGGTGACCCGCCCTCATCCTGGCGGCGGATGCCGTGCTTCGCGCCGCGTCCAGGTCCTCGGGATGGACGTGCCCATCCGCCAGGCTGACGGCGAAATCGAGGCCTTCGACGACTGTGATGGCGTCGCTCACAATGCCCCTTCGGCCAACTCGGAGAGGATTCCCTCGGGAAGCCCCGGTCCGAGACGATCCACGAAACGCAGCGAGTCGGTGTGGAGGATCCCGTGCAACTCTTCCGCCAGCCTCTCCCGGGCCGCATCGATCAGGCCCGGAGTCCGGGAAAGCCGCCGGGCCGTGGCCGCGTCAGGCCGGAACCGCGGATCGAGCGAGCCGCGTAGGGCCGCCGCAGCCAGCTTGCGGCGGGTGCGCCTACCCACTCGCCGGCCGCCGGCGCGGGCCGGCAGACCCTTGAGCTCCGCCAGCCAAAAACCAAGCCTCTCCCGAGCGGCCAGAAGCGTGTCGGGACCGTGACCGAACAGCTCCGGAGCGCCTTCGACGAGGTCGGGGACGATCCGGTGCCAGACCTCGGCAACGGCCCTCGCCGCAAGCCCGGCCCTGCGCGCAGCCGCCGAGGTCAGCGCATCGATCAGACGGCGCTCGGGGACGGTGGCGAACTTGCCGCTCTTGATCTCGGCGACCAGACGGCGGCCCTCCTGTCGATAGATGGCCCGCATCGGATCGATGAGCTCGACACGCCGGACGGCTCCATCCATCACCTCCGCCCGAAGCGCCGCAAGGTCGTCGCGCAACCTCTGCAGGGTCCCGGCGACGGCAGCGCGGCGAATGTCTGGACGGGCCTGGGGATCGGCCATCGCTTCGAGATCCTTGACGACCCGAGCCACCGTCTCCGGCATGAGGCCGCCCGTGCCCGGCGACACGTCACCTTCGGACACGGTAACCACGAGTTCTGCCGCCGCCCTGGGCAGCAACCGCCGGTTGGCGAGCTTGACGGCGAAGTCGGCGGCAATCACCTGCTGGATCTCCGGGGTCTCGGGGAGGCGATTGAGCACCATCACCGTCGGCAGCCCCCTTGCCGCGGCGGCCTCCAGCAAGTCGAAGGAGTCGGCATCGGCATAGCGGGTGGCCCCGGCGACGAAGATCACGGCATCCGCCACCTCGAGCACCTGACGCACGATTGGGACGCCGGACTCGTCCGCCACCTCAGGGGGCGGGGTGTCGACGATCACGACTCCCTCCGGAGGAGGACGCAGCGAATCCACGACCGACCCGGGGAGCCGGGAGCGCAGTCCCTCTAACGTGAGCGGCATGGTGCCGTCGGTCCACGCCACGGGCTGGGTGGTCGTCGGCCTGAGCGGACCGGTCTCGCTGATCCGGCACCGGGCGATGGAATTGACGATCGTCGACTTTCCGCTTCCCCCGGGGCCGACCACGGCGACCACCAGCTTGTCGGACTCATCGGCCAATCGCGGTGCCAGATACTCGCCCGCTGCGGTAGCGGCCCGGCGACGCCGAAGCTCGGCGCCCTCACCTCCGGGGCCGAGATCGAGCTGCTCGAGCGCCTCCGCCAGGCGCAGCAGCCGATCCGGTGACGGAGCGTGGTCGGTCATCCCCCGGATTGTTGCACGGAAGGCCTCGCCGGGCTGCGCCACCGCCGCCACTCGCGAAATCTGTCACACCCGACCGATACGTTGTCCGGCATGACCAGCGCCCGCGCTCTCCAGACCCGCGCCATCAGACCTGAGTCGATCGAGGCTGAGTCGGTCGAGGCAGAGTCGGTCGAGGCAGAGTCGATCCTGGTCGAAGGCGACCGGGCCGTAGTGGAGCGAACCCTCATCGACGATGGCGAGGCCGTCCGCATGCTCGGGACCGCTCCGACCGGGGAGCGACCCGACCTGCTGCGCCGGCTCGTGGCCGTCGGGGCCCGCGGCCTGACGTCGATGGGAATCGGCATCGACATCACCGCCATCGACACCCGGGTGCAGCACGTGGTGGACTCGGCCACAGACGAAGCCGAGCAGATGATCCACAGGATCCTTGAAGAAGGCCGGGTCAGCCTGGGCGAGCAGTTCGATCCGAATCACCGCTCCTCGATCCTCGCCAGGGCCTTGCGCGACTTCACGGGCTGGAGAGACGAGTTCCTGGAGAAGCTCGACCCCGGCGTCGAGGGAAGCACCGCGACGCTCCTCTTCCAACGCCTCCATGAGCTGGTGGGACCCGGCGGTGCTCTGGAGCAGCGATTGACCTCCGCCCTGGACCCCGATGCCGACGAGTCGGCATTCTCCCGTTTGGTCCGCACGATCGATGAGCGGTTCGAGCAGCTGCGTCGCGACCTCACCTCCGATCGGGCCGCGGCCACAGCTCGCGCCGAGGAGGCCGAACGGGGAACCAACCACGGGTTCGTGTTCGAGGATGTCGTCGAGCATCACCTCCGGCTGTGGGCCGCCACCGTGAAGGGGACGATCGTCGAACGCACAACGAGCCTCACCGGCGATCTCGCCGCAGCTGCCAAGGTCGGAGATTTCGTGGTGAGCCTGCCCGGCGACCGCCGGATCGTCGTGGAGGCCAAGCGCCACGCCTCAATAGGTCTCGGCGGTAGCGACGGGATACTTGCCGAGCTCGACAGGGCGAAGGCGAACCGTCGTGCCGACGCCGCGGTTTGCATCGCCGGGCGCGACGCCTTCCCCGCCGAGGTGGGGCGGTTCAACATCTACGGCGATCGCGTGCTTGCCGTCGACGAGGGAGACGGAGCGATGGTTGCGGTCGCCATGCAATGGGCGACCGCGATGCTCGAGGCGCGTGGAACCGGTCGTCCCGCCGCCGATCCGGCAGCAGTTGCGGACCGGATCGACCGTATCCGCTCGGCCGCCGACAGCCTCAGCGGGGCACGGCGAACGGTCACGACCCTTCGCGCCTCACTCGACAAGCTCCACGCCACCCTCGGAGAGCTACGGGGCAGTGTGCTGGACCATCTCGAGGACCTCGATCGCCTGCTCTGCCACGGCACGGCGCCCGAAAGCCTCGGTCGTGAGGAGCTGCACTCGTAACCTGGCGGCGAACGCCCAACGGCATTCATTTCTATGCACGACACGACCAACCCGTCCATGGTGCACGCCAGCCCGCGCTTCGCCGGCAGGTTGCGGCCGTGACCGCACCGGCGACCCCCACCACCGAGGCCACCATCATCGCTCGGCTCCTCGATGTCATCCGCCTGCGCGACCCGAACCTGGCCGATCACGGACAGCGCACCGCCCATATCGCGGCGGCGATCGCGATGGAGATGGGCCTGGACACCACCACGATCGACCGAATCTATCTGGGAGCTCAGCTCCACGACATCGGAAAGCTTGGAGTAGCCGAGGCCCTGTTGTGGAAGCCCGCCGGGCTGACGCGCAGCGAGTGGCGCCAGATGCGCACTCATCCCGAGAAGGGACACCGTCTCATTGCCGACCTGGTCCACGGCGACGTTGCCACCGCGGTGCTGTCACACCACGAGCGTCTCGACGAAAGCGGGTACCCGCACGGGACCGACGCCCGCACCCTTCCCGCCGCCGTCCGAGTCGTCCAGGTCGCCGATGCATACGATGCAATGACGTCCGATCGACCCTACGAACGGGCGCTCCCCGCTGAGGTCGCAGTTGCCGAGATCACGCGCTGCTCAGGAACCCAGTTCGATCCCGAGCCGGCTCGAGCCATCGCCTGCCTCCTCGCCATCGGCAACGGCGGCCAGGCGACCATCGACCTGACCGGGACGACGAGGACGAATCCGTCGGCGTCCGACGGGCTCACCATCGACCTCGCCGGCTGATCAGGCCTCGAGAACTTCCACCGCGGCCCGACCCTCCGAGCACTCGTCCAGCAGAGGGCACCATCGGCACCATGGCCCGGCGATCCGATCGAGTTCAGATCCGCGCCGCCAGGACTCGCGCAAGGCGTCGACGGCCCGAGCCGCCTTGGTTGCGGTCCCATCAATCAGCGTTCGGGAGGGCACCGCGTCGGTGCGTTCGCCCGTCTTGACCGAAACGGCTTCGATCAACACCGGTATCTCTCCCCGCTCCAAAGCCCACAGCAAGGCGTAGAAGTAGAGCTGAGTGTCGGGTTCACCCAGATTCCCGGTCTTCCAGTCCACGAGCCGCACCCCGCCGTCGGTATCGAAGACGGCATCGATGGAACCCCGCAACACGACTCCGTCCGCGGGTTCCGCCTCGAGGGTCACTTCGGCACCCGCGAAACCCTCGGCCCGCAGAGTCTTGAAGCGGTCGTAGAGTCCGCCGACTTCCTCTATCACCCCCGTCAACTGACTGGGCTTGAGCCCAAGAGCCGCCAGCTTCGGGTTCATTCCGCCGCCGATCTCCTCGCGGCATACTGCGACGAAGTCGGCGTCATCGATGGAGCCGATGGACAGGTGCCTGGCGAAAACCCGGTGTGCCAGCGCCCCAATGAACGAACTGCGTGACTCCGGGCCGTACACACCCCGCAATCGCCCCGCAGCCTGTTCCGGGCAGCGCTCGAAAGCGACGAAGGTCGAAGCCGATAGGACGACGTCGTCGCCGGGCACCACCGGCGGGAACTCGAGCGGTGGATCGAGCGGCATCCCCGACGATGGTAGGGACCGGACCCCGAGTGAGACCCATTTCGCCCGACCCCGGGTACACTTGCCGAGTCCGTCCCGCCCGCGAGACCGATGTCCCGAAGCCTTCGTATCGCCCTAATCGTCGTCGCCGTGCCCGTCGTCCTCGCGACATGGGTCTCGGTCGTGTTCGCCATGGATCGGGCGAGCAACGACGGGGAGATCCTGGGACGGGTGACCGTCGACGGAGTGGACCTCGGCGGGTTGAGTATCGACCGCGCCCGCGAGGTCGTCGCTGAGATCGAGAGCCGCCTCACGTCGGAGCCAATCAACGTCGTCATCGAGGACTCGACGTTCATGCTGCTCCCCAGTGAGGTCGGTTACGACATCGATGAGGCGGCCATCCTCGAACAGGCGCGCCAGCACGGCCGCGACGGTGGGTTCATGAGCCAACTCGGATGGTGGCTGAAGCACTTCGGAGGCAGCGCGACCGAGGTCGCCTACGAGCCGACCTACAACCGCGAGATCCTGATCCTCCTCCTCAAGTCGTGGGAACCACAGGCGATAAACGATCCTCCGACGGAAGGGGGCATCGACGTCCAGGGAACCACGATCGTTCCGATCTACCCGGAGCCCGGCACCGGACTCAACTTCGAGGCCACCGCTGATCTCATCGAGGCGCAACTGCTCGGCACCGCCAGGGGCACTGTGGACGGGATCTCCGAATTCCGGATACCCCTGGTGACGCGCCAGCAAGTCGACCTGACCGTCGCCCGTGCCGAGGAGTTGGTCTCGCAGGCGGTGACCCTGGGCAGGATCCTCCCCGAGGCCTCGGTGACATTCCCGGCCGACGTACTGATTTCCGCACTGAGCAGCAGAAGAGTGGGAACTGTCGAAGACCCCGAGATCGAGCTCTTCTTCCAGCTGGGTCCGCTCGCCCGATTCCTCGGCTCCATCCGGGAGGAAGTCGAGACCGAACCCATCGACGCTCAGGTGGTGATCCGGCCTGACGACGTCCCCCTGGTCCTCCCCGGCTACAACGCCATCCTGATCGACGACGGCAACCTCCCCGCAGCCGTCTTCAATGCGGCCAATTCAGTCACCCGCACAGGCCCACTTCCCGTGCGTGATGGCCGCGAGCCGGAGTTCACCACCGAGGACGCCGCGGCGCTGGGGATCCGGGACCTTCTGTACACGGCCAAGACGTTCTACTCATGCTGCGGAGACCAGAAGAACCTCAACCGGATCATCAACATCAAACGGATCGCCGAGGAGGTCGACGGTGCCATCGTCATGCCCGGTGAGACCTTCAGCCTCAACAACCACGTCGGCGAGCGTACGATCGAGGACGGCTACAGACGCGCCGGAGCGATCATCGGGCCCGTCGTCTACTGCTGCGAGCACCCGGCGAACATCGGAGGCGGAGTCAGCCAGTTCACCACGACGCTCTACAACGCCGTGTACTGGTCGGGCCTCGAGGACGTGACTCACAGGCCCCACACTCTCTACTTTTCCCGATATCCCGTAGTGCGGGAGGCGACGCTCGGTTTCCCCAGTCCCGATCTCGAATTCAGGAACAACACGGACAACGCGATCTACATCAAGACCGAGGCGACCGACACCTCCATCACGATCAAGATGTTCGGCGACAACGGAGGCATCGTCGTCGAGGGCGCCCAGTCGAGCCGGTACAACTTCGTCGAGCCCGAGGAGTACCTGGAGCCGCACCACGACCTCAACCCCGGCGACAAGGAGCTCGAGGACGAGGGCTCGGACGGGTTCACCGCCACCGACACCCGCACGATCACCTACCCCGACGGGACCCAGGAGGTACAGGTGTGGACGTGGACCTACCGCCCACACTCGATCGTCTATGGGGTCCACCCCTGCGAACTGCCCGAGGACCACATCGAGTACGAGCCGATCGAGTGTCCGGTTCAGGTGCCCGTTCTCGGGGACCTGAAATTGGGCCCAGCTACGGCTGCACTCAACAACGTCGGGCTTCTCCTCGCCGTGGGAAATCCGTTCAGCGTGGCCGATCCCACCCTGGTGGACACGGTGCGCGCCCAGGACATCGCTCCGGGTACCTGGGTGGAGCCCGGCACCACGGTGACGGTGCAGCTTGGCCAGCTGGCCGGGCCGTGATCGGCTCAGAGGGCGCGCCGATAGGCGCGAACTCCGCGGCCTGGGGCTGGGGCCCCCGGGCCGTAGTACACAGCGCCGCCCGCAGGGCGGCACAACCATGCGGAGGAGTTCGAGGCCGGGGAGGACTCGAACTCCGGAGCCAAAGAAGCGAAGAGCCGTAGTACACGGCGCCGCCCGCAGGGCGGCACAACCATGCGGAGGAGTTCGAGGCCGGGGAGGACTCGAACTCCGGAGCCAAAGAAGCGAAGAGCCGTCGACAATCCTGAGAGCGTCCGCCTATTTGCGGACGCTCTCAGGCGTCCGGGTAGAAGACGAAGAAGCCCGCGATGATCTCGGCTACCGCATCGAGCGCCGAGTCGTCCCATCCCCCATCCCGCCTGGCGACCACCTGATTTGACGCCACGAACACGTGGGCGACAGCGGCGTCGGCGTCGAAGATGCGGACAGCCAGATCGCCGGGGTAGCTTCGCGACGAAGCGGCCTTCTCCAACGTCTCGAACGACGTCCCATCTTGGCCGGTGATGCTGCGATCGGCGTGGAATGCGCCGAGGTCGCCTTCGACGGTCGAACCGGCGACGGTTATCGGCTGACCCACTTTCGGTCCTCCTCGGGCGGCGCACTGGACGTCCTGAACGCGGCCAACGTTACCGAACAGGGCACTAGGAGTCTGCTGAGTAATGCCGTTGCTCAGATCGTGAAACACAGCGCCGCCCGCAGGGCGGCACGTTCATGCGGAGGCGCTTCGGGGCCGAACAGGACCCAAAGACTGAAGTCAAACCGGGCCAGGCGCGCCACTCGCCAGAACCTCGGTTTCGCCACTCCTCGCGCAGGAATGGCGGAGCCGAGGACACCGCGAGTGGCGATGTAGAACATCGCGCCGCCCGCAGGGCGGCACGTTCATGCGGAGGCGCTTCGGGGCCGAGTAGGACCCGAACGTAGAACACAGCGCCGCCAGAGGCGGCACATCCATGCGGAGGCGCCTCGGGGCCGGATAGGACCCGAACGCCGCAGCCAAATACGCAGCCAAAAACCTGGTCGTCGAGATGAGTGACAGGTATTGCTCAGCGGGCTCCTAATGGGGGGCGACCGGTCTGTTGTGTGAGGCTGGTTGCTGAGCCGCTGGCCGGTGAGCACTGTTG
>JAZGDZ010000096.1:0-6178 GCA_036478235.1 Acidimicrobiia bacterium | reverse complement strand
CCGAGATGGATCGAGGTGGCCACCGGGGTGTCCACGGCGCACATCCGCTCGACGACGATCGAGAGCAGGTCGATGGGCCACAACTCGTCTCGGTCTCCCAGCAGCAGCAGCACCGGCGAGCCGATCGGGGAGAACTCGGGGGAATTCTCGGTGAGCAGCGTGGCCCACGGCTCGATCTCGGCCGGGCTAGCCGCAAAGGCCTGGTCGGCGGGGAGTTCGGCCACTGCGTAGAGCGTCGGATCGCCACACGACGTCTCCACCTCGTCGAGGAGAGCCACCGCCGGCGGTGCCAGTACGTCGGCGACGTCGAGGTCGTAGGCGGCGGCGAAGCCGGCGACGATCGCCACGATGTAGCCCTGCTGAGGGTTGCCGATGGCCTCCGCGGGCCAGCCGATGAGATCGACCGCCGGGGCAACGGCGACCGTGCCGAGCACGGTGAGATCGGGGGCGAGATCGGGTGCCAGAGCTGCCGCGGAGAGGACGGCATGGCCTCCCTGGGAGAAGCCCCACAGGAGTAGGTCGGACCCCACGCGGCCGTCGAGCTCGTGGGCGGCGCGGACGATGTCGAAGATCGAGCGGGCCTCGCTTTCGCCAACCAGATATGGATGCAGTCCCGGTCCGCCGAGCCCTTCGTAATCGGTGGCCACGACGACCCATCCGGCCTCCAGTTCGTGTTCGAAGTGGAACGGGGTCCTTCCCCCGGCCCGACTCGGGGCGCAGTCGTCGCCGAGCCCGGCCGAGGGGTGGGCCCAGGCCATGACCGGCATCTCCCCCCTCGCCTCGGGGATGGCGATCCAGCCGGTCACCGTCGTCGCCACTCCGGTGATCGTTTCCGATCGGTATACGACCTCCCAGGCCCGGACGTTGTCCGGGGCGGCAATGCGATCGGCGGTCACGATCCGGTCGGCCCCGGATTGCGGCTGTGACGAGGCTCCGTCGGTGCAGGCTGCCGCCACCAGCAGTGCCACGGCGGTCCAGCGGTGCCAGCGCGATCCCATTGCGGCGCACCCTACGCCGCCGTCAAGGTCGTGCCCGTGTCGACCGATGACACCTGTGGTCATGGCACCGAGTGCACGAATCCGACGCGCCGAGGACGGCTTCTCGCTGGTCGAACTGATGATCGTCCTGCTGGTGATCGCCGTCTTGATGGTCATCGGGATCGTGTCGTACTCCCAGATGACGCGTTCCGCCAACGACAAGGCGGCGCAACTCGATCTGCTCACTGCGGTCAAGGTGCAGACGCTGCATCATCTCGACAACGACGTCTTCACAGACGACAAAGCGGCTCTACTCGACCTGGAGCCGATGCTTCGCTACACCGACGACGGAATCCCCGCCGGGACAGTCGTTGTCAAGTTCGAGCCGGGCCGGGAGGCGACGGACGTTTGTCTGTTCACCCAGACCGAGCAGGGCGACTGGTTCAGCATGTACCACTCGGTCGACACGGGTGATCTCTACGCGGAGTCGAGCCCGATCGACTGCACTCCCGGCGACGTCGCAGCCTGGTCCAACGAGAGCTGGTAGCCCGAAAGCACCACCGCCGGACGGACCCGATCCACTTCTAGGCGGGCGGTTCCTGGCCGGGGTCGGCGTGGGGGATGCTCCCTAACTTCCCCGCCTGGAAGTCTTCGAACGCCTCGATGAGCTCCTGGCGGGTGTTCATCACGAACGGTCCGTACCAGGCGACCGGTTCTCGGATCGGCTCGCCGCCGAGGAGCAGCACATCGACGGTCGGGTGACGCGACTCCTGGCTCTCATCGGTAGTGATGGTCAGTGAGTCGCCCTCGCCGAACACGACCAGCTGCCCGCTGCCGGCGGGCCGCTGCTCGATGCCGAAAGTGGCGTCGCCGTTGAGGAGGTAGGCGAGGGCGTTGAAGTCGGAGCGCCACGGGAGAACGATCCGGGCCCCGGGGCTCATCGTGGCGTGCACCATGGTGATCGGCGTGTGGGTGTCACCGGGGCCGGCGTGTCCGCTCAGGTCCCCGGCGATCACCCTCAACAGCGCCCCCCCATCCGGGGTCGTGAGCAGTGCCACATCGCCTCCGCGGATGTCCTGATACTTCGGATCCAGAAACTTGTCCTTTGCCGGAAGATTCACCCACAGCTGGAAGCCGTGGAAGAGGCCTCCGGAGACGACGAGGTGCTCCGGCGGCCTCTCGATGTGGAGGATGCCGGCGCCTGCAGTCATCCACTGGGTGTCCCCGTTGGTGATGACGCCGCCGCCGCCGTGCGAGTCCTGGTGCTCCATGATCCCGTCGATCATGTAGGTGACCGTTTCGAAGCCGCGATGGGGGTGCCACGGGGTCCCTTTGGGCTCACCCGGAGCGTATTCGACCTCTCCCATCTGGTCCAGGTGGATGAAGGGATCGAGCAGCGTCAGATCCACCCCGGCGAAAGCCCGCTTGACCGGAAAGCCCTCACCCTCGAGACCGCTCGGAGCCGTTGTGACCGACACGACCTGGCGGTGTCGTGCCTCGATCGGCGCGTCGAGGCGCGGCAGCGTGAAGACGTCGTCCACGGTCACGGCGGGCATCTGCTTTGTACTCCGGTCGGCCGGCTGTCAGACCGTAAACCTCGCCCCGTCGCTAGTTGTTCCGGGGGACGCCACCGCGACGGTGGCGGGCGGTGCCGCCCCGGAAGCGAGCGCCGTCGCTGCCACCAGCGCGATCAGGGCGATGGAGGCCAGCGCAAGGTGCGTCGCGACCAGCAACGACGAGCCGACCTCGGTGAAGACGTGGGCCGCACCGAGGCCGATGTTGACGGCGTAGGTGACTACAGCCACATCGATCAGCCACCGGCCGTGGAGGTCATGAGCGCGGGCCGCTCCGGCCAGGTAGAGCAGGTAGCCCAGACCCCCCGCCGCGGCTACACGATGAACGAAATGGATGGCGACGTTGCGGTCGGACAGGTTCGGCACGAGTGAGCCCATCGTCAGCGGCCAGCCCGGGATGTAGAGGTTGTGCACGAGCGAGCCGAGCATCAGGACGCCGAAGATGACGCCCGCTCCCGCACCGAGGCGAGCAACCCACGCTCGCTCGCTTCGGGCCTGGGTCCCGGTGGCAACGACCACGACGGCCATGAGCGCGGCCACGGTCATGGAGATTGCCAGGTGCAGCGAGACGAGGTCGGCGTCGAGGCGCTCGGCAACCACCAGCCTCCCGACCCACGCCTGAACTCCGATCGTGAGCACGGCGGCGATGGCGACCCAGGCCACCCAGCGTCGGGCCCGACGCCACGAGGCGATTGCGGTGGCGACCGCGAGCAGTCCGACCATCACCGCGAGCCATCGGTGGCTCCACTCCACGATCATGTGGTACTCGACCCGGGGGAGCAGACCGCCGAGGAGGCCCCCCTCACAGAGAGGCCAGCGGTCGGAGCACCCGAATCCGCTCCCGCTGCCCCGAGTGAATCCGCCGACGGCGACGAGTGCCAGGGTGGCTGCCAGCGCCCATCGGCTGAGGGCTCGGGGGTTCATGCTGCGAGGTTAGGCAGCAGAGCTCAGAGCGTCCGCAAATCGGCGGACGCTCTTTCGCGATGCTGATGGCTCTTCGCCGTACGGCTCATCGCTGTACGGCCCGGGGGCCCCAACCCCAGGCCGCCGAGCCCGCGCCTATCGGCGCGCCCTCGTTCAGTCGGAGTTGCGACACTGGGGATGATCGGTGGCGGGCGGTGTGCGAGGGTGTTGGGGTTGATCGAGGGTTCTCCCCCCTCAGGTTCACGAGCAGCCCGGCCATAGGCCGGGTTGCTCGGTTCTTGTGCCCCGACCGGCAACGTTTGGCGCGTTCAGGACGCAAAAAGGGGCGCCGCCTGCAGGGCGGCACCACCATGCGGAGGCGCTTCGGGGCCGAGCAGGACTCGAACGCCGCAGCCAAATCTGGAGCCGAACTGAAACCCCTGCCTCGCCCTCAACATCACCAACGTCACCGGCCAGGGCACTAGAGGTAGAGGCCGGGCCGGTCGGCGGCGTCGGCGGCTGCGGCGATCTCGGCAGCCTGCTCCTCGGCCTGGGCCTGCTGCGTCATTGCGGCCGCGGCGATCCCGTTGATCAGCCCTTCCAACCACCCCACCAACTCGGCCTGGGCGGCCCGGATCTCGGACGGTGAAGGTGACGGCTCATCGAAGGTGACGCTCAGGTATGCCAGTTCCACCTTGAGATCGTTCGAGAGCAGCCCTGAGAGTTCGTGCAGGGTCCGTTCGTAGATGCGGCGGAATCGCTCGCATCCCTCGGTGTCGCACGGCGTGGCCCGTGCTTCGTCGAGCATTGCCCTGGCGACGGCTGCGAGCCTCATCAGCTTGCCGGGTTGGCTGACGATCTCGCCCGTGGGCTCTGCGGGGCTCGTCGCGGCTTCGAGTGTCATCGTGACCTCCTTGTGATATGAGAACGGATGGGCTGCACCGTCAACGGCGCGACTATCGCCCGGGCGACAGTGTCGGGCCCGGTGCTTCAGATCCCTCTCGAGATCGCCTTCACCCGGGCCCGGGCATCGTCGTCTCGCAGGTACTCGAGCGCGACGCGGCCGTGATCGGAGGCGGCCCGGGCCAGACCTGCCAGCCTCCAGTACATCTCGTGTCCCGGACAGCTGGTAGCCGCCCAGTCGCGATGACCGGTGATCCGCGAGGCGGAGACACCGAACCGCTGCATCGCCCAGGCCACCAGCCCCGTCATGGAGGCGAGCTGCTCGGCGCTCGGCGTTTGCCGGTCGAAGTGCCCCTCGAAGCAGGCTAGGAAATGCCCGGTGGGGTCGTAGCCGGTGAACGTGTCGCCCACGGCTTCGATGGGCCGGCCCTCGTACACGTTGCCATTGCGGTCGACCACGAAGTGGTAGGCGAGGCCCGGCCATCCCTGTGACATGTGCCAGTTCTCGTGCTGCCTGATCAGAGCGGGAACCATTGCGTTGTCGGTCAACTCAGCCGCTGTGTGGTGGATGGTGATCCGCTCGATCCGGTGGGCACGGAAATCGCCCTGGGGCCGTGAGCTCCAGCCTTCCCGGCCGATCACGGTGAGTAGCTCGGGTGCTGGGAGCTCCGGGCTCGGATCGGGTGGCGAGTCCGGGACCTTGGGGGAGGTTGTTGTGCTGGTGCCGGCGGCCGGCGCAATGGTCGATGGCAGGGTGGCCCGGAGCGGCGTCGCCGTGGAAGCCCCCTCACGGCAGGCGGCCACGAGCCAGCCGAGCCCAATCGAACCGGCCAGCAGGGCGAGCATCCTGCGTCGCGACAAGTCCATGGCGCCACGGTACCGACGCCCCGGAAGGATGAATGGTCCCCCGAGCGACAATCCGGGGACTATCGACCGGGGAGGGCCCGTTGGTCGGAGGTACACATCTGAGGGTTCCTCCCCCCTCTGGTTGGCAACGACGAACGGCCCGTCATCGGCGGGCCGTTCGTGCGGAGAGGAAGCACTACGATCACCCAGATCATCGAGAACCCCACCCGGCGCCGACACCTCATCCCGCTCGGCCTCGGATTGGCCGTGCTCACCGTCGCCGCGGCGCTGGTCAAGAACCCGGTGGCTCCTTGGGAGGAGTCGGTCTTCAGGTGGTTCAACGACCTCCCGCACAACGTCGAGTGGATGCTCTGGGTCCTGCAGCAGATGGGATCGGCGCTGGTCCTGCCCTTTGCCGCGCTCGTTCTGTGGAGGATGACTCGGCGCTGGCAACCGGCCGTGGTGCTGGCGTCGGCCGGCCTTTTCCTTGGCTGGCTGGCGGCCAAGGGGATCAAGGCGCTTGTGGGACGGGGTCGCCCCGGTGCGATTCTCGAGGACGTGATCCTCGGATTCGACGTACCGATCACCGAGGTCGGGTTTCCTTCCGGGCACGCCGTGCTGGCCTTCACATTGGCCGTCGCCTTTGCTCCATATTTGTCGAAGCGGGGCCGGTTCGTGGCTTACGGGCTGGCCGCGGCAGTGGCGCTCACGAGGATCTACGTGGGTGCCCACATGCCGCTCGACATCATTGGTGGTGTCGGCTTCGGGCTCGCCATCGGCACGATCGTGACGGCGCTGTCGGGACCGCAAGTGCTTTCGGCGGCGCGCATTAGGAGTCTGCCGAGGCACTAGGAAACTGCTGATTAATCCTGGTCGCGGTGTTCGCGATTTGGTGGTGGGTTGGCGAGACTGCGGGTATGCAGGGCAATAGCGATTCGAATCTGGAGTTGTTGGACGCGGGCAGCCTGGTGGGGC
>JAZGDZ010000095.1:0-59745 GCA_036478235.1 Acidimicrobiia bacterium | reverse complement strand
TTTGAACAGGGTCAGGACCCGATGGCTGCACCGGTGCCATTCCACCCTTCGTTTGAGGACCGACCGAGCGTGCCCGACCGGATGTTTGCCTCATTGAACGACGACGCGTACCAGCGTCAGGTGGCGGTGTGGCAGTCGCTGCTTGAGCGGGTGGGGCCACCGGATCTATATCACATCCACCACCTGACCCATGTCAACGATGCGGTCGCAGTTTTAGGTGATCGGCCCTCTGTTGTGCACCTACATGGCACTGAGTTGAAGATGTTGGCCCAGATTCGTCTCAGCGGTGAGCGGTGGAAGCACGCGGCCGAGTGGGATCAGCGTCTCGTGAGGGCCGGCCTTCGAGCCGATCGTCTCGTCGTTATCTCACCGACCGATCGCCAGTTAGCAATAGACCTGTTGGCGGTGGACCCTGCGGCAATCGAAGTTGTACCGAACGGAGTCGACGTCAGCAGGTTCCAACCCCTCGGCTTGAACGGAAGCGAACGGGTGGTGCAGTGGCGTCAATGGCTGGTGAACGAGCCGCGAGGGTGGGATGAGAGCGGCCAGCCGGGCACGATCCGCTACTCGGACAACGACCTAGAGGGTTTCTTCTTGGACCCGGCGACGGGTGAGCTGCTTCCAGTGCTGCTGTTCGTCGGCCGCTTCTTGGATTTCAAGCGGGTTCCACTGCTCGTCCGCGCCTACGCCACGGCGCGGGAGGAGCTCGGACGGTCTCCACCGCCGTTGGTCATCTGGGGCGGTTATCCGGGTGAGTGGGAAGGCGAACATCCCCACACGGTGGCGACCTCGCTGGGGGTCGAAGGCGTCTTCTTCACCGGCTGGCGGGGACATGAGGATCTCGCTGTTGGGTTCAACTGTGCCGACGTGTTCGTGGCGCCCTCGGTCGACGAGCCGTTCGGCCAGGTCTACCTGGAGGCCATGGCCTGCGGCCTCCCGGTAATCGCGACCGATTCGGGCGGACCCAAATCGTTCGTCAACACCGACCCGGCTCGGCCAAACGGCTGGCGGGTGACACCGGAAAGTGAGACCGAACTCTCAGACGCCATCATCCAGTCGATCTCAGACAAGTCCTCCCGACGTCAGCGAGGGCGCCACGCCCGCCGGCTAATCCAACAGCAGTTCGACTGGCGGCGGATTGCCGAGCACATCAACCGAATCTACGACGACCTTCTCGCCTGATAAGCAAGGAGGCTCATCGGGGAAGTGACCGAAACCACGCGCTCCAGGTCTAGGACCTGGAACGTCGCGGTGTAGACGTGGCGTCCCCACGGTGTGCTCGGTTCTCGAGCGATCGGTTGGGTGCCACCGGAGGTGCCAGATTCAGGCGGGTAGTGACCTTGACGTCGTGACTGGCATCCGGCCGGGTTCACGACCTAGGCCGCCACCGTCACCAAGCCGTCGAGAACTTCGAAAATCCGATCTACGTCAGCGGAGCCAAACAGATCATCAGGTCCTGTCGGCGCGAACGCAATGAACGGGGACTGGTAAATGCGACCCTTCTCAAGCACTCCGTGCTCAGTCAGGTAGTTGATGATCTCGTTGATGAACTGGATCTGATTCTTGCTGTACCGCTGCTCGTCCAGGTATCCGACGAACGCTTGCTTGGCGGCAGCGCGATCCATGCCTACAAGCGATCGGATAAAGAGGCCGAAGTTTCCAGCGCTTTCAGTTGCCAGGGCAAATAGCTCATTTCCACCGATTCCAGCTGATTCGAGGATGCGTTGGAGCTCGGCCAAGTCGCTCGACGAGAGTGGCTGACCGCTGCGAACCTTTGCGACGGTGGGTTCGTCGAGGTGTTGCTTGAGGTAGTGCTGGGCCTTTTTACGGAACTGGGCGAATTCGACACTTACGCCATCTGTGACGCCTTTGAATCCGACTTCCACTCCGATGCCGATGTCATCTTCGAAGTCGGAGTAGATGACAGACTTCTTCGATCTCTCGATGAGCGGGACAAGTTGGCGTAGCCGCCTGCGAAGCTGTTCGAGCATGGGGTAGGTCACGTCGATCCACCACGCATCGTTCTGATGAGCGGATCGCGGTCGGCAACAATTCCCGGTCCCCGACTAGTCGCCTGGAAAGACCGTCACCCGGCCGAGGCCGACGCCGAGCATCCAGACGAATGACAGACCGAGTCGAGCCGCCAATCCAGCCTCTCCCGAGGCCTTCCGTCACTTCGTGTGACCTGTTCGGCCTCCGGATACCGGGCCAGGTTCTCGAGTGTCTCCGAGATACAACGGAAGGGCTCCCGTGGAAAACGACGACTGCGGTAACGCCCGTAGCGGCCGGCCTGCATGCCGCGATCTGGGTCTATCTCACCCGTCTTCGTGGACCTGCCCAGATGGGGTGATGACTACGCACTGGCATCCCCCACTGCTCATAATGTCATCAGAGGCAGAGGTCCCCAGGTTCACCCATTCGCAATTAGTGAAGCAACCGGGTCGACGCCATAGGCGAGGCCAAGCCTTACATCCTCTTGATCCGTCAATGTCGACCCGTCTGGTCCCCTGGATGACACCGACAACCTCCCGTGATCCTCCTGAGCCAGGAGTGTCGCGGAGCAACGGCGCCCCGCTCATGCCTCCGGGAGCTGGCATGTCCAACTCAAGACCCGATGCCTCCGGGTACCCAGGGAAGTCCAGGAAAGATGCGCTCACTACGTAACCTTTGAAAAGTCTCAGTCCGAGCTTGAAGCGGCGCTCGCCGTCGGGGTCCCGGCCTATCTGCGTGAGCGGGTACCCGTACGAGTACACATCAAGACCCTCATTGAGGTCTCCGCTGAGAGTGAACTGGGGTTCTGGGGCCCAAGACAGTTCACCTATCGCCAGATCGTGTCCATCTGAGGATCTTTCGAAGGCAACAGGTACGAACCGAGTTGTCCCGCCTTCGTCATCGATCGTCAAGCCCACTTCCAGGCCAGCTTCGACGGCCCCCTTCAAGACATGCCAGCAAGTGACAACACGATCCCAACGGCAAAGGCTGTGCCGACAACAGCTTGGGTTTGCCAGGGTTCGCCGTCCGTTTCGGTTTTCCCGGCGACCACCGGGAAAATGCACCCTTCGGGCCAGACGCTCATTGGCTTCGCAAACGAGTCGCGTTCATGGCCGAATGATTGCATGCAGGTATCAGGACGCTGGCATCCGGCCACCGTGCGGGAATGTCCCCAGAGCAGAGGAGGGCTCGGCCTGCTGGTCGCGATCGAGTGTCGTCCCTCGTCGGTGGTCAATCGGCGGCGAATGAAAGATCGAATCCGAGCCGTGCCAGGCCCTCCTCCCAAGCCGTAATCGCAGCCTCACAGATGGCTGTGAGCTCTCCGATTCTCTTGCCATCCGCGTCGATGACGTCAGCGTCGACTGCGATCTGAGCGGATCCGTCTCCTACCTTTTGGAGTTCTGGGCCAATGACTACCCCGCCGCCGCTCATCCTGAGGAACGAGACCTGATTGCGCAGCTCTGGATTCCGGCCCGAGTAATCCCCAGACCTTGATATGCCCCCGTGCTTCTCCCGGTCGAAGAGGTCTTGAACAATGGCGTTCGACGCCTCGCCCGCAATCGCGTCGACCTCGTCGGGATCGATTCCGGCGCCCTTGAACGCGCGGCGCGCGTGATCGCGCATTGATGCGATGTTTCCTATGAGTGAAGCGAGCATGTTCTCAATCTCAGCCTGCGAGAAGGCCTTGGTGAAGTCCACCTTCACCTCTCAAAACCCACCGCCAGCACTGAAGGTCGGCACAACCTTGCTCAGATCATCCGTTCGAGTCGCACCGATGGCTGCGTAGATGCGGTCCAGCCGGCCGTTCAGCGTGTTCGGCACCCTGGCTCTTCCCGTCATCGCGCGAAGGCTACCGCTGGCCGCGCGCACAACCTCCACGACCGAGCCTCCCTTTCTCCGCAGCTACGGGCGCGGCGTTCCTGGCCAGTCGTGTCCCGGCACCGCACGTCGGATGTTCTCCCGGGCGGTGGGGCCGAGCACCGGCCAGAAAGCGTCGAGGATGGCGTTCAACGCGTCTCGCTGCTCGCCACTCGCAAAATCCGCTTCCTCTTCGAGGTCATCAAGCTGGGCGATTTCAAGCCTAAGAAGGGTGGCCGCTCTCAGAAGATTGGTGCCTGAGGTGGCAAGGTTCTTCGCGTTCCAGTAGAAGCCCACACCGAGTGACCCTGGGTCCAATGCCTGGTTGGTTGTATGACGAATGGGCCTATGCACCCAATGAATCTTGGCTCGACGGTTGACGATGTTCTGACGATCGATCTCGATCCAGGGCTCGAGAATCTCCGCCCATCGAGCGAGGTCGCTCTCCTCACGCACATCATCCATGGTCAGGCTCAGAACGGGCGGTCCAAGCGGAATGTGAAGGATGTCATCATCATCCTTGTGGATGTTCTCTCGAGAACTGGGGACATCGGGCTCCAGGACCGTCACGCGCCTCCCGTACTGCAGCAGACCTGGGACCAACGCGCATGTCGAGTAGAGGTTCACGCTCGACTTCCGCGGATCTGCGAAACACACGAAGAAGGGATTCTCCTGATTCGCGAGCCAGGTTGTGGCCGCGTCGCTCTCGTAGCGGATCTTCTGATGACGGCTCTTGACCTGAACTGTGAACGATGGTCCGGCGAGAACCATCAAACCTTCCTCGGGACGACGCGTTAAGACGCAGTAGAAATCGTGTCCTACGTCTTCTTGTCGGGGAACCGGGGTGGTGAATGCGATCCCGCTCAGGAAGTACTCAGCCAGCCTCTCGGCTGGACTGCCAACTCGCGTAGTCCTTAGTTGAGCACCAGACATCTATCACCAGGTTTTGATGGTACCGAGAGGTCTCGTGCCAGCGTCACCTCATCGGAACCGGACGTACGGGAAGTCGACCTCTCCAGCACCGGCAAGACATGCTGGATGCCGGGCGAGGTGCCCGGAACCCCGTCCACAGGGGTCTACGGGCGTACATGCGGTGCAACTCGGTGCAACGGGACCAGGCGGAGTGTCTGACACCGAGCCGGGGTCCGAGAGTCCCGTCGTTTCGGGCCTCTGAGCATCTCGGTGCATATCTGAGGCATGGGGTGCAGTGGTGTCGGAGAGAGGACTCGAACCTCCACGGGCTACTAGCCCACTAGGCCCTCAACCTAGCGCGTCTGCCAATTCCGCCACTCCGACGTGGCGCCCGAGTATACGTCTGGTTATGTCGACTCTCCGCCGGGTCAGAGGACCTGCTTGACCTCCGGGAAGTGGCAGGCCACCCAGTGGTCGGGCTCGACCTGGCGCAGCTCAGGCACCTCCTCCGAGCACCTGGGGAACTCGGCTCGGGGGCAGCGAGTGTTGAACCGACAGCCGGGGGGCGGGTTGATCGGCGACGGGATGTCGCCCTCGAGGATGATGCGGTGCCGCTCCCTTTCGACGGTGGGGTCGGGGATCGGCACCGCCGACATCAGGGCGTGCGTGTAGGGGTGCATCGGCCGCTTGTACAGCGTGTCGCGGTCGGCCACCTCTGCCATCTTCCCCAGGTACATCACCGCCACACGGTCGCACACGTGCCTTACCACCGAGAGGTCGTGGGCGATGAACAGGTAGGTGAGGCCGAATTCCTCCTGGAGGTCTCCCATCAGGTTGAGCACTTGGGCCTGGATGGACACGTCGAGGGCCGAGACCGGCTCGTCGAGGACCATGAACGACGGGTTGAGGGCGAGCGCCCGGGCAACGCCGATGCGCTGACGCTGGCCGCCGGAGAACTCGTGGGGGTACCGGTTGGTGTGCTCCGGATTCAGCCCGACGACCTTGAGCAGCTCCTTCACCCGCTCCATACGGTCCGCGGTGTCGCCTATCCCGTGCACCAGCAGCGGCTCGGCAACGATGGTGGCGACGGTCATGCGGGGATTCAGTGACGCATATGGGTCCTGGAAGACGATCTGCACTTCGCGCCGAAGCCGCCGCAGCTGGTGTTTGTCGGCCGAGGCGATGTCGATGATCTCCGCCGGCATCGAGGAGTCACCTTCCGACTCGGCCCGGTACAGCACCTTGCCCGATGTCGGCTCGAGGAGTCTCAATATGCATCGAGCGGTCGTCGACTTGCCACAACCCGACTCCCCCACCAAGCCGAGCGTCTCTCCCTTGTCGATGTGGAAAGAGATGTCGGAGACCGCCTGGACCGCGGCAATCTGCCTGCGGAAGAAGATCCCCTTGGTGATCGGGAAGTTCTTGACCAGGTTCTCCACCTGAAGCAGACGCTCCGGCGCCATCTCCACGGTGGCTGCCGCGCCCGGCGTCGTGGTCTCCTGCGTCATCCGACCGGCTCCTCCGCTCTCATACGCGCCAGATCGAGATCGGGCGAGAAGTGGCAGGCGGCCCAATGGCCTTCGCTCAGCTCACGGGGCAGCGGGGTGTCGCTGCGGCACACCTCCTGGGCGAAGTCGCACCGCGCCCGGAACCGGCACCCCCCGGGAGGATCGATCAGCGACGGGGGCGCCCCCCGGATCGAGTAGAGGCGCTCCTCACGCACCTCGTCGAGCCTGGTCATCGAGCCGAGCAGGCCCGCCGTGTATGGGTGATACGTCTCGTCGAAGATGAAGTTCGTGGTGCCTCGCTCGGCCATCCTCCCGGCGTACATCACCTGGATCATGTCGCAGAAGCCGGCCACCACGCCGAGGTCGTGGGTGATGAGCATCACCGCGGTGTCCCGCTCCTCGGTGAGCGAGAGCATCAGGTCGAGGATCTGCGCCTGTGTGGTCACGTCGAGGGCGGTTGTCGGCTCGTCGGCAATGAGTAGGTCGGGGTCGCACGACAGCCCCATGGCGATCATCACCCTCTGCCTCATACCCCCCGAGAGCTGGTGCGGGTAGTCCTCCATCCGCTCCTGCGGGTTGGGGATATGGACGTCGTCGAGCGCCTGCACGCTGATGTCGAACGCCTCCGACTTCCCCACCCTCTGGTGGAGCATCACCGTCTCAATGAGCTGGTTCCCGACGGTGTAGACCGGGTTGAGCGCCGTCATCGGGTCCTGGAAGATCATCGCGATCTGTCCGCCCCGGACCTTGCGCATCTCTTCATCGCTCACGTTGAGCAGGTTCTCTCCCTTGAAGAGGATCTCCCCGGTCACGATCTCGCCCGCCGGGGCTTCGATGAGGCGCATCACCGACAGCGCGGTAACCGACTTCCCACAGCCGGACTCCCCCACCACTCCGAACTTCTCGCCCTTGTGGATGGTGAAGCTGAGCCCGTCCACGGCGCGCACGATCCCTTCTTCGGTCGAAAAGTACGTGCGCAGATTGCTGACCTCGAGAAGTGGATCCGACACGGGGCGCCAGCCTACTTCCGCTCGATGGTCTGGGTCGGGTCGAGGGCGTCCCGCAAGCCGTCGCCCAGGAAGTTGACCGAGAGGACGGTGGTGATCAGCGCGACCGAGGGGAAGAGAACCAGCCACCATGCCCCGGAGCCACCGACGGCGAGCCTCCCACCGTTCGCCGCCATCTGCCCCCAGGCCGGCGTGGGGGGCCGCACCCCGAAGCCGAGAAACGACAGCGCTGCCTCCAGGATGATGGCAATGCCGATGACCAGCGTGGCGTTCACGATGATCGGACTCATCGCGTTGGGAAGGATGTGCCGAAAGATGATGCGGCGGTCCCTGGCCCCGGCCGCCCGAGCGGCCTCGACGAACTCCTTCTCCCTCAGGGAGAGGAACTCGGCGCGCACGATGCGCGCCAGCGTCCCCCACAGCAGGGTCCCCAAGAGGATGGCCAGGCTCAGCGCCTCCCGGCCTTCGAACGCCTCCCGCAGCCAGGCGGCGGCGACGATCGCCACCGGCAGCAGCGGCAGGCTCAGGATCAGATCGGTGATGCGCATCAGCAAGGTGTCCACCCAACCGCCGTAGTAGCCGGCGATCGAGCCGACCAGGGTGCCGAAGCTGGCCACCATCAGCCCGGTGAGGCCGGCCACCGTGAGGCTGGTGCGCCCGCCGTAGATGACCCGAGCCAGCACGTCCTGGCCGATCTGGTCCGTGCCGAACGGGTAGTCGGCGCGCGGAGAGAAGAGGTTGACGATGCGGCCGGTTTCGTCCTCCAGCTGCTCGGTGGGGTTGTGCAGCGGAAGCAGGTCGGCGAACACCGCCAGCAGCACGATCACACCGAGGACCGCCGCCGAGAGCATCGCCAGGCGGTGCCTGGTGAACCTGGCCTTGAAGAGGTGCCACTGGGTGACCGGCTCAACGGCCAGCCCTTCGGCCTCGTCCATCGCCAGCTGTGAAGGGGTCTTGTCGGCCGCCGGTCCGGGGCGGTCAGTCATAGCGCACCCGGGGGTCGAGCCAGCCATAGGCCAGGTCGGCGAGCAGGTTCATCACGACGACCATGAAGCCGATCAGCATCACCACCGCCATGACGATCGGCCAGTCGTTGATCCCGATCGCCTGGATGTAGAGCCGCCCCATCCCCGGCCAGCCGAAGATCGTTTCGGTGATCACCGCTCCGCCCAGGATGCCGGCGATGTCGAGCGAGATCAGGGTGATGACCGGGATCAGGGCGTTGCGCAGGGCGTGCTTGACGATCACGTTGCGCTGCGACAGGCCCTTGGCCTTGGCCGTGCGCAGGTAGTCGCTGTGCAGGACCTCGAGCATCGATGCCCGCTGGTACCTGGAGTAGGTGGCGATCGAGATCAGGGCGATCGAGATTGCAGGGAGGAACAGGTGTTGCAACGTGTCCCCGATCCGGGCCCCGAAGCTGAGGTCCCCGTAATTCGTGCTGTTCATCCCGGAGGTGTAGAACAACTTGACTCCGGTCCACTGCTCCAGCTTTAAGGCCAGGATTATCTGGAGGCCGATGCCTATGACGAAGATCGGGGTGGAGAACGTGACGAACGAAAAGGTGGTCGTCGCCTGGTCGAGGAACGAGTACTGCTTGATCGCCTGGTAGATCCCTAAGGGAATACCGATCATGACGGCCAAGCCGAGGGCGGTGAACATCAAGCGGGCGGTGCCCCCGAGGCGGTTGATCACCAGCTCCTGCACCTGCTGCGGGCCCTGGAAGGAGCGTCCCCATGCCGTCGGGTAGTTCCAGAACTGGACGAAGTTGCTGGCCCAGGTGAGGTACTGCTTGGGGGCGGGCTGGTCGAGGCCGTAGAACTCGGCCATCTGCTGCACAGTCTCCTGGGGGATGCGGGGATTCGCCTTGATTCGGTCAAGGGGGTCGCCGCCGGTGTTCTGCAACAGGGTGAACGTGATGATCGACAGCGCCAGGAGCGTGATCAGCCCGTAGACCAGCCTTCTGACCACGTATTGGAGCATCCCCGGCCGACCTCCTCCCTCGCCGTGCCGGGAGTATACCGAGGGGCCCTGTCTCCAGCGCGTAGACATCAGACATCAGACATCAGACATCAGACATCAGACATCAGACATCAGACATCAGACATCAGACATCGAGATGGTGTCCGATCTGCTATCTGAGATCCGAAGTCTGAAATCTGAGATCTGTTGAGCAAGAGAAGGGGCCCGCTCCGGCGGGCCCCTTCAGTCTCACACCTTGGTGTGGGTATCGGTTGCGACCTTAGAGGTCGACCCGGTACCACTCCTCGATGTTCCAGGTGTCGCCGGCCTGCGACGGATTGTGCTTGTAGCCACCAACCTCGTCGGCCCAAACGGCACCCGGGTCGAGACGTGCATAGAGCGGGATGATCACGACCTGATCGGCCAGGATCTGCTCCATCTCGTTGATCAATGACTCGAGTTCATCCACGTCCACGGTCGCATTCGCTGCATCGCGCAGCTCGGCGAACCGGAGGGTGTTGTCGTCGATCACCGACGACGCGCCCTGGTTGAAGCCGTCGGGGTCAGCACCAGTCACCTCTGCAGTACCCCAGCGGTAGAAGTTCTGACCATCTGGTGGTGCGGCCTCGGGATCGAAGACGTCGTGGATGCTGATGAGACCTGCGAACCCAGGCGTTCCCACCCAGGCCCACTCGCCGAGGTCCCAGCCCCCGAAGTCGAGGGTCTCACCGAAGAACAGTGAGGAGTCCTCGAGCTCATTCTCGTACGACATCCCAGCGTCGTCGAACATGCCGATGAACAGCTGTGACAGGGTCACGCGAGCGTCGTTGTTCGAGGTGGTCGAGAAGACCGTATGCGGCGGGTTGGCGTCACAGTCCGTGTCATCACGGGCACAGAGATCCGCCATGAATCCCGCAGCCTTCGCCGGGTCGTAGTCGTATTGAGCCCACGATCCCTGCGAGAGAGTCGGGCTGAAGGCGTCCACGTACGAGTCGAGCGGCTCGACCTGGCCCTTCAGGATCTCATCGACGATCTTGGTCTTGTCGATGGCGTGAGCCACCGCCTTGCGGTACTCGAGGAACTCGTTGTACGAGTTCGGGTTCCGCACGAGGCGGTTGTCGCCGAACTGGAAGTTCAAGTGCTCCCAGATCGGACCCGACAGGACCTCCACCGAGGCGCCTTCGCTCTCGAGGGTCTGGAGATCCTCGATCGTCTCAATGCTCGGCGGCGGGTTGATCATGTCGACTTCGCGTGCCTTGAAGGCGTTGATCAGCGATGCGGTCTCGGGAATGAACCGGATGATGACGCTGTCGAGGTAGGGCAGCTGCTGCCCGGTCTCGGCGTCGGTCTTCCAGTAATTCGCGTTGCGCGTCAGCCTGACGAACTCGCCCTTCTGCCACTGATCGAACTCGAACGGACCGCCCGACACCCACATGGTGTCGTTCCAGTCGTTGATGAAGTCCGACCCCTCCACATCGTGCTTCGGAATCAAGATTCCGAAGATCAGCTCCGCCTGGACGGTCGGAGCGGAAAGGGTGTACTCGAACGTCTTGGGGCCTGCCACGACGGACTCGGGGATGATGTCTTCGTAGGTCAGCCGGAAGATCGGCAGATCGGGATCCATGATGGTCTGGTAGGTGAACATGAAGTCATCCCCGGAAATGGGGACGCCGTCTGCCCACACCGCCTCTTCCCTGATCGTGTACCGAATCGTCTCGGTGCCGTCTGTGTTCAGCGTGATCCCGCCGTTGGCAACGGTCGGGAGCTCTGTCACGACTTCCGGGATCAGCTCGAGGGTGAACCCATCGATGTCCTGGACGCCGGTCCAATACCCGTTCCCAATGATGCTGACGATGAAGTTGTCACCGCCGGGAGCAAAGGAGTTGAGGGTCGGGGGCTCCTGGTCGTTGGCAACGACCACCTCGCCACCGTAGGGCTTGCCCTCGGGGGCAGGCGCCTGGGTGGTGCCGGGTCCGGCCGTTGTGCCGGGTGCTGCAGTAGTAGCCGTCGTCGCGCCCGGGGCTCCGCTCGTGGTCGTAACTGCGTCGTCATCACCGCAGGCGGCGACGACGAGGGCAAATGCGAGCAGAAGACCGAGCCACGTCACGCCACGACGTTGCCGCAGATGCTTCAAGCGTTTTCCTCCTTGTTGATTGTCACGGGACTCGCCGGTGAGCCTCCAGGGGAGCCTCACTCGAGTACCCACGCCAAGGCGAGGGTCGTGATCGCAAACAGCACTGCGACGGTCACCGTGATCCTGTCGAGGTTGCGCTCGGCCACCGTGGAGCCGCCGAGGCCCCCCAGTGGTCCCATGCCTCCGCCGAAGGCGTCGGACAGGCCGCCACCCTTGCCCGCGTGGAGCAGGATGAGCGCGATGAGCCCAAACGACATGATCAGGTGCACCGATACGAGGATGCCAGCGATCAAGACGAATCCCTTTCATGCGTCCGGCCTGCTCACGATGCAGGCCGATCGGATCGGAAGTATGGGCGAACCGCGGGTGGTTGGCAAGTCGCGCCGACCCCCGATCGTCAGTGTTTATGCGGGTTTTACGCAGCGTTTAGCCGCCGTTTAACCGCCCTGGGCGGTTCCCTGGGCGGCGACGGCGGCCGCCGCGGCGGCAATCTCATCCGGATCGCCCAAATAGGCGGACTCGACGACTCTGAGGGAATCTTCCAGGGTGTACACGAGGGGCACTCCGGTGGGAATGTTGAGTGCAGGGATCTCCTCCTCTGAGATGCCATCGAGGTGCATCACCAGGGCCCGCAGGCTGTTGCCGTGGGCCGAGACCAGCGGGACCCGGCCGGCGACCAGGTCGGGAACCACGGCGTCGTGCCAGTAAGGCAGCATCCGAACCACTACGTCGGCCAGGCTCTCCGTCGCCGGGATCAGGTCGGCGGGGAGGGCGGCGTAACGCGGGTCGTGGCTCGGATGGCGCTCATCCGATTCGTCCAGCGGAGGAGGCGACGTGGCATACGATCGCCGCCAGACATGCACCTGCTCCTCGCCGTGCTCGGCCGCGGTAGCGGCCTTGCTGAGCCCCTGGAGAGCGCCGTAGTGGCGCTCGTTGAGCCGCCAGGAACGCCGGACCGGTATCCACACCCGATCCATCACCTCCAGGGTCTCCTGCAGCGTCAGAATCGCCCTGGTGAGCACCGACGTGTGCCCGACGTCGGGGAGAATCCCCGCCGCCGACAACAGCCGGCCCGCCGTGCGGGCCTCGGCAACGCCGCGTTCGGTGAGGCCGACGTCGGTCCAGCCGGTAAAGCGGTTCTCGAGATTCCAGTGGCTCTCACCGTGGCGCAGCAGTACCAGGGTGTGGGTCATGTCCCGACGGTAGCCGGGAGGCGCCGGTCTTTCGGCGCCTCCCGACAGACATCAGACATCAGACATCAGACATCAGACATCAGACATCAGACATCGAAGAGTGTCTCATTCTGAGATCTAAGATCTGCATCTGAGATCTGAAATCTGAGATCTGAGGTCTCAGATCCAGTAGCGAATGACGGCGGCGAACTGATCCGGATCGAGCGACGCTCCCCCGACGAGCGCCCCGTCGATCTCCCGCTTGGCCATGAAGCCGGCAATGTTGCCCGGATTCACCGACCCTCCGTACAGAATCCGCAGGGCCGCGGCGGCGGAGTCGCCGTGGCTCGCCCCCACCGCTCTGCGCAGGGATCCGATCGATGCCGCGGCCGAGTCGGGATCTGCGGTGTGGCCGGTGCCGATGGCCCAGACCGGCTCGTAGGCCACGACGGCTGCGGCGACCGTCTCGGGATCGATCCCTCCGAGAGCCGACCGCAGCTGAGAGGTGATCACGGCCTCGGTGTCTCCCGCTTCGCGCTGCTCCAGGCTCTCTCCGACCGCCACGATGGGGGTCATTCCGGCTGCGATGACCGCCTTGGCCTTCCTGGACACGTCGGCGTCGCTGTCGCCGAAAACGGCTCGGCGCTCCGAATGGCCGACGATCACGTACCGCACGCCGAGCGCAGCCAGCATCCCCGCCGAGACGGCGCCGGTATAGGCACCTTCCGGCCGCCAGTCGACGTCCTGGGCGCCCAACTGGATCAGAAGGTGGTCGGTCTCGATGACGGTTTGGGCCGACCTGAGAGCGGTGTGGGGAGGACAGACGGCCACGTCGACGCGATCGTGATCGGCCGGGTCGAGGCGGTACGAGAGCTTCTGCACCATCTGGATCGCCTCCAAATGGGTTGCGTGCATCTTCCAGTTCCCGACGATCAACGGTTTACGCGCCATTCGGCGACCTCCTCACTGCCTCGACCGCGGCAAGCTTGCCCTTCTCAATCAATTCGAGTCCGGCGCCTCCACCGGTCGACAGATGATCAACATCCTCGTCGAGCCCGAGACGGCGCAGGGCAGCCACGGTATCGCCACCCCCGACCACCGAGTATGCGGCCGAAGCGGTCAACGCGGCGGCGATCGCTCTGGTGCCGACAGCGAATGCTTCCCACTCGGCGACTCCCATGGGCCCGTTCCAAAAGACCGTGTCCGCTCCGCCGAGGATCGACTCATACACCGCCGCCGTCTCCGGTCCGATGTCGAGACCCATCCCTTCCTCCGGCAGATCAGTGGTCGGTGCCGTTCGGTGGGGCGCGTCCGAAGCGAATCGCTCGGCCACGACGACATCCACCGGAAGGCTGATCCGGGCGCCGTGCTCGGAGGCCAGCACCTCACGCACCTCCCCGACCATCTCGGGCTCGACCAGGCTATCGCCCACCTCGAAGCCCTCGGCGGCGAGGAGGGTGAAGCACATCGCTCCGCCGACCAGCATTACGTCCACCTTGGGAAGCAGTGCCCGGATGACGCCCAGCTTGTCCGACACCTTGGCGCCGCCGAGCACCACGACGAAGGGCCGCGCCGGATCTTCTAGGAGCCTGGCGTAAGCCTCCAGCTCTGCGGCCACCAGGAGCCCAATCGCCGACGGCAGCCGTTGCGCCACTCCCACCGTGGAGGCGTGTGAGCGGTGGGCGCTTCCGAAGGCATCCAGCACGAAGCGGTCGGCCAGCTGGGCCAGGCGATCCGCCAGTTCCGGCGAATTGCTCGTCTCTCCGGGCTCGAATCGAGTGTTCTCCAGCAGAACGACAGCATCACCGGCGTCCGCGATGACCTTCCTGCTGTGCTCGCCGCCCACGTCGTGGGTCGCCCGCACCTCGAACCCGCCGATCTCGGCCAAGCGGGCACCGACCGGCGCCATCGAAAAGGCCGGATCCGGACCGCTCGGCCGGCCGAGATGGCTGCACAGCACCACCAAGGCATCTCGTGCCCGAAGCGCCTCGAGCGTCGGCAAGGTGGAGCGGAGCCGGAAGTCGTCGGTCACAGATCCGGCCTCGACGGGAACGTTGAGATCGGCCCGTACCAGCACGGTGCGGCCGTCGCAGTCGAATTCATCGAGGGTGGTGAGCGGCGCTTCGACCATCGCAGGTCAGGGCACCAACCGCCGCAGCACCGCTCCCAATCGGGCTGCGTCGTGCTGCGGCCAATCGGCGTCGGGGTCGGCGACGTCTCCGGTCTCCAGGCGAATTCCGGCGTCACCGAGGCTGGCGTGATCCAATTCGACCCGGTCCAGTCCGGGTGGAATTGCCAGGGGGCCGTCGTGGGCGACGATGGCATCGGGGGTTCGCAGCCCCCCGATGGCGATGAGCGCTTCGAGGTGCTGCAGGCCGGTCAGTCCCAGCGTCTCTCCGTCCTGGGTGGTGAGATTGCAGACGTAAACCAGGCTGGCCTCGGACCGGTTGACCGATTCGACTACCCCCGGAACCTTGAGCGGAGCGATCAGCGACGTAAAGAGGCTTCCGGGGCCGAGGACGATCTGGTCGGCGGCCTCGAGCGCCTCGAGAGCCCGCGGGCTCGCCGCGACGCCCTCCGGGAGGACCCGGACGTCGGTGATCACGCCTCGCGACCTGGCGACCGCGACCTGACCGCGCACCACTGCTCCATCGACGTCCGCTTCCAGGTCGAGGCGGGTGGGCGCCACCGGAATCACCGCTCCCCTGGTGCCGAGCATCCTGCCCACGGTGTTCACTGCTTCGGCGAAGTCGCCGCCGATCTCCGCCATCGCCGCGATGATCAGATTGCCGAGACTGTGACCGGCGACATCCGAGTCCTCGAACCGGTACTCGATGAGTGATCTCCACAACGAGGGCTGGTCGGTGACCGCGAGGAGGGCCCGCCTGATGTCGCCGGGGGGCGGGATATCGAGGCCGGGAGCGAGCCGGCCGGAGCTGCCGCCGTCGTCGGCCACGCCGACCACTCCGGTGACGACGTCGGCGTAGTCGAGTATCGCCCGCAATGCCGCGGCGAGACCGTGACCGCCACCGATGGCGGCGACCTGGACGCCGTCGAACCCCTCCTCGAGCTCTTGCAGAAGTGGTTCGACCAGGAGGTCGACGTCGGTCATCTGCTCAGGTCCCGGTGACGCGTGGTGACGTCCAGATCGCCCAGTCGCTGAAGGTACTCGGCGACGTGCTCGGCGAGCACCACCGACCTATGACGCCCTCCGGTGCAGCCGATTCCCAGAGTCAAGTAGGCCTTTCCCTCACTTCGATAGCGCGGCACGAGGAACGCCAACAGCTGTTCGATGTATCGCAGGAAGGTTGCCGCGTCCTCCTGGTCGAGCACGTGGGAGCGGACCGCATCGTCGAGCCCGGTGAGGGGCCGAAGCTCCTCGACCCAGTGAGGGTTGGGGAGGAACCGAACGTCGAACACCAGGTCCACCACTCGGGGCACGCCGTGCTTGAACCCGAACGAGATGACCGAGATTCGCATCGGCCGTCTCTCGACCTCCACCGAGAAGGATTCCGTGATCAGCTCGCGCAGCTCGTGGACGTTCAATTCCGAGGTGTCGACGAGCAGGTCGGCGCGGCCCCGCAGCCCCTGGAGAGCTTCGCGTTCGTCGCCGATCGACTCCGCAACCGTGTCGCCCGGTACCGGGTGGGGACGGCGCGACTCCTCGAAACGGGCCGCCAACACGTCCTCGTCGGCGTCCATGAACAGCAGGGTGCACGGGATCCCGTCTGCAGCCAGGTTTTGCATCACCAGATCGAGATCATCGAACTCGAGCCCTCCCCTGGTGTCCACCACCACGGCCAGCTTGGTCTGGGCGCTCTCGGGGAGGTCTGCTTTCGCCACGACCTGGGAGATCAGCTCCGCCGGAAGGTTGTCGATCACGAAGAATCCGAGATCTTCGAGCGTCTTCGATGCCTGTGATCGACCGGCACCCGCCATGCCGGTGATGATCACGAGGTGCCTGTTTTCCGGGTTATTCGGTGGCATTGCCCTCCTCCAACCCGAGCAGCCGCCGCTTCAGGGCCAGCCCCCCGGCATAGCCGCGAAGGGAGCCGTCGGCCCCGACGACCCGGTGGCACGGGATGAGCGGGGGGAAGGGGTTGCGGGCCATGGCGGCCCCCACGGCGCGAGCCGCACCGGGGCGTCCAACACGTCTCGCCACTTCGGCATATGTGACGGTCTCGCCGGGAGGGATGGCAGCCACGGTGACGTATATCGCAAGGTCCAGGGGGGTGCGGGCGGCTCGGTCGACGTAATCGTCACCCACCCCCAGAGTCGGATTCCCCTCCAGGGCGGCCGCGATCTGGGCGATGACCTCCGCGATGCCCGCGGGGGGCACCGTCTCAGCACCGGCACCGGGCGGCTCACCAGACCCGGGTAGGGCGATGTGGTTCGGTACTCCGCCGTCGTCCCCTCGAATCCAGCCCTTGCCGAACTCACTCTCGAACAATGCCCACGCTTCCTCCGTGGAGGACCTCGTGGAGCCGGACTGCGATGTCATCGGGGAGGATCTCCTGCAAATCTGCGACGCCTGCCTCGCGGATGCGCTTCAGTGAACCGAACCTGCGCATCAGGGCCTTCTTGCGCGCCGGGCCGATCCCGCGTACCCCGTCGAGTACCGAGTCAACCATACGACGGCCGCGCAGGGATTTGTGGTAGGCGTTGGCGAAGCGATGGGCCTCATCCCGGACCCGCTGCAGGAGGTAGAGCGCCTCCTCACCCCGGGGGATGCGTACCGGTTCCGCTCGCCCCGGCAGGTACACCTCCTCCATCCGCTTGGCGAGACCGGCCACCGGGATCTCCAGGTCGAGCTCGTCGACGACCTTCACCGCGCGCGAGACCTGGCCCGCTCCACCGTCGACCAGCAGCAACGAGGGCGGGTAGGCGAACTTCCCCGTCTCCTCGACCGGTCGCTCACGCTCCGCCAGATATGCCGTGAGCCGCCGACGCACCACCTCTTCCATGGCGGCGAAATCGTCCTGACCGTCGACGTCTCGGATCTTGAACCGCCGGTACTGGCCGCGTCGGGGAAGCCCATCCTCCATCACGACCATGGACCCCACCGTGTCCCTTCCCTGGATCGTGGCGATGTCGAATGCCTCGATCCGCAGCGGCGGCTCGGGGAGGCCGAGTGAATCCTGGAGAGAGCACAACGCTCGTGCCCGGGCGTTGTGATCGTTCTGGCGCCGCAGCCGGTGGCGGGCAAAGGCCTCGCCCGCATTGATCGCAGCCGTGTCCATCAGGCGGCGCTTGGCACCACGTTGCGGCATCCGTAGCGACACGCTGGTGCCGCGGCGATATTCGAGCCAAGCGGTCCAGAGTGGAACATCCTCCGGCACCGTCTGGACCAGCACTTCGGGCGGAGGAGGCTCGGAGCCGTATGCCTGGCTGAGCATTCGCTCGGTCAGCTCAGCCGTCGTCACCTCTTCGACCTTGTCGACGATCGTGGCCCGCCGTCCACTGACTCGGCCCTTGCGGACGTTGAGGACGACGAGCGACGCCTCGAGATCGTCCTCCTCGATCGCAAAGAGGTCGAAGTCCTCCCTGCGGGTCGACACCACCTCTTGACGGGCGAGTGCCTTTTCGACCGCGGCGAGCCGATCGCGCTGGCGCGCCGCCTTTTCGAACTCGAGGGCCCCAGATGCCGCCTCCATTTCGGCGCGGATCTTGCGGACGATGTGGTCGCTGTTGCCGGCCAGGAAGTCGGCGAGCCCCTCCACGTGTGCCGCGTAACTCTCGCTCGAGATCTCGGCGACGCATGGGGCCGAGCATCGCTCGATGTGGAAGAGGAGGCAGGGGCGCCCCTGTGCCTGGTGGCGTCGGAATTTTGCGTTCGAGCAGGTACGGACCGGGAAGGTGCGCAGCAGGAGGTCGAGCGTCTGCCTGATGGCGTAGGCGTGTGCGTACGGTCCGAAGTACTCGGTTCCCTTGCGCCGCTTGCCCCGCATCACCGTCGCCCGGGGCCACTCTTCGGAGCGAGTGATGGCCAGGAACGGGTAGGACTTGTCGTCGCGGAGCCGAATGTTGAAGCGAGGCTTGTGCTTCTGGATGAGCGTGTACTCGACCATCACCGCCTCCACCTCGGTCTCGGTGACTATCCAATCCACCGATTCGGCGAGCTCCACCATCGTTCGGGTGCGAGCCGGCAGGTCACGAGCAAAATAGGAGCCGACCCGCTTGCGCAGCGACTTGGCCTTTCCCACGTAGAGGATCGCCCCGTGGCGATCTCGGAACTGATAGGCGCCGGGGGCGTCTGGGATCTCTTCGGATGGTGGTCGGAGCATGGAAGGTGTTAGGAGTTAGGCGTTAGGCGTTAGGCGTTAGGCGTTAGGAAGAGTATGACCTAATGCCTAATCCCTAATGCCCAATCCCTGACACCTACAGCCTCCGCCACCGCACCCCGAGCAACCGAGGGACATTGCCCTGAGCTGCCAGAAGTGGGTCTGCCGCATCCCCGGCCGGCCTCTCCTCGAGTCTTTCCAGCAGCCAACCCGCTTCGGCCGCCACCGTCATCAGGCTTCCCAGGGGGCGGTGATGGAAACGAATCGAACTCGGGCCGGCCGGCTCGTCGCTGTGTCCCTGTCGGAGATAAGCCCCAAAGCGCCACAGGACTTCACCGTCCGTATCCAGGAGCGGCCCCGAGCCGGGTGCGGTGAAGATCGGATGGTTGAGGACCATCACAAACCGACCCCCCGGTTTCACGACGCGCCCCACCTCGCCGAAGACCGCAGCCGGGTCTTCCAGATGTTCCAGGACCAATACCGCGTAAGCGGTGTCGAACGATGCGGTGTCGAACGGGAGCGACCTGATATCAGCGGCGACGACGTTGCCCGTCGCCAGTTGCAGCAGGTCCACCGACGTATCGACTCCGACCGCCCCGGCGGTCAGCAGGCGGCCCGTCCCACACCCGAGGTCCAGCAGCGTCCCGGCCGGGACCGGCATGAGCTCACGCAACAGCGGGTCGACGTCCCTCGCGTAGGCCGGATCCGTTTCGACCTCCGCCGCCCACCACGTCGCGGCCTCGCCGTCCCAGGTCACCTAGTGCCCTGGCCGGTGACGTTGGTGATGTTGGGAGCGAGGCAGGGGTCTGGCTCCAGCGTTCGGGTCCTGCTCGGCCCCGAAGCGCCTCCGCATGGGTGTGTCGCCCTGTGGGCGACGCAGAGTGCTACGTCGCTTGCAAGGACGCAGGACGAAGGCGCAGTCGTGCACTGCGTCGAGGACGAGGACACAGCCAGCGGCGTCACTGGCCGTTCTCAACGCGGCGAACGTTGCCGGTCGGGGCACTAAGCGAGCATCTCGCGCAGAAACTTGCCGGTGTAGGACTCCGGCACCCCGGCGACCGTCTCCGGGCTCCCGGTGGCGATGACACGACCACCCTCGGCTCCTCCTTCGGGGCCCAGATCGATGATCCAGTCGGCCGACTTGACTACGTCGAGATTGTGCTCGATGACCAGCACGGTGTTCCCGGCGTCCACCAAGCGCTGCAGGACGATCAGCAGCTTGCGAACGTCTTCGAAGTGCAGGCCGGTGGTGGGCTCGTCGAGGATGTAGAAGGTGCTCCCCGTGGAACGCTTCCCCAGTTCGCTGGCCAATTTGACTCGCTGTGCCTCTCCTCCCGACAAGGTGGGAGCGGGCTGGCCGAGCCTGATGTAGCCCAGGCCCACGTCGAACAGCGTCTGCAGGACCCGGGCGATCGGAGGCTGGTTCTCGAAGAAGGCAAGGGCTTCCTCGACGGACATCTCCAGCACGTCGGAGACCGAGTGCCCTTTCCACAAGATCTCGAGGGTCTCCCGGTTGTAGCGGCGGCTCTTGCACTGCTCGCAGGGGATGTAGACGTCGGGAAGGAAGTGCATCTCTATCTTGATCGTCCCGTCGCCTTTGCACGCCTCGCACCGTCCGCCGGCAACGTTGAACGAGAACCGGCCCGGCTTGTAGCCGCGGGTCTTTGCCTCCGGAACCGACGCAAACAGCGTCCGGATCTTGTCGAAGAGCTTGGTGTACGTCGCCGGGTTGCTGCGCGGGGTCCGCCCGATCGGGGACTGGTCGATGTCGATCGCCTTGTCGATGTGCTCGAGGCCTTCGACCCGCTTGTGTCGTCCCGGGAGCTCGCGCGACCGGTACAGCTCGAAGCGCAGCGCCTTGGAGAGGATCTCCTCTACCAGGGTGGACTTCCCGCTTCCCGACACCCCGGTGACGGTTATGAACATGCCGAGCGGGAACTCGACATCGATCTCCTGAAGGTTGTTCTCGGCGGCGCCGACTACGCGAATGGTGGCATCACCGGTGCTGCGCCGCTTTTCAGGGACCGGTATCGAGCGACGCCCCGTCAGGTAGTCGCCGGTGATCGACGTGGGCTCGGACACGATCGCCGCCAGCGGCCCCTCGGCCACTATTCGGCCGCCGTGCTCGCCGGCACCCGGTCCGATGTCGACGATGTGGTCCGCCGCCCGAATCGTCTCTTCGTCGTGCTCGACGACCACGACCGTGTTGCCCAGATCGCGCAGTCGGATCAAGGTCTCCATGAGGCGCTGATTGTCCCTCTGGTGCAACCCGATCGACGGCTCGTCCAGGATGTAGAGGACACCGACGAGTCCGGAGCCGATCTGGGTGGCGAGACGGATTCGCTGCGCCTCGCCACCGGCGAGGGTCGCGGCCGAGCGAGCCAGCGTCAGGTAGTCGAGCCCGACGTCGAGAAGGAAGTCGAGCCGGGCCCCGACCTCTTTCAGGACGGATTCGGCGATCCTGCCGTCCCGCTCGTCGAGCTCGAGCCCGGCAAAGAACTCGGCTGCCTCCCCCAGAGACAGCACCGACACTTCGTGCAGGTTCCTCTCTCCCACTGTGACCGCAAGCGAAACGGGGTTGAGCCGCGCTCCCCCGCACGTTTCGCAGGGAACCAGTCGCATGTACTGCTGGTACATCTCGCGGGCGCCGTCGCTCTCGGCCCCCCCGTGGCGACGTTTCAGCCACGGCATCAGCCCTTCATAGACAGTCTGATACCTCCGCTGCCTCCCGAATCGATTCACGTAGGAGACGGTGACGGGATCGTCCCCGGTGCCCTCCAGAACCAACTTCTGCGCCTTCTTGGAGAGCTTCCCGAACGGGGTGCTCATGTCGAATCCGTATTCCCGGGACACACCCTCGAGGACCCTCTGGTAATAGGAGGATCGGTGCCGGCCCACCCAGGGGAGGATCGCGCCATCGGCGAGGCTCTTGTCGTGGTCGGGAATCGCCAGACGCCAATCCGCCTGATACCGGGTGCCGATCCCGTTACAGGCCGTGCATGCCCCGTACGGGCTGTTGAAGGAGAAGTTCCTGGGCTGCAACTCCTCGAATGAGATGGCGCAATGATCGCATGCCAGGTGCTGACTGAACGTGAGAGTCGGACCGTCCACGATGTCGACACCGGCGATCCCCTCGGCAAGCCGCAAAGCCGTCTCGAGGGAATCGGTGAGACGACGCTCGATGCCGTTCTTGCGGACCAGCCGGTCGACGATCACCTCGATCGTGTGTTGGTAGTAGCGATCGAGCCTGATCTCCTCGGTCAGGTCGCGTACTTCGCCGTCGATTCGAGCTCTGCTGAAACCTTCCCGGCCGAGCTCGGCGAGGAGTTGCTCATACTCCCCCTTGCGGCCGCGCACCACGGGGGCCAGCACCTGGAACCGGGTGCCCTCCTCCAACTCCAGTATCTGGTCCACTATCTGCTGCGGCGTCTGCCTGGCGACGCGGCGGCCGCACTGCGGGCAGTGGGGCACTCCGATGCGGGCCCAGAGAAGCCGCAGGTAGTCGTGGACCTCGGTCACGGTTCCCACCGTCGACCTCGGATTGCGGCTGGCAGTTTTCTGATCGATCGAGATCGCCGGCGACAGGCCTTCGATGAACTCGACGTTCGGCTTTTCCATTTGGCCCAGG
Source organism: Acidimicrobiia bacterium (assembly GCA_036478235.1). GTDB lineage: Bacteria > Actinomycetota > Acidimicrobiia > Spongiisociales > UBA11373 > JACZWZ01. Next base: position 37,295 of record JAZGDZ010000095.1, on the reverse strand, counting down.
AACTGGCGGGCGTATGCCGAAAGGCTCTCGACGTAGCGCCGCTGACCCTCGGCGTAGATCGTGTCGAATGCGAGGGAAGACTTGCCGGAGCCGGACAGCCCGGTGAAGACGATCAGCCGCTGGCGCGGAAGCTCGAGCGACACGTTCTTCAGGTTGTGCTCGCGCGCACCCTTGATGATGATCGAATCTGTGGCCACAACCCGTCCCCAACGCCGGACGGCGATTGTAACTTCCGACCGTGACCGAATTTCAGGAGTGGGATTTGCATACCCGGGCGGGGCCCACCACCTCAGACCGTCGGCCTCTCTCTCCCGCCCCGGTCCGCCGGGCGACCCTGCTCCAACGATCGCGGCCCTACACTCATCACCATGTTCAAGCAGATCGGTGCCGGCGAAATCATTCTCATCGTTACAGTGCTCCTGCTCTTCTTCGGTGCCCGCAAGCTTCCCGACCTGGCGAGATCCATCGGTAAGTCGGCCCGCGAGCTGCGCAAGGGTCTCACCGGCGAGGGCGAAGAAGATGAAGACAAAGAGGGCGCCGACGCCGAGGCCGACACTGACACCGGGGCAGAGGCAGAGGCCGACTAAGAGCCCGCCTCGAGGGGCACGAGCTGCGGCCACGAGAGAGTCCTTGCCAATGACGAGCGGCCAACGGCTGCCTCTGATGCCGGCTCGGCTCGACCATGGCCGGGGTCCGCTCCGTATTGCTCGGTAGACTCCTAGGCCTCGACCATCTCCCTCAATTCCCGCTTCAGCTCGTTCACCTCATCGCGCAGTCGGGCCGCGTACTCGAACCTCAGCTCGCGGGCGGCTTCGCGCATTTCCTCCTCGAGGCTGCGGATGAGGCGCTCGAGATCGTCGGCCGGAAGGTCGATCTGAGGCCGCTCGGCCACTTCCCGGCGGCGGCGCTGCACCGCGGGAGCATCGGCCGAGCCGACCATATCCAGGATGTCGGAGACCTTCTTGCGGATGGTCGTCGGATCGATGCCGTGCGCTTCGTTGAAGTCCCGCTGAAGCGCCCTGCGGCGGTTCGTCTCGTTCAGAGCCCGCTTCATCGACTTGGTGACCTCGTCGGCGTACATCAGGACCTGACCGTCCACGTTCCGAGAGGCTCGGCCGATGGTCTGGATCAGCGATGTCTCGGATCGGAGGAATCCCTCCTTGTCGGCATCGAGGATGGCTACCAGGCCCACCTCGGGTAGATCGAGACCCTCGCGCAGGAGGTTGATCCCGACCAGCACGTCGAATTCCCCCAGGCGGAGATCGCGCAGTATCTGGATCCTCTCCAGGGTGTCGATCTCCGAGTGGAGGTAACGGGCGCGAACCCCCATCTCGAGCAGGTAGTCGGTCAGATCCTCGGCCATCTTCTTCGTCAGCGTGGTCACCAGCACCCTCTGGTCCGCCTCAGCCCTCCGCTGCACCTCATCCAGCAGGTCGTCGATTTGACCGCGGGTCGGCTTCACGATCACCTCCGGGTCGACCAGCCCGGTGGGGCGGATGATCTGCTCCACCACTTGTGCGGAGTTTGCGGTTTCCCAGGGTCCGGGCGTGGCCGACAGAAGAACGGCTTGATTAGTCCGCTCCAGCCACTCGTCGAACCGAAGCGGCCGATTGTCCATCGCCGAAGGAAGGCGGAAGCCGTGCTCCACCAGGACCTCCTTGCGGGTGCGATCCCCTTCGTACTGGCCGTGCAGCTGCGGGATGGTGACATGGCTCTCATCGACCACCATCAAGAAGTCGTCCGGGAAGTAGTCGAGCAGGGTGTACGGGGCCTCGCCGGGGTCGCGGTCGTCGAGGTGACGCGAGTAGTTCTCGATGCCGTTGCAGTAACCGAGCTCGCGCATCATCTCGAGGTCGTACGAGGTCCGCATCCGAAGCCGCTGTGCCTCCAACAGCTTGCCGTTGTCCTCCAGCCAGGCGAGGCGCTCGGCGAGCTCTACCTCGATGGCTTCGGTAGCCACCTTGATCCGCTCTTCGGTCGTGATGTAGTGCGAGGCCGGATACACCCACGTCTCGGGCAGCTCGCGCAGGACCTCTCCGGTCACCGGGTTCATCTCCATCATCCGCTCTACCTCGTCACCGAAGTACTCGACGCGAACGATCGTCTGCTCGTAGGCGGGGAATATCTCGAGTGTGTCGCCCTTGACGCGGAAGTTGCCCCGCGTCAGGTTGACCTCGTTGCGCTCGTACTGGATGTCGACAAGGCGCCGCATCGCGTCCGACAGCGGGTATTCGACACCCCGCACCAGCCGCAGCAACTGGCCTTCGTACTGTTCGGGGCTTCCCAGGCCGTAGATGGCCGACACCGAGGCCACGATCACGACATCGCGCCGGGTGAGGAGGGCGGCCGTGGCCGAGTGGCGCAGCCGGTCGATCTCGTCGTTGACGCTCGAGTCCTTCTCGATGTAGGTGTCACTCTGCGGGATGTAGGCCTCGGGCTGGTAGTAGTCGTAATAGGACACGAAGTACTCGACCCGGTTGTCGGGGAAGAACTGGCGGAACTCGTTGGCGAGCTGGGCGGCAAGGGCCTTGTTGGGAGCGAGAACCAGGGTCGGCCTCTGTACCGCTTCGATCAGCCATGCGATCGTGGCCGACTTGCCCGACCCGGTTATGCCGAGCAGCGTCTGGAAGCGGTGCCCGGCGGCTACCCCTTCGGCGAGCTCCGCGATCGCCCGCGGCTGATCTCCGGCGGGCTCGAAATCGGAGACGACGCGAAACGGCTGCACCGCCGGCACGATACCGGGTGCCCGGCTCAAGCCTCAGACGTCACTCGCCGCCAGACCCGCCGACACTGCTGCTCGAGACGGTCCAGATCGCCGGAGTTGTCGATCACATAGTCGGCTGCCAGCAGCCACTCGGACCGGCTCGGCTGCCGCGCCATGACCGCCCGCACATCAGACTCCTCCATGACGTTGCCTCTGCCGACCGCCCGGGCGACTCGCTCCTCGTCGGAAGCGTCGACCACGACCTGCGACCACCCCGGGAACCAGTCGCGCACGATCGGCATCTCGATCACCACCACACGTCCGCTATGGCGATCGACCTCGGCCGCCAACGCGGTTCTGGTCGCCGGATGGGTGATCGCCTCGAGTTCGACGAGAGCGGTTCCATCGGAGAAGACGATCCGTCCCAAGCGAGCGCGATCCACGGTCCGACCGTCGCTCGAGGCCTCGGGCCAGCGCTCGATGACGGCGGCCGACTCCGGGGACCCCGGAGCCAGCACTGCTCGGGCGACCTCGTCGGCCGAGAGGACCACAGCTCCGAGACCGCGGAACACTTCGGCTGCGGTCGACTTCCCGGCGCCGATTCCGCCGGACAGCAGGAAACCCTGACTCACCCGGTCAGGCTAACCAGCCGCGAGGCGCTCCTTGCGGGCCTCGGGGTCCAGTGTCTCTGCCAGGGCGTGAAACGCTCGAGCAACCCGCGAGCGCGGGCTGAGCCGGATCGCCGGGACCCCCTCATTGACCGACTGCGGCACCAATCTGTCGCTGGGCACCGATCCGCCGACCCGCAGGCGCAACGTCCGCTCCAGCTCGACCAGGTCGAGCCGGACCTTGGAGTTGACGCGGTTGACCACCATCGTGATCCGCTCCATGGGGAATCCGGCCACCCGCAGCCCGTCGAGGACCACCTTGGCGTTCTTCACCGAAGCCAGATCCATGTCGACCACCGCGACCACGTCGTCCGCCTGCTCGAGGACCGACACCAGACCGTCGTCGAACACGGGGCCGGTGTCGACGACGACGGCGTCGTACATCGTGCGCAGCCGCTCGACCATCGCGACCAACTCCTTGGACTTGATCTCGTCTCCGCGGACGGGCAGCACCGGGGCCGGCAGAACCTTGATACCGCTCTCGTGACTGATCAGCGCGGCCTCGAGTCGGGCGTCGCTCATCTCGTCGATGCGGCCGGCGACGTCGTCGAGCGTTCGCACCGGATCAACCTGAAGCATCAGGGCGACGTCGCCGAACTGGAGGTCGCCGTCCACGATCGCCACCCGTTCCGGGTCACCTCGCAGGCCGATGGCGATCGCCAGGTTCGTCGCCACGACCGTCTTCCCCGAGCCTCCCTTGCCCGCCATGACGGCGATGACCCGCCCGGCACCGCGCCTGGGACTGTCGAAGGGCGACGTCGCCTCACCGGGACCGCGGTCGGCCTCGGGAGCGGGAAGTTGGGGGATCAGCCTGTCGAGAGCCAACTCGGGTTCGATCGGCTCTCCTGCGGATTCGGCCTCGGCCGCGGCGTCGCTCGGCTCCGGCTCCTGCTCGACCGGCGGCCCGGCCGAAGGTCCCGCCATCGGGGTCGAGGAGCGGGCGACGGCCGGTTCCGCCTCGAAGGAGGTACGCGGGCCTTCCTCGGTTTCGCCGGTCACCGACTCGGTCGGATCGATAGCGGGCCCCTCGCCGAATTCTACGGACTCGACCGCATCCGTCCCGGGCTCGCTCTCGGCCTGTTCGAGGATGACCCTCACTTCGGTCAACTCGTCGGTTCGGAGAAGGGAGAGGAGCTCTGCCGCCGATTGGGCGGTAAGCGGGAGATCGACCACGTCGGAGAAGCTCGCCCGGAGCGCCGACTTGAGCAGCCGGTTGGTGACTATGTCCGCCGCCAGGACGACCGACACGACGGGATCCGCTTCGGCCAGGCCGGCGGCAGCCGCGATTGCTGCGTCGCTGGCGAAGGTGGGGCCCAACAGCACGAGATCGACCCTGCCTCCGAGGACGACCTCGAAGGCTTCATCGAGATCGCGCGCAGTCAGTATGCGGTAGCCGGCAAACAGCACGCGAGCGGCTTCGAGGAAACTCGAATCGGTTTCGACGAGCAGCACCAGGCGGGAGACGGTCGTCATCTGCACCTTCCTCCGGGCGCGCCGGATGCGTCCGGTACAGGAACGTCATCGGAAGGGCAATGCCGAACTTGAGGCGTCTACTTGCGCCCTATCCCCCGCTGCTTGAGCTCTTCGAGGATCGCCTCGAGCGAGGCGTCGGCGTTGAACGCCGGCATGGCATCATCGGCGGCGTCGTCTTCCCGAGTGAACTCCGGACGGCTCTTTTTGGGGCCCTTGCCGGCAGCTCGTTCGTCCTGCCACTGCTGGCGATTCTCCCACTCGGGCAGCGCCTGTTTCATCGACAGGCTTATGCGGCGACGGTCACCGTCCACCTCGGTGATCCGCACCTTGACGGGTTGATCGACGGAAAGCTCCAACTCGGGGCTCTCGACGTGATGCATGGCGATCTCGCTCACGTGGACCAGTCCCTCGACACCGTCGGCCACCGACACGAACGCCCCGAACGGGACGGTCTTGGTCACCGTGCCGTCGACGATGTCGCCGACGCCGTGGGCGCTACTGAACGACTGCCACGGATCATCTCGTGTCTGGCGAATGGACAGGGAGATGCGCTCGCGCTCGAGGTCCACCTCGAGCACCTTCACCTGAACCTTGTCCCCGACCGTCACGATCTCCGATGGATGGCTGACGTGCTGCCAGGAGAGCTCCGAGACGTGGACCAGGCCGTCCATGCCCCCGAGGTCGACGAATGCCCCGAAGTTGACCACCGAGGAGACCACTCCCTCGCGGATCTCGCCGGGAGCGAGTTCGTCGAGGAACGCCTGACGCTGCTCGGCCTGCGCCTCCTCGAGCCAGGCCCTTCTGCTCAGCACGACGTTGTTGCGGTTCTTGTCGAGCTCGATGACCTTCGCCTCGAGCGACTCACCGATGTACGGATGAAGGTCCCTGACGCGGCGCAACTCCACCAGGGATGCCGGAAGGAACCCTCGCAAGCCGATGTCGACGATGAGGCCGCCCTTGACCACCTCGATCACCTGGCCGGTGACGGTGCCCCCCGCATTCATGACTGCCTCGACCCGACCCCAGGCACGCTCGTACTGGGCGCGCTTCTTGGAGAGGATGAGTCTCCCCTCCTGGTCCTCCATCGTCAGGACCATGGCCTCGATCTCTTCGCCCTCCTGGACCACGTCGGAGGGGTTCACGGAGTTCCTGATCGAGAGCTCCTTGATGGGGATGACACCCTCGGACTTGTACCCGATGTCCACCAGGACGGCGTCGGGGTCGATCCGCGCCACGATCCCCTTGACCAGGCTTCCCTCGGAGAACTCCACGACCGTCATCTCCACGGCGGCGGCAAAGTCCTCCTCGGACAGGTCGTCGGGGATATCGCCGAGCGCCTTGACGGCTGCGGCGGGGTCGGCGACGACCAGCTCGGGAACCTGGGCGCCTTCACCCTCTTCGGGGTCCGACGATGCCGGATCTTCCGGCGCGTCCGGCGCCACTTCAGCCGTCTCGGCCGGACCCGGCTCCTCGACGGCGACCGCAGTCGCCTCCTCGATCGCCTCGGACGCCTCCTCGACGTCGGGCGCGTTCACGGTCTTGTCATGGATACGGAATTACCTCGGATGGAAGATCCCCGAGCGCGAACGGCCCGGAGGCGAAGCGAGGTTACCACGCCCGGGGACGGGTCACGGCACGTCAGGCCTTGGTGTCCCCCAGCGAGGTCCCTACTGCGATGTCCACTACGAGCGGCACCGAGAGCTCGACCACCCCCTCCATGACCTCTCGAACCAGGTCCACGGTCTCCTCCACTGCTGATTTTGGCGCCTCCAGGACCAGCTCATCGTGAACCTGAAGGAGCATTCGGCTCCCGTCCGCGGTCATCTCCAGGCGGGAGTCCAACTCGATCATCGCCTTCTTGATGATATCGGCGGCCGAGCCCTGGATCGGAGCGTTGAGCGCCATCCGTTCCCCGGACTGCCGCTCCCTGAAGTTCTCCGAGGTCAGTTCCGGCAGATACCGGCGCCGGCCCAGGATCGTCTCGGTGAACCCGTTGTTCCTGGCCGCAGTCACGATGCCGCTCATGAAGTCGCTGACGCCGGGGAACTGGCCGAAGTAGGCATCCATGTGCTCCTGCGCCTCCTCCCGGGATATCTCCAGCCGCTGGGCCAGCCCGTAGGCCTCCATGCCGTACAGGAGCCCAAAATTGATCACCTTGGCCCGACGCCGCATGTCCGGGTCGACATTCTCCGGGTCGACACCGAAGACGCGGGCTGCCGTCGCCGTGTGGATGTCGTCGCCCGACCGGAAGGCCTCAAGAAGAGCCGCATCACCACTCAGGTGCCCCAGGATTCGAAGCTCGATCTGGCTGTAATCGGCCACTACGAACCTGCGCCCTTTACCCGCGACGAAGGCGCGCCGGATGGTCCGTCCCTCCTCGGACCGCACCGGGATGTTCTGCATGTTGGGCCGTTCGGACGAGATTCGCCCAGTGGCTGCGCCTCGCTGATTGAACACGCAGTGGATGCGGCCGTCCTCGGCCACCAGCGGAAGCAGGCCGTCGACGTAGGTGCTGCGCAGCTTCTCCAGCTCCCGGAACGACAGGAGGTGCTCGACTATTGGATGCTCGTCGGCCAGCTTCTGTAGGACCGAAGCGTCGGTCGAGGGCTGACCCTTGGGCGTCTTCTTCAGGATGGGTAGGCCGAGCCGATCGAAGAGCACTTCGCGAAGTTGGAGGGTCGAGTTGATGTTGAACGGATCGCCTGCCTCCCGATAGATCGCCTTCTCCAGCGTCGCCAGGCGATCACGCAGACTCTCGCCCAGCTCCTCGAGATACTCGACGTCGACCTCGATCCCGGCGTCCTCCATTCGCGCCAATACGCCGACCAGGGGCAGCTCGACCTCCTCGAAGAGTGCCGTGCCCCCTCGGGCCTCCATCTGCTGACGGAGAGGCTCGACGAGGCGCGCTACGGCTGCCGCCCTCCGCCCTGCAGCCTCCAGATCGGGGCCGGTCGCCTCGAAGTCCAGCATTCCCTGCGCCTTTGATCCTTCGCCCTCGACGACGGGCTCGATGTCGATGCCGAGGACGGTCGCGGTGAGATCGGAGAGCGACTGCGACCCCCCCGCCGGCCTGATGACGTACGAGGCGAGCGCGGTGTCGAATCCCAGAGCGGCCAGATCGAGATCTGCCTCGAGTGCAGCTCGCACCACCGGCTTGGCGTCGTGGAGGGCCTTCGGCAGGGTCGGATCTTCAAGCAGCGAGGCCAGGAGCCCGGTCGCAGACCACGGCACGAACCTGGCGTCTTCCCCTGTCGAAACCGCCACCCCGACGATGTCGTCGTCCTCCCACACCGGTTCAAGGGCCGTGAGCTCGGCCTTCTTCAGGAATGCCAGGTCGCCGGCGCCGGTCGCAGTCGTGACCTCGATCTCAAGCATCTCTTCGAGGACAGGCTCGGCGACGCCCCCCACCTCCTGGAGCCGCGTCCAGAGGGACTGAAAGGCGAGCCCGTCGAAGACCCGCCGCACTTCCTGGGGATCCCGGGGCTCGAGCCGGAGGCCCTCGACGTCGAACTCGATGTCGACATCGGTGAGCAGCACGGACAGCTCGCGATTCAAGAAGACCTGTTCTCGCCAGGCCTCCAGGCTCTCTCGCAGCTTGGGGGTCTGCTCTTCGAGGTGTTCGTAGATACCTTCCAGCCCGCCGTAGCCGGCGACCAGCTTCGTCGCCGTCTTCTCCCCTACCCCGGGGACACCCGGCAGGTTGTCCGACGAATCACCACGGAGGGCGGAGTAGTCCGGATACTGGGCCGGAGAGATCCCGTAACGGTCCTGCACATATTCGGCGTCGGCCACCACGACGTCGCTGATCCCGCGGCGTGTGTAATAGACCCGGACCGGACCGCCGATCAGCTGGAACGAGTCGCGGTCCCCCGTGACGATCAGGACTTCCCACCCGGCGTTCGCCGCCGCCGCGGCGATCGTGGCGATTACGTCGTCGGCCTCGAAGCCGGGGGCCTCGAACTGGGGGAAGCCGAGCACCTCGGCGACTTCCCGGATCAGAGGCAGTTGGCTTCTGAAGAGATCCGGCGCCGCCTCACGTTGGGCCTTGTACTCCGGGAACCGGTCGCTGCGGAAGGTCTTGGCCGGTGTGTCCCAGGCCACTGCCACACCGTCGGGGCGCTCCTCGCCCAGCAGCTTGATCGCCATCGAAGTGAAGCCGAACACGGCGTTGGTCACTTGGCCTGACGGCGTGGACAGGTCACTGGGGAGGGCGTAGAAAGCCCGATAGGCGAGGGAATGCCCGTCGAGCAGCGCCAGCTTCGGCATACCTGGGAGATTAGGTGTCGGGTGTCAGGGTCCGCCGAGTCTCTGCAGAAGCCGGTCGCGCTTGTCTTCGGTCGTCGCGATCCTGCGCCGGAGATGTTCGACCAGTCGCTCGAAGCGGGCCACGTCGCTGCCGGTCTCGCGCTCGTCCTCGCGGTCCAGCGGAGACTCGGAGACGGCAGCATCTCGGGCGGCGTCGTCGGCCAGATGCCGGTGGACATCGAGTTCGGCGAGCCCCCTATGCAACTCGTCCCCGAGCCGGGCGACCTCGTCGTTGAGTTTGAAGATGCGCCGCTCCAGACGTCCCATGGCAGCAGGATGCCATGCCCACAGGGGCGCCTTATCATCGGACTGCGCCGGGGTGGCGGAATGGCAGACGCGACGGACTCAAAATCCGTTGGGCGCAAGCCCGTGTGGGTTCGAATCCCTCTCCCGGCACCGTGCCCCTGCCCGGGCCGACTTCTGGACCGGCAAGGCCGATCCAGAACAGGCGTAGCACAGGGCGCCGAGCCTTGGCGAGGCACCACTGAGAGGCAGTTCGAGAATGAGTAGAGCTCGAACTGGCTCGAGAAGGAAACGGTCGGCCCTCCTCCCCGATGCGGGCCCCCAACCCCGTCGGGGCCGTCCCCGCTTCGTTCGTCGGTCGGCCCAACGACCAACGGCTATTCGTACCCGTTGACGATGGGAAGGCGGCGGTCGCGGTCCAGGCTCTTGGTGGTGATCTTGACACCCGGCGCCGCCTGGCGCCGCTTGTACTCGTTGCGATCGACCATCCGGGCCACCTTCTCGACCACGCTTCGGTCGAACCCCTCCTTCACGATCGCGTCGATCGACGCATCGTCCTCTACATAGCGCTCCAGGATCGGATCCAGTACCGAGTATGGGGGCAGGGAATCGGTGTCCCTCTGATCAGGCTTCAACTCGGCCGAGGGAGGCTTGTCGATGATTTCCAGTGGGATGACCTCGCCATCGCGGTTGCGCCAGGTGGCCAGCTCGTAAACGAGCGTCTTGGATACGTCCTTGAGCACGGCGTACCCACCGACCATGTCGCCGTAGAGCGTGGCATAGCCGACGCTCATTTCCGACTTGTTTCCGGTGGCGACGACGATCCCCCCGAACTTGTTCGACAACGCCATGAGGAGTGCCCCCCGCACCCGTGCCTGGAGATTCTGCTCGGCGACATCCACATCGGCCAGCTCGAAAGAAGCTCCCAGCGCCTCGAGGAATCCTGAGAAGGGAGGCTCGATGGAGATCTCATCGAAGGTGATTCCCAGATTCGCCGCGAGGGTACGGGAGTCGTTCACCGATCCCTCGCTGCTGTAGCGGCTCGGCATCGTCACCCCTCGCACCGAATCCGGACCAAGAGCATCCGCCGCGATCGCCGCTGTGAGCGCCGAATCGATCCCCCCCGACAGACCGATCACCACCCCGTTGAACCCGGTCTTGCGCACGTAGTCCTCCAGGCCGAGGCAAAGCGCCCGGTAGACCTCCTCGGACTCCGCCAACGGCTCGTGCGGAGGCGGAGGCGGCTCGGGATCGCCGTCGAGTAGATCACCGTTCGTCACCCGCGTCATCGTCGGCTCGGCGGAGTCGGAATCGGGAAGCGGCACGTCCACCCAGAACAGCTCCTCTTCGAACTGAGCCGCCCGGTACATCAGATCCCCCGACCCATCGAAGACCATGCTCTGTCCGTCGAACACCAGCTCGTCCTGGCCCCCGACGAGGTTGAGATAGACCAGCGGCAGCCCGGCCTGACGAGCCCGCGTCGCCAGCAGCGCCTCTCGCTCGGTCCCCTTGCCACGGTGGTATGGAGAGCCGTTGATGTTGAGCAGTATCTCGGCGCCGGCTGCCGCCTGATCCGCCGGCGGACCGTCGGGCACCCAGATGTCCTCACACACCGAGACACCAGCGGCGACCCCGTTCAACCCCCAGATCGCCGAAGGCGCCTGCCCGGCGACGAAGTACCGATCCTCGTCGAAAACCCCGTAATTGGGGAGTAGACCCTTGTGGTAAACCCCGCGCAAGCCGCCGCCGGCGATGAGGGCTGCCGCGTTGTGGACCCTGGAGTGCCCGGCGTCGTCCCGCCCTCCGGCGCCTCGGTCGACGAATCCCACGACCGCGGCCGTCTCTCCGGAGTGCAATGCCAGATCGTGGAGAGCGGAGATGTTGTCACGTATGAAGGCCTCCCTGAGGACCAGGTCCTCGGGCGGATAGCCGGGGATCGCCAGTTCGGGAAAGAGCACGACATCGGCCTGGCACTCCTCGGCCCATCGGATGGCATCGAGGATCTTGCCGGTGTTGCCGTCGATGTCGCCGACGGTGAGGTTGATCTGGGCGCCGGCGACGCGAAGGAAGTCCATGAAAAAGAGGTTAGGAGTTAGGAGTTAGGAGTTAGGCCAATACCTCTAATACCTAATGGAGCGCCTTCAGGACATCGCTGACACGTTTCCTTCAGCACATCGCTGACACATTGGATGATCTTCCCAGCCTGTTTGGGAGGGTCTGTGGCAGATGTGTTTGGAAGCGAGTACGAGCATCGGCTGCGTGCAGTGGAGCTGGTCGGTGCCGGGGTGTCGAAGGCGGAGACGGCTCGCCGGGTGAACCGGTCGCGTGAATGGGTCCACAAGTGGCTGCGACGTTTCGAAGCTGACGGTGAGGCTGGGCTCCGAGACCGATCCCGGGCTCCGAAGCGTCACGATCAAGCGATGCCGCACAGCGTCACGTCTCGGGTGCTCGAGATCCGTGCTGATTTGGAGGATGACCCGGTCGCCAACGTTGGGGCACTATCGATCCTGGCGACGATGGAACGCAGGGGTTCTGACCCGTTGCCGTCGATCTCGACGATCGAGCGGATCCTGCGGCGGGCCGGCAAGACCCGCCACGTCGATTCAGCGGCGCGTAGTGATATCAAGTTGCCGTTGCCTGCGGTCACCACACCAGGCGTGTGGCAACAAGCCGACTGGATTCAAGACCGATACCTCAAAGGCGGGATCCGCTTCCAGTCGCTGCAGATCGGCGATGTTGGTTCCCACGGGATCACCTCAGGTCAATACCTCGACCGCAGGATCCTCACCGCGGTGGGGTTCCTCATCGAAAAGGCATGGCCGAAGCTGTCGATCCCGTTGGCCATAGGCACCGACAACGCCTTTGTTGGCACCACTCATCGTGACAACCCGTTCACCGCTTGGACCCGAGCCTGCCTGTTCTTCGGGGTCGAAGTGATCATCGCTCCACCAGGCGTCCACGGATGGACCAACCACATCGAAGCCGTCAACCATCTATGGCAGCAACGCACCATCTGGTCCCAGCACTTCAACAATCTCGAAGAGCTCCGCGTCGGCTCTAACCGGGCCTGTTGGTGGTTCAACCATCGACGACCCGTCCTCAACCCCCAAGAATGCGGCACCCGATACCCCGCTGAACTGATCGCCGCCCACCGCGACCAGCTGCGCTGGCCACCCGACATGACCATCGCTGACCATCTCAACCACAAACAACAACTCACCGTCCCCCTGGCCGCAGGACGCGTCACCTACCTACGTCACGTCACCGCAGAACGCACCATCAGCCTCGCCCGCACCAACTGGGCCGTCCCTCGCAGCGTTCCTGTCGGTGGACTCGTTACCGCCACCATCACCACCGGCAACAAGACCCTCACCATCGGCCATCAAGGCCAACCCGCCGTCACCTACAACTACCCGATCAACCAGCCCGTCACCAACGGCTACTACCCGCCCGCCGAACACAGCCTCCTCCACCACGTGTGAACGATGTCCTGAAGGTCATAAACCCCCTAACAACCGTCAGCGATGTCCTGAAGGTTCACCCCTAATACCTAGCTAGGCCTAACCGCCTTCGCCAAGTCAGCGACCAACCCGGCGATCGCACCGCACGCCGCGGCGGTGCTCTCTGCCTCCAGCACCCGGCGCACGATCGCCGAGCCGACGATCACTCCGTCGGCGACGCCGGCCGCCACCCGTGCCTGGTCGGGGCCGGAGATACCGACACCGATCACGAGCGGGATGTCGCTGCGCTCCTTGACGCGGGACGCCAGCTCTGCCGCCCTGCTGGTCGACCCGTCTCGCTCTCCGGTCACACCCATCTCGGCGATCCCGTATACGAATGGAGAGGCTCTCTCGACCACCAGGTCGAGACGGGCATCGGTCGTCGTGGGGGCGGCGAATTGGACCAACCCCACTCCCACCGCGCCGAGAGCCTCTCCTATTTCGTCGGATTCGTCGACCGGAAGATCGGCCGCGATGACGGCGGAGGCCCCGGATGCGGCGACGTCGGCGGCAAAACGCTCGAGCCCGGCGCGCAGGATCGGGTTGACGTAGGTCATGACCGCACAGGGCAGTCCGGTGGAGGCCGCGACCCGCTCCGTGAGTTCGAGGCCCTTGTGCAACGTCATGCCGGCGGACAAAGCGCGTGCCCCGGCCTTCTGGATGATCGGGCCGTCCATGAGCGGATCGGAGTAGGGAATCCCGACCTCGAACCCGTCGGCTCCTGCATCCGCCATGGCCTCGAACAACCCGACCGTTGCTGCGGCATCGGGGATCCCGCACATCAGATACGGAAACAAGGCGGCGCGGCCTTCTTTCCTGGAGTCGCTGAGGATCTCCTCGAATCTCACGACGCCCTCACGGCCGACACTTGATCCAAGTCCTTGTCTCCCCGGCCGCTGAGACAGAGCACCACCGTCATGCCGCGCAGCGACTTCCGCTCCCGGGATATCCAGGCGAGGGCGTGGCTCGGTTCCAGAGCCGGGATGATGCCCTCGGTGCGCGACAGCAGGTCCATGCCCTCGAGCGCCTCGGCGTCCGTTACCGAGTCGTAGCGCGCCAGGCCCTCCGACTTGAAGTGGGCATGCTCGGGGCCGACACCCGGGTAGTCGAGCCCGGCGCTGATCGAGTGGGCTTCGAGGACCTGACCCTCGTCGTCCTGCAGCATGTAGGTAAATGCTCCGTGCAGCACTCCGGGCGATCCGGCGATGAGGGAGGCACCATGCTCGCCCGACTCCAAACCCCGGCCGCCTGCTTCCACACCGACCAGGTCGACTCCGCTGCCGACGAATGGATAGAACATCCCGATCGAGTTGGAACCCCCGCCGACGCAAGCGACTATGACGTCGGGCGTGGTGTCGCCGAGCTGGGCGAGTGTCTCGTCACCGATGATTCGCTGCAGCTGGCGCACGATCCACGGGAAGGGATGGGGCCCGACGACGGACCCTATGACGTAGTGGGTCGTCTCGACGGTCGCCACCCAGTCCCGCAGGGCGGCACTCACTGCGTCCTTGAGCGTCCCCGCTCCGGTCGTCACCGGAGTCACCCGGCTTCCCAGCATCCCCATCCGCTCCACGTTGAGGGCCTGACGCTCCATGTCGACGGCTCCCATGAACACCTCACACTCCAGCCCGAGGAGGGCGCACGCCGCCGCCGTCGCCACCCCGTGCTGGCCGGCGCCCGTTTCGGCGATGACCCGAGGCTTGCCCATGCGCTGCGCCAGAAGGGCCTGGCCGACGGTGTTGTTGATCTTGTGTGCCCCCGTGTGGGCCAGATCCTCGCGCTTGAGCAGAAGGCGGATTCCGAGCTCGGCCGAAAGCCGATGGGCCTCGTAGAGCGGAGTCGGCCGCCCGACGAAATCCCGCAGCAGGTCGGCCAGCTCCCTGCGGTAATCCGAGTCGGCCCAGGCGGTGGCGAACTCGCGCTCCAGCTCCTCCAAAGCAGGCATCAGCGTTTCGGGAGCGAAGCGACCTCCAAACTCCCCGAACCGGCCAGAGGAGTCGGGACGCTCGGCCATGGTCATCGCGCCGCCCCCACGAATTCTCGCATCAGCTGGGGATCCTTGACACCGGGCTCCCTCTCGATTCCCGAAGACACGTCGACACCGTAGGGCCGCACGGTCCGCACCGCTTCGGCGACGTTGCTCGCCCTGAGGCCTCCGGCAAGAACGAACCGGCCCAGACCCTGGGGAATCAGCGAGTGGTCAAACCCAACGCCACCGCCCCACGTCGGTGCGTCGAGGAGAGGGAGTCCTCCGACAGGGGTCCCATCGAAGTCGACGCCGGGGACCACCGATATCGGGAAGAGCACCTCGAGCCCGGCGCTCAACGCCGCCGTCGCCGCGGCGAGAGAATGCCGGCCGTGCGGCTGAACCCCCGTTACGGATGCCTCCGCGGCGGCACGCAGCAGAGCCTCCGGCGACTCGTCCTCGGTCACGAGAAACGTCGCCAATGCGGTTCCGCTTCCGAACTCCGCAGCCTGCAGCGGTGTCACGCTCCGCATGGACCGGGCGGCGGTCACGAAACCGACGGCGTCGGCACCCGCCGCGGCCGCCGCAGCGACGTCATCGGCACTCCGCATGCCGCAGAGCTTCACCCAGGTCCTCATGGCGACCCGAGCGAGGCGATGAAGGCCGCCGGGTCCCCCGACTGGACCGCCGCCTGCCCGACCAAGATCGCATCGAACCCTGCCGCCGCCATTCGAAGAGCATCCTCGGGTCCGCGAATGCCGCTCTCGGCGACCGCCACCACCTCGTCGGGGATGAGGGTGCGCAGCCGCTCGGCGGTCCCGAGATCGACCCCAAAGGTCTTCAGGTCCCGGTTGTTCACCCCCACCACCGACGCCCCGGCGTCGATAGCCCGGCGCACCTCATCGGCGTCGTGGGCCTCGACCATGGCGGTCATCCCACCGTCCGCCGTGCGACTCACCAATGCCGCCAGATCCGACTCTTCCAAGGCGGACACGATCAGCAGCACGGCGTCGGCGCCAGCGGCCCGCGACTCATCGATCTGTACCTCGTGGATGATGAAGTCCTTGCGCAGCACGGGGGTCTCGACCCGGCGGCGCACGGCCTCCAGATCCGCCAGGCTCCCCCCGAAGAATTCCTGTTCCGTAAGGACCGACATGGCGGAGGCGCCGCCCCGCCGGTAGTCGGCAGCCAGGTCTTCGGGCACGAGATCGGGGGCGATCGGACCCGCCGATGGCGACCGTCGCTTCATCTCGGCAATCACCCCCAAGTGCGACCCGCGCAGCGGCGCCGCGAAGTCCCGCGAAGCCGGCGCCCGAGCCGCGGCGGCCGAAAGCGCATCGGCTTCGACCAGGAGGCGTGGCAGGCGAGCCCGGGCACTGGCGAGAATCGCATCGAGCACGCCTCCCATCGTAGGAGCTGTCAGGACTCCTTCCCGGTGGGTCGGCCCGGCAGAACGACCGAGATGCGAGTCCCCTCCCCCGGGGCGCTTTCGACATCGGTCGACCCTCCCATGGCATCCACCAGCTCACGCACGATCGACAGCCCCAAGCCGCTGCCCTCAGGGCGAATCGGGCGGTACCGAGCCGTCACGTAAAGCCTTTCGAAGATGTGGGGAAGATCCACCTGGTCTATGCCGGGTCCGGTGTCGGCGACCGAGATCCGAACCCCCTGCTCGATCTCGCTCAAGCCCAGCACGACACGCCCCGCCTCCGGGGTATAACGCAGCGCGTTCTCCAGCAGGTTGCCGACGACCTGTGCCACCCGGTCCGGATCGACCTCTACGGTCGCAACCGGCTCGATCGCTTCCTCCAGAACCACCTTGGCCGAGTCCGCTCGCTCCCGAAAACCCTCCAGCACACCCTTCAGGTGGGCCGCAAGATCGACCGGCTCGGGCCGCAGCGTGAACTCCCTGGACTCGATTCGCGACAGCATCATGAGGTCTTCGACAAGGCGTCGCAGCCTGCCGGATTCGGTTCCCAGCACTCCGGCGACACGGTCGAGGTCGTCTTCGTTCACCCGCCCCTCCTGGATCGCCTCGGCGTAACCGGCGATCGTCGTCAGCGGGGTTCGCAGGTCGTGGCTCACTGCCACGAGGAACTCCCGCTCCCTGGTTCGAACCGCCTCCAACTGGGCGGCCATCTCGTTGAACGCCCTGGCCACCTCCGTGATCTCGTCCGATCCGGTCTCCTCGACCCTCGTGCCGAAGTCGCCGTCTGCGATCTCGCGAGAAGCCTGCTGTAGGGGACCCACCCGACGCGACAGCCGACGGGCCAGCGCACCTGCCAACACGGCCGCGAGGAGAACTCCGAGAGCGATGGCCCAAGCGAACCGTGCCAGGACATCGGCCCAGGGGATAAGCACGAGATCGGTGCCGATGACGACCACGAGCGTCCCCCGCCGCTCTATCCGGAAGGGCTGGGCGATCGCCGCCACCGTCTCTCCGGCTATCTCGGCATCGAACCTGAAGGTGTGGCTCAGGTCGGCGGTTTCGGGGATCTGATGGATCAGCAGCTGCTCTCGGTCACCGAGTGATATGAGCTCGCCCCTCGGGGTGAGCAGTGCGGCTTCGACGTAGTCGTGCCCCCCGATGGAGCCCACCAACGCCAGGATCTCCCCGAGTCCGTCGACTGCCCCGGCCGACCCCGCTTCGTCTTCGACAAAGAACCGGGTCTCGATGATGCGTGCGGTGGCCGAGGCCTGCCGAGCGAACTCGGCGCGGATCGATCGGTCCACCGACCGGTTGATGAGCAGAGCCGCGGTCAAACCCCCGATGGCCAGGGTGACGACTGCCACCAGGACCATGCTCCAAAAGAACCGCCGCCCCATCAGGCCCCCAGCCGGTAGCCGACGCCCCAGACCGTCTCGATCGGGATGCCTTCGAGCTTCTTACGCAGCTGGCGGATGTGAACATCCACCGTGCGCGTCTCACCAAAGTACTCGTACCCCCAGACCGCCTCCAGGATCTGTCCCCGGCTGAGGACGAGGCCGGCGTTCTCGCTCAGGTACCACAGCAGGTCGAACTCGCGCGCCGTCGGCCTGACCGTGCTCCCGTCGGAGGAACGCACCTCGCGCCTTCCTGAGTCGATGGCCCAGTCCTCGATCTCGATCACCGACGGCACCCGCGGGGATTCCTCGGACCGCCGCAGAACCGCTCTGACCCGCGCCACCAGCTCCCGTGGTGAAAAAGGCTTGGTCACGTAGTCGTCGGCGCCGATCTCGAGCCCCACGATCTTGTCGATTTCGGAGTCACGCGCGGTGAGCATGATCACCGGCACGTCGGACATCGCCCGGATGCGGCGGCAGACTTCGATTCCGTCCATGCCGGGGAGCCCCAGATCGAGGAGCACCACTCGCGGGTCGCGATCCCGCACGGCGTCGAGTCCCTTTTCCCCGTCGGCGGCGTGGACGAGCCGGAAGCCCTCCTGCTCGAAGTACATCTGCACGAGGTCGGCAATCGACTCCTCGTCCTCGATGAGAACGACCGTTCCCCGGTTGTTCATCGCGTTGCGCTCCTGTGCGGTCGGGATCAGCTTCGGGTCATCGTGTTAGGAGAGTGTGAGATGCCTGAGAAGTCATCGAGCGGCAGCTGTCGCACGGTTGCCGCCGTCGAGCCCTCCGGCCAACGGATCTGGACCTCGGTCCCCGCCTCGGCACTGCGATGCACCATGGCCAGCGCCACCGGAGCCCGGAGAGCCAGGGACTCTCCGACGGTGGAGAGGGTTCCCACCACGTCGTCGGCCACCACCACCTCGGCTCCCACCGGAGGCACGATGTTGGTACCGATCACCACGCCGGCCAGGCGGCGATTGACCCGACCCCTGGAGTCGATTCGAGCCACCAACTCCTGGCCCACGAAGCAACCCTTGGTGAAGGACACCGCCTCGGAGACGAGACCAGACTCCTGGGGGATCGTGCTCTCGTCGACGTCGCGGCCCATCACGGGCTCCCCGGCCTCGATCCGGACCGTGTCGGCGGCGACGCCTCCCACCCGAAGCGCTCCCGCCGCCTGCAATGCTGTTTCGTCGCCACCCAGCAGCACGACTCGCCGCAGGGTTCCGGGGATGGAGGCCGTCACCGTTTCACCTTGTTCCGACCAGCCGTCTCCGACCGTGAATCCTGCCCGCAGGGCTGTGGACTCGGCGTCGCTACCCCAGACTTCGATCACGGGGCGTTCGTCGACCTCGAACTCGACGTCGACCCTGAACCTGAACCGCTCCAGTACCTCGATGAGGCCCTTCGACCCGCCGCCCCCCACCAAGAGCCCGACCCTGTCAGGGCCGCGCAACAGCCAGAGCAGCGCCAGCAACTTTCCCCGCGGCTCCAGCAAGAGGGACCGGGCCACCGTGCTTTCCCCCATGGCGACGACGTCTTGGCTCAGCTGGCCGTCGAGGAAAGAAACGGTGTCGATGCCGGAGGCCCAGACGAGCTCGGAGAAGCCGGACACGATCCCGTGGCCCGAGCGGGCCGCCAGATACTCGCCGGTCACGTCCCCGTAGTCGGCCCTTCCTTCAGACACTCCCCGCCGCTCCTATGGCGGCGAGCACCGCCGTCGCCTTCTCGAGGCACTCTCGGTACTCGCGCTCCGGGTCCGAATCCGCAACCACACCGGCCCCGGCCTGTACCCAGGCTCGTCCCCCGGCCGCCACCATCGTCCGCAAAGCGATGGCCGTGTCGATGTTGCCCGAGAAGTCGAGGTACCCCACTGCTCCAGCGTAGGGGCCACGTGCCACCGGCTCCAGATCGTCGATGATCTCCATGGCACGAACCTTGGGGGCGCCCGAGACCGTTCCGTGGGGAAAGGTGGCCCGCAGCACGTCGACAGGGCCGATCCCGGGTCGCAGCTTCCCGCTGACCCCGGAGACGATGTGCATCACATGGGAGTACCGCTCGATGACCATCAGGTCGTCCACGGCCACCGTTCCGAACTCAGCGACGCGGCCGATGTCGTTGCGTGCCAGGTCGACGAGCATCACATGCTCGGCCCGCTCTTTGGGATCGGCAAGCAACTCGGCCTCGAGCTCGGCGTCCCGTTCCGCGGTGGACCCCCGGGGCCGGGTTCCGGCGATCGGTCGGCTGTACACCCACCCGTCCCGCACCCTGACCATCAGCTCCGGCGACGAACCCACGATGGTCAAGTCGTCGTGCCGGACGTAGAACATGTATGGCGACGGGTTCACCAGCCGGAGCGCTCGGTAGACCGCGAACGGGTCCGCATCCAGCGAGACCTCGAAGCGGATGGAAG
Source organism: Acidimicrobiia bacterium (assembly GCA_036478235.1). Lineage (GTDB taxonomy): Bacteria > Actinomycetota > Acidimicrobiia > Spongiisociales > UBA11373 > JACZWZ01. The sequence goes on along the minus strand of JAZGDZ010000095.1, from coordinate 17,194 downwards.
GCACGATCTGGAAGGCGTCTCCTGCTTCGATGTGGCTCACCGCCCGTTTCACGGCCGCGGTGAAGTCGGCCAACGACATCGACGGCGTCGCCTCTGGGATCCGATCGAACTCGGGGACCGGACGCGTGCCGGCAAGGGGGCGCTCACCAAGCCGTCCGATCGCGGTTTCCAGGCTCTCGACCGCATCAGCCCAGTCAGCCGCCGGATCATCGCCGGGCAGGACGTTGCGAACGAGCGTGATCTTCTGCGAGAAGCGGTCGAACGCTGCCAGCGAGCCGACGACGTGCCACACCATGGCCGGAAGGCCCCTGTCGTCCTTGGGCCGGCCCGGCAGGTGCTCGATCTCGCGGGCGACGTCGTAGGCCAGGAACCCGACCAGGCCCGAGTGAAGCGGAGGCAAGCCGGGATCGGCATGAACCCGGTACGCCGTAGTGAGGTGCTCGAGCGCCTCCAGCGGCGAAGCAGATCCCGGGACATTGCCGCCGCCCAGCGTCCGTACCCCCGACTCGTCGGCGACCACAGTGAACAAGGGGTCCCATCCCGCGAACGACCACCTCGCCCAGGTGTCGCCTCCCTCCACCGACTCCAGCAGGAAGACCCGGCCATCGTCTCCCGCCAGTGATTCGAAAACGCCGACCGGCGTCTCCCGATCCGCCACAACCTCGGTGCGGACCCCAATCAGATCGTGAGCGGAAGCGAGGCGGACGAACTCCTCACGCTCCGGAGTCACCTTCATGTTCACGAGGGTAGGGAGAACGGTGCGGCAAGCTAGGTATCAGGGGCCGCCTCCGACGCCGGTCAGATGTTCCAGAAGAACTCCGGGAGCCAGTCCTGGAACCAGCGGTTGAGATCGACGAGCCGACCGGTCACCATCAACAGGCCGAAGAGCGCAAGCAGCATGCCCGACCCGACCGTGACCGGTGTGAAGTGGCGCTTCAGCCACCCGAATCCCGAATAGGCCTTGGTGATCCCGACGCCGGCGAGGACGAACGGGAGCCCCAGGCCGAGTGAGTAGACGAATAGCAGGAACATACCCTCGACAATCGTCTCCTCGGTCGCCGCCACCGTCAGGATCGCGGCGAGCGTGGGCCCGATGCACGGAGTCCATCCGAAACCGAAGGCGGCGCCCATCACCGGCGGCGCCCATCCGCCGAGGCGGGAGGGTCGCACCTCGAGCCGCCTCTCTCGCATCATCGGCATCAGCACCCCAGGATTCCAGACGGCCGACACCGCAATGAAGATTCCCATCGCCACCACGAACCAACCGGCAACCGTCGTGATCGTCGCCGAATTGCGCAGCAGCGTCGATCCGATCGAGGTGGCCGTGGCTCCCAGGGCCACGAAGACCGCGGTGAAGCCCGCCACGAACAAAAGTGTCACCCGGAGCATCGTCCCGGTCGACGACTTTCCTTCGGCGAGGTCCGATGCCGAGTAGCCGCTCATCATCGACATATATCCGGGGAGCAATGGCAGCACGCACGGCGAGAGGAACGACAGCATGCCAAAGGTGAACGCTACAAGGACGTTGACACTCTCGACCGACATCTCCACCTTCCGCGGCCTGCCATGTAACGGTATCGGCTCGCGGCGTGTTCCCGGTAGCCTCGGCTCGTGCCCACGATCGACGACTGGCTCCAACTCCGGATGCGCACCGGCACGGTCGTCCGTGCCGAGCCCTACGCATCGCCAACGTCACCGGACAGGGCACCAGGAGAGCTTCAGTCCTCGGCCAAGATCACCGATCGCTACACGCCGGCCTCGCTCGTGGGACGTACGGTCGGCGCGGTCACACCCGAAGGTGTCATCCTGCTTCGGCCCGACGCCGATGTCGCCCCCGGCACCGAAGTCACCTGACCTTGGCGATCGTCGAGCATCTCAAGCCTCCGCAGCCGATCGATCGGCGTGAGCGGGTCATCCTGGGCCTCTTCGTCGTGGTCGCCCTCACTCAGGGCTGGAGCGGGGCCGCAATCACTCACGCACTCCCCTTTGCCCAGGAGAGCTTCGCATGGAGCGACGCCCAGGTGTTCGACGTCCTGGCGGCGGTACGGGCGGTGTCCCTCCTTGCGCTCGCTCTGTCTTGGTACGGTGATCACCGCGGACGACGCCGGCCCCTGCTGATCGCCTTCGTGCTCCTGCCCTTCGCCAACCTCGTGACGGCGCTGGTCGTCGATCCGGTGGCCTTCACCGCCTTCCAGGCGACCGCCCGCATAGGCACGATCGCCATCGGGGCACTGGCGGTGGTCGTGCTCGCGGAGGAAATTGCTCCGGAGATTCGCTCCTACGCCATCGGCCTCTATGCGCTCTTCGGATCGATGGGGACCGGGCTCGGACTCCTGCTGCGCCCCCTCGCGGACGACGGAGCCGATTCATGGCGGATCCTCTTCGCCCTGAGCGCGGCTCCCCTGCTGGCGGCTCCGTTCCTCGCCAGGAGGATCAAGGAATCGCGCGCCTATGTGCGCCAGCCGCAGCGCCCACCGCTCGCCGCCGTCCTGCGCCCTCCGCACGGGCGGCGTTTCTGGCCGATGGCGGGCCTCTCCTTTGCTCTCTCCGCCTTCGCCGCCCCGGCCGCCAACCTGGCCCTGATCCGCTTGGAAAACCAACTCGGCTGGTCTGCGGCCTCCGCCTCGCTCCTCCTGGCGCTCGCCAGCGCCCCCGGCGTCGTGATAGGGCTGCTCGCCGGAGGGCGCCTCTCCGATCTGCTGGGACGCAAGCCGACCGAGGGGGTTTCGATCGTCCTCGGCGTCACCGGTGGTGTCGCCTTCTACTTCCTGAGCCAGGGCTTCTTGATGGGGCTGGCCATATTCGTCTCCACCCTGGGCGCATTCGGCTTCGCGCCTGCCTTCGGGTCCCATCGCTCCGAGTTGTTCCCCACCCACATCAGAAGCACCGCGGCGGCGTGGATCATCAACGCCAGCATTGTCGGCGGCCTGGTGGGCTTCGGCGCCGGCCGGTTCGCCGTCGATGCATGGGGAGTCCCGGCGACGATTGCAACGCTTGGCGGCGTCCTGGCGCTGGCCTCGCTTCTCATTCGGCTGCTTCCGGAGACGAAGGGACTCCGGCTCATGCCGCCCGGAGAGGAGAACCCGATGCCACCCGGCGCCATGCCAGGGTGAGCAGCCGACCCGTCAGAAGCACAACGACACCCCACCAGACTCCGGGCAGGCCCCAGCCCATCGGAAGCACCAAGGTGAGGAAAGCCGCGGCCACCAGAGCAGAGGCCGCCATTGCCAGTGCCAGGAACCCGAAGTCCCCCGCTCCGATGAACACTCCGTCCCAGACGAACACGACCGCGGCGATCGGCTGGATCGCCGCCATCAGCCAATAGGCCTGCCGGAACACGCCCACGACTTCTGGGTCCGCGGTGAACCAGCCTCCGATCACCGGCGCAAGCAGCGCCAGTACAGCGGCGAGACCGAAGCCGACCAAGAGCCCGAAGACCAAGAGACGATCCGACACCTCCAGCGCGGATCTTCGGTCGCCCGCTCCAAGGTGCATGCCGACCAGAGCCTGGGCGGCGATGGCGAGCGCATCGACACCGAGGGCGAGGAATATGAACAATTGGGAGAGGATCTGATGGGCGGCCACTGCATCGTTCGAGACCCGGGCCGCCACGGCAGTCGCGTAGGTGAACGTGGCCAGCAATGCACCGCTCCTGATCGCAAGGTCGCGCCCGATCCGCAAGAAGCCACGCACCTCGGCCGCGTCCGGTCTCGCTCCGGTGAGCCCGTACCTCGCACCTCGTCGCCACAACAGTCTCACGAAAACGACGGCGCCCACCCACTGCGCAATCACGGTCGCCCAGGCCGCCCCGGCAACACCCAGGTCCGCCCCAAAGATCAAGATCGGGTCGAGCACGAGGTTGAGGCCACTGATACCGAGGGCCACCAGAAAGGGCGTGCGGGTGTCCTGAAACCCTCGATACGTGCCGTGAGCCGCCCGCACGAGCAGAACCGACGGCGCGGCCAAGGCCCGAATCATGATGTAGGTGACCGCCTCCCCCCGAGCCCCGGCCGACGCTCCCAAGATCCCGGCCGCAGGCCCTGCCAGGATCACCAGGAGGGCCGCCAGGCCGAGGCCGGCCGTGAGTGCCAGGGCTCCGGCGGTCATCGCGGACCTCCCGGCCGCAGGGATGTCACGGCGGCCGACGGCGCGCGCCACCTCGGTCGTCGTCCCATATTCGAGGAAGTTGAATGTGAAGAATGCCACCGCAAAGACGGCGGCGGCGATGCCGAGCCCGGCGAGCGAGTCGGCTCCGATGCGGCCCACAAATGCGGTGTCGACCAGGCTGAGGAGGGGGTCGGCGATCAACGACCCGAGTGCGGGCAAAGCGAGCGCAGCCACGGCGCGATCGTGCCGCGACCGCAACCTCAACGCTTCTCTCACGGCGGAGGAGTCTTGTCCGGGAACCGACAGCGATCGGCCATCTCGCACTCCCAACAGCGCGGTTTTCGAGCGTCGCACACATCCCTGCCGAACTGGATGAAACGCATCGATATCCCGCTCCACTCTTTCTCCGGATAGAGATCTCTCAGGTCTGCCTCGACCTTGAGCGGATCCGTCTCGTCGGTGAGGCCCAGCCGGTGAGCCACCCGCTTCACGTGGGTGTCGACTGCTACTGCGGGCAGACCCCAGGCCTCGGTGAGCACGACGCTGGCAGTCTTGCGGCCGACCCCGCGCAGCGTCACCAGGCTGTCCAGGTCGTTCGGTACCTCGCCGCCAAAGTCCTCGACCAGGTCGGCGCTGAGGGCGATGATCGACTTCGTCTTCTGTCGGTAAAACCCGGTGCTGAAGATGACCTTCTCGACCTCCTCGGGATTCGCCGAGGCGAGATCGGCAGCATGAGGCCAGCGCGAGAAGAGCGTCGGAGCCGCCCGGTTGACGTTTTCGTCGGTCGTCTGGGCGCTCAACACGGTTACGACCAGAAGCTGCCAGGCGCTGTCGTACCCGAGCGCGGTCCCGATCTCGGGGTACCGCTTCTTGAGTCGGCCCAGGATCGTCCTGGCGTGGCGGCGAGTTGCGGCGTCTGCTGGCACTGCCGGGGCGATGGTATTACCGGAGACGTGCCGGGGGGTCATACCGCGAAGGTTCCGGTGTGTTCCCGGCCCAGGACCCGAGTCGGACCCCGGCTAACCTCCGCCCCGCCCCGATCCCCGGAGAGCCCGTGCAGCCGGACCGGCCGGTCCAGACCACACTCGCGTTCCACTCCTCGCGCATCGTCACCGATGTCGGGGGGTTGTTGGCCATGGCCTCCATGAGCATGCCCTTCATCACGTCCCCCGCCGGTGACCGGTCGGCCCTCGACGCGGACGCCTTCCCCGCCCTGATTCTCCTGCTTCCGATCTTCGCGGTGACGTTCATCCCCGACCACACCCGCCCGTTGCACCCGGCCCTCGGCTGGACCTCTCTGGCCCTCGGGCTGGCTGCGTTGCCATACGCCTCGGTGAAGATGCTCGACGCCGCAATCCTCGCCGACACACTGAACGGTTCCGTCGGTCTCGGCGCTCGCCTGCTGGTCCTCGGATGCCTGGTCGCCGTGATCGGGATCGGCATCGGTCTCTACCGGAATCTGCGGGGACTGCCTGCCGGGGGAACGCCCGGGCGCGACACGGCGTTTCGAACCGGGTCCAAGACAGCCGCCGCATCGCCGACTGAGCCAATCGATCCTCCCGATGAGGCCCAAGACGTCACGGTCCCGGCGAGCACGTCCGGCCCCGACGACGGGGCGACGCCCCCGCCGCCGACGGAGCCACCTCCATCGGGGGCCAAGCCCGACAAGCAACCGGAGATCGTCTTTCCCGATACCGGAGCCGTGGCTCGCGAGGCCGAGCCCGATCACATTTCCCCGGAAGACCCGTCCACCACCGCCGAACGTGCGGATGCGGCCCTCGACGACCATCTGCTCTCGCTGTTCGACCGCGACGAGCCGGACGGACCGGAGGGTTCCGACACCTGATGCACGTGTCGCGGCCCGTGCTGCTGGCCGGCGTCGGGCTCGCGGTGATCTCGATGCTGCTGCCGTTCGCCTCGTTCCCGATCGTCGGCTCCGTGGACGGGATCTCGGCAGACGCCTGGCCCGCTCTGATCCCATTCGTGCCGATGGCAGTCATTGCGATGAGCGGCGACTGGAGCCACGGGCTCGACCCGGGACCGGGCCTTGCCACTGTGGTGCTCGGAGGCACGTCCCTGGTATTCGCCCTGGTCAAGGTCGCCGATGCCGTCGTGGCGGCTCGAGACACGCAGGGTGCGACGCTGGGCCCGGGGTCACTGGTGCTGGCGGCGGCTGCGTTCGTCGCGGTCGCCGCGGCGGCCTTCGGAGCCTTCTCTAAAACGTGAGCGGCAGACCGGCCGCAACGTAGAGGAGGCCGGCCACCGCCTGCCAAAAGGCACTCGGGTTGGGCGGCGGTCGCAGGCCCCTGCGCAGGCGTGCCATCGGGTCGCGTCGCTGCATGACCCGGCCGTGCCTCAAGGCGGCGTCGCCTTCCATGTCGTCGTCCAACCGATTGCGCCCGCCGACCAGAGCCTCCACGGCTCCGATCGACAGGTTCGAGTAACCGCCGCCGCGAGCGCCGCCGACAAGCAGCAGGAACGTCCCCGAGAAGATCCAGGTGTAGCCCAGCGCGTTCGAAAGGGACATGCTCGTCACCGCAAAGATTCCCACACCGGCCAGCCCGGTGACCAGGAGGCCCAGGAGGAATGCCTTCACATAGGTCGGAAAGCGCTCTCGCAGCGTCAACTCCTCCACGAGCTCGCCGGTCTTGCGGTCACGGCGGATGCGCTCGAGGAACGGAACATCCTTCTTGGCTCGGGCCACGCCGGCAGGCTAACCCGGAATCCCCCCAACGCAGTCTCTGCTGAGTGACATGTATCGCTCAGCGGGCTCCTAATGCCTCCCGAAACGCTCCCGACCGCCTTGGGCGGGATCGAGTGCGCCATCCATCTGCCTCGCTCCGAGCAGCCGGCGCACGTGAAAGGCAGCCCGAAGGATCATCAGCAGCAGGAACAGGACGACGGCGAGGATCCCCACCAGCTCGGGCCCGTCGAAGTAGGAGGTCCGGCATGACCCGAGACCGTCCGGGCAAAGGCCCAGGCCGTCACCGCCTCCGGCCAGATCGACCAGGGCGAGCATGGGGACCAGCGCCACCGCCACGATGCCACCAATGACGACGCCGATCACGATTCGGATCGCAGTCATGCCACGCCCCAGGCTAACGACCCACCGGCAACACCGGTTGCACCGGTGCCTGAGGCAGTGATACCTTGCCCGAACAGTGAATTACACCGGTGTGACATGACCACAAGCCTCGATCTCGAGAACACAGCAATGGCATCGGGTTATCACGTCGAGCCCTTTACCGGGGATGAGACGAAGGTGCTCGCGCGATTCTTCACCAACACCACCGGTCCGGTCTTCGGCCTCACCAACCTTCCCGAAGTGGTCAAGGGCGCCCTGTTTGCCCGATACAGCCGCTCCCCCAAGTCACTGCGCAGGCTGTTCCTCGACGAGTTCTATGCGACGCCGGAAGTCGGGATGGCGGCGGTCGCCGACCGGATCGAGGCCGACGATCAAGCGGTGCGCCTGCAGCGAGCCGAGGAGCTGTACGAACGGGTCTTTACGCAATACGGGGACGACTCCGTGGCCCAGCTCGGCGGGGTTCACCTGGCATGCGAACAGGCTTCGAACATCCTCACCAAGGTGCTCGAGTGGGGTCGGCTCGCCGCCTATCTGGAACAGAGCACCCGATACATGTTCTACGACAAGAGGCTCGGGGACGGGTATCGCTACCACGTGCCGCGCGAGATCGAGGAGACCGGCCTCGGTCCGGGGTACCACCGTGAGATCGACTCGTTGTTCGAGACCTACAGCTCGCTGACCGAGCAACTGACCGCCTACTACACCACCCTCTACCCGCAGAACCCGGCCGACAGCGACTTCGTCTATCGCTCGACAATCCGCGCCAAGGTCTGCGACGACCTACGCGGCCTGCTCCCGGCGGCGACCATTTCCAACGTCGGTATCTACGCCACCGGCCAGTCGTACGAGATGCTCCTCCTGCGAATGCGCTCCAGCCGGATTGCCGAGGTGCGCCACTACGCCGACCTGATGTTGACCGAATTGCGCAAGATGATCCCCGCCTTTCTGACGCGCGTCGACGTACCGAAGCGGGGCGGAGCCTGGAGCGACTATCTGGCGGAAACGGCAAGGTCGATGGAGGACCTGGCGGCGGCGCACCCCCTGGCACCGGAGAAGCAGCCCGAGGTCGCACTGGTCGAGTACGACCCCGCTGCCGAGACGAAGATCGCTGCCGCTGCCCTATATTCGGTCACCGACGCTCCCGACGATCAGCTTCTCGACTACGTCTCGACCCTCGACGCGGCTGAGCGAGATCGCCTCTTCGCCGCCTATGTCGGTGATCGAACGAACCGCCGCCACCGGCCCGGAAGGGCCATGGAACGTTCCTACTACCGGTTCGACATACTCTGCGACTACGGCATCTTCCGAGATCTGCAGCGCCACAGAATGATGACCCTGGAGTGGCAGCGCCTCGGCACCGGCCACGGGTACGTGACCCCGGAGTCCCTCACCGACATCGGAGCCGTCGCGGTGTGGGAACAGGTGATGGAACGGGCGGCGGAGCACCATCGGACGCTCGCCGAATCGGTTGGGACCGAGGTGGCCCAGTACGCCGTACCTTTGGCCTATCGGATTCGATTCTTCATGCAGATGAACGTACGCGAGGCCTTTCACCTCCTCGAGTTGCGCACCGTCCAAGGAGGCCACGACGGGTACCGGAGGGTGTGTCAGCAAATGCACCGTCTCATCCGGGATCAGGCGGGCCACCGGCACATCGCAGACGCGATGCGGTTCGTCGACCACGAGGACTACGGCCTCGGAAGGCTCGAGACGGAGCGGAGAGCCGCGGCCAAACGCGCCGCCGCCGGAGTCGCCGACCCGGCGGAATAACGTCCGGGCCGATAGGCGCGGACTTTATTCTGCCACCTGGGAAGGATCCCAGGTCGCACCGCGATGAGGATTTGGCTTCGGCGTTCGGGTCCTACTTGGCCTCGAACGTCTCCGCATGGCGGTGCCGCCCTGCGGGCGGCGCTGCGTTTTACGTCAGCCGAAGAGCCATCAACATAGAGTCCGCGCCCATGGGCGCGGACTCGGCGACCTGGGAAGGGACCCAGGTCGCACCGCGATGAGCCGTAGGGCGAAGAGCCAAAAATACAGAGGGCGCGCCGTAGGCGCGAACTCTCAAGGCTTGGGGTCGGTCCCGAGCGGTATCCGCAGTATCAGCGCCGTCTCCTCGAGCTCCCAGGAGGCATCGGCTATGAGCGAGTAGTCGGTGAAGTCTTCTTGGGCCGCCGTCAGGTATGCCCTCCTCGCATCCCCCTCCAAGGGAGGAATGCCCCGCTCCTTGACTGCCTTGGCGCGCCGGGCAAACCGCTCCAGCAGGCCGTCCACATCGAAAGCTGCCATGGGTCCTCCGGATCGGATCGGTCAACAGGCTAGGAGCCCGCTGAGCAACGGCATCACTCAGCAGACTCCCAGGCCGCGGATGAGCCTGGCTACGCTCCGGCCCGGTGCTCGACCGCCGTCTGCTCATCGTGACCGGCAAAGGGGGAGTCGGACGTAGCGCCGTCACCGCCGCACTGGCCCGGGCCCGGGCTCGCAGAGGGGAACGGGTGCTGGCACTCGCCCTGGGAGCCGGCCCAGGGCTCGCCGCTCACCTCGGCGCTGCCGAGTTGACCGCCGTCCCCAGAACTGCCGCCGAAGGGGTCCGGGGCAGCGAGGTGGTTCCCGACGCTGCCTTGGACGAGTACGTGCGCCGGCGTATTGGAGCCAATCCGCTTCGTTTGGCGTCTCGTGTCTTTCGGGTGCTGGCGCATGCGGTGCCGGGAATCCGGGACATCGTGCTGCTCGGCAAGGTCGTCTTCGAGGCGACGGAGGGAGTCTGGGACGCGGTGGTGGTCGACGCCCCCCCGGCAGGCCAGATCGACTCGACGTTGCGTGCTCCTTCGGTGATCGAGTCCCTGGTCCCCAGCGGCACCGTCCACGATGAGGCAGCCCGGCTGCGGACGGTCTTGCAGGACGAAGACCAGACGGAGATCGTCACCGTGGCCACCCCGGACGAACTGGCCCTGTCCGAGGCCGGGGGCGTTGCGGCGACCGCCGACGACCTCGGCCTCACCCGGTCGCGGGTGCTCATCGCCAACCGAGTCCTGGAGGATCCGGGATTCTCTTCGCCCCCGCCCGAGGATTTCGAGTCGGGTGCCGCCGCCAGGTTGCATCTGGGGCTGCGGAGTGAACAACAGCCACTGCTCTCGGCGGCACGGGCCGCCGTGCACCTCCCCCTCCTCTTCGGGCTTAGCAGCCCCGCCGAAATCGCCGCCGCGCTGGCCGACCTCGTTCCGGTCCGATGACGAAGGTCATCTTTGTTACGGGTGCCGGGGGTGTCGGAAAGACCACGATCGCCGGAGCCGTCGCGTCCGGCGCTGCCGTAGTCGGGACATCGACCCTGGTCGTCACGGTCGATCCCGCCCGCCGACTCGCTCAGGCTCTCGGGCTGAGCGTGCTCACCAACGAACCATCCCCGGTGCCGGGCCTCCCTGCGCTGGAGGCCGCAATGCTGGACGCGACAGCGTCGTGGGAGGCCCTGGTTCGACGCCACACCGACGGCGACACCGCGGAGCGGCTGGTCGCCAATCGCTTCTTCCGGGCGATCGCCGACCGTTTTCCGGCGGGCCAGGCCTATGCGGCAGCCGAAGAGACCGCCCACCTGGCCGAGTCCGGACAATACGAGTTCATCGTGGTGGACACCCCTCCGGTCGGCGGCGCCGCCGACTTCTTCGAGGCTCCGTCGCGAATCAGGTCGCTGGTTGCAGGCCGCGCCTTGCGGGTGCTCACCGGCCCGGCGATCCCAGGACGCCGAGTGCTCTACTCCCTCACCGCCCGGCCCGTGCTGCGCCTGGCGGATCGACTGCTGGGCGGACCCCTGCTCGAAGACATCGGCGAGTTCCTGATCGACCTGCGCACCACCTACGACGGCATTAGAGCGCGCACCGGCGACGTCGAGGCGCTCTTTGGTGCCGCTCACACGGTCGTTGCGACCACCGCCGACCCCGGGCCGATGGCCCAGGCCCGCAGGCTGTTGAGCCATGGGCCGGGAACAGCCAAGACCGTCCTCGTCAACCGAACCGTTCCCGCCGAGTGGGCGAGCCTGGGAGACGCCGGCGGCGATCCGTACGCGAGGAACCTGGCCCGGTGGGGTGGCGAGGCACGCCGCCAGCAGCAGGTCCTGGCCTCACTCGCGGACACCGCCTTCTCGCCTTGGGCGATTCCGTTGGTGACTCCCGCCCCTACTTCGATCCCCGAGCTCGCCTCCCTGGTCCCGGCGCCCGCCCTCGATCAGATACTCAGCTGAGAACCGAGCCGGCCCCAAGCAGTTCCCGAAGCTCGGCGTAGAGCGCCGTCCGCGGCTCGACCGTGTGCTCGGCGCCGAGCCGTACGACGGTGTCTGCTCCGTCGCCGCTGAGATGCACGAACACCGGCGTGCTCCCCGGATGATTGGCGAGGACTTCCTTCAGCTCGGCGACGAGTTCCTGTGACATCCGAACGGCCAGCACCCGCAGCCGAACGGACCTCTCCGGGCTGAGATCCGGTTCGGTTATCCGCTGGGCGATCAGCTTCGTATCGTCGCCTCGCTGGTCGACCCTGCCCGACACGACCAACACGGCGTCGTCGCGCACCAGCGGGCCCGCCTCGAGCACCGTGCGGGGGAACGCCACCACTTCGACCGATCCCTCGAGGTCCTCGAGTTGGAAGAAGAGCATGGTCTCGCCTTTCTTGGTGTACCGGCGCGATACCGACCCGACCAGCCCGCCCACGGTCACGATCGCTTTATCCGACTCCTCGTGGAGGCCGGGAATGGCGGTCGACACGAGGGAGCGCAGCGATGCGGCGACTGCGAGCAGCGGGTGATCGGACACGTACAGGCCCAGCATCTCCTTCTCGAATGCGAGCTTCGTACGCTGATCCCACTCGATCTCGGGGATCTCGACGACGCCGGAACGAACCGAAGGCTCATCCGATCCGAACAACGAGTACTGCCCCATGTCCTCAGCCCGACGGCGGGCGAGAACCGCCTCCAGCATCTGGTCGTGGACCGCCATCAGACCCTTGCGGGGCGCTCCCGTCGTGTCGAACGCGCCCGCCTTGATGAGCGATTCGATCGTTCGCTTGTTCAGCGCGGCCATGTCCACGCGATCCAGGAAATCCTGGAACGACTCGTACGCACCGTTCTTGTCGCGTTCTGTGGTGATCAACTCCACAACGCCCTCTCCGACGTTGCGAATGGCGGACAAGCCGAACGGGATGGTCCCGTCGCTGGCGATGAAATCGGAGTCGGACGAGTTGACGTCCGGCACGATGACCTTCACCCCCAGGGCCCGGCACTCGTTGAGGTAGAGAGCCGTGCGATCTTTGTTGCTTTTCGACGATGTCAACAGGGCGGCCATGTACTCGGGTGGATAATGCGCCTTGAGCCAGGCCGTTTGGTATGCGACCAGGGCGTACCCGGCGGCGTGGGACTTGTTGAACCCGTACCCGGCGAAGTGCGATATGAGGTCGAAGAGCTGCTTCCCCAGCTCCCGGGGATGCCCCTGGCGAATACAGCCCCCGACGAACAGTTCCTCTTGCTCGGCCATCACCGATGGGATCTTCTTGCCCATCGCCTTTCGCAGCAGGTCGGCCTCGACCATCGAGAAGCCGGCCATCACCTGGGCAACCTGCATGACCTGTTCCTGATAGACCATGATCCCGTAGCTGTCCTTCAGAACCGGCTCGAGGTCGGGGTGGGGGAACTCGACCGGCACCAGCGCGTTCTTGCGTTCCGCGTACAGGTTGTGGGTTCCGGCACCCAGCGGACCGGGGCGGTACAGCGAGATGAGGGCGATCAGATCGTCAAACCGGTCGGGATGGAGGTTGCGCATCAGAGCGCGCATCCCCGAGCCCTCCAACTGGAAGACGCCCATCGACTCGCCCCGCGACAACATCGCATACACGGCCTCGTCATCGAGCGGTACGGCGTCGATGTCCGGACGACTCCCGCCGGCTTCCTCGATCAGATCCAGCGCCCTCTCGATCGTCGACAGGTTGCGCAGGCCGAGGATGTCCATCTTGAGGAGGCCGAGACGCTCGATGGCGTGCATCTCGAACTGGGTCACGATCTCCCTGCCGTCTCCCTTCTGCTGAATGGGCACGATGTCGGTCAGCGGGTTGGGCGAGATCACGACGGCCGCGGCATGGATCGAGTCCTGGCGGCGGAGGCCCTCGAGGCCCCTTGCCGTTTCGATGACACGCCTTGCCTCGGGATCGGATGCATAGAGCTCGCGCAGACCGGCGGCCGCCGTGTAGTGATCCCGCTCGACCTGGTCCGCCTCCCCTCCCGGCGGTGTCAGGGCCTGCTCGAGGGTCGCCTCCCTCCCCAAGATCGGAGGGGGCATCGATTTGGCGATCCGATCGCCGAGGCCGTAGGGAAAACCAAGAACTCGGGCGCTGTCGCGGATCGCCTGGCGTCCCTTGATGGTCGAGAACGTGATGATCTGAGCGACGTGGTCCGAGCCGTATCGCTCGGCGGCATATCTGATCACGTCACCCCGATAGCGCTCATCGAAGTCCATGTCGATGTCCGGCATCTCGCGGCGGCCCGGATTGAGGAATCGCTCAAAGATGAGTCCGTAGGCCAGAGGATCGATGTCGGTTATGCGCAGGCAGTAGGAGACGATCGAGCCACCGGCCGACCCCCGGGCGGGACCCACCCTGATCCCGTGATCTCTTGCGTAGCGGATGAGGTCCCACACGATGAGAAAGTAGGCGGGGAACCCCATCTCCTCGATGACGTCGAGCTCGTGATCGACGCGTTCGGTGACGTCCACTGGAATCGGATCGCCGTAGCGGAATCGGGCTCCCTCGATCACCAGGGCACGCAGGTGGGAGGCCTCCGTCTCATCGTCGGGCACCGGGAAATGGGGCAGCAGGATTCTCCCGAACTCCATCTTGACATCAGCACGCTCGGCGACGAGCAGGGTGTTGTCACAGGCCCCCGGGAACTCGTCGGCCGGGAAGAGAGATCTCATCTCGCGGGCGGTCTTCACGTAGTAACCCGAGCCCTGGAACTTGAACCGCTTCTCATCGGCCATCTCGGACCCCGTCTGGATGCAGAGCAGCGCGTCGTGAGCCTCCGCCTCCGCGGCCGTCGTGTAATGGCAGTCGTTGGTCGCCAACAACGGCGCGCCGATCCGATTGGAGATTTCGAGCAGGTCCGGCAACACCCTTCGCTGGGCGTCGACCCCGTGATCCATCACCTCGACGAAGAAGTTCTCCTTGCCGAAAATCTCCTGGTACATCGCAGCGGCTGCGACGGCGGCGTCGAAGTCACGCGAACCGGTTGCATTCCCTTCCTCACTCGAAGCGTCGGGAGCGAGAAGCTGTGGCACGTGGCCTCCGAGGCATCCGGTCGTCGCCACCAGCCCTGCGGCGTACTCCTCCAGCAACTCGCGATCCATCCGGGGCTTGTAGTAGTAGCCCTCGAGGTAGGCCCGGCTCGACAGCTTGAGCAGGTTTCGATAGCCCTGCTGCGAAACCGCCAGGAGCGTGATGTGGTAGCGCACGTCGTCGCGCCGGGCCGTGCGGTCGAAGCGAGAGCCCGGTGTGAGGTAGCCCTCCATGCCGATCACGGGTGTTATCCCCGCCGCGGTCGCCTGCTGGTAGAAATCGACGGCCCCGTACAGCACTCCATGGTCGGTCAGGCCCACCCCCGGTTGGCCGTCGGCCGCGACCGCCTCGATGACATCGCCGACTCGTGCCCCTCCGTCGAGCATCGAGTATTCCGTATGGAGGTGCAGGTGGGCGAAGCTGCTGCTGCGGTCTGACACTCGAACGGGCTCCAAGCGAATTACAGGGGTGTCAGTCGACGATACCAGGTTGCTCCCCGCCCCCTCGGCGGGCTCCGCCATGCTGCACCTTCGTAGAATCGCGGGCACGGCAACGACACAGGGAGACCCAATGGATCTCGGTTACGACGGCAGTCTCTTCATCCTTGCATTCGACCACCGAGGCAGCTTCAAGAGCAAGATGTTTGGTGTCACCGCTGAGCCCGACGAGGACGAACGCAAGCGGCTCGACGCCTCGAAGCGGGTCGTATGGCAGGGATTCCAGAAGGCGCACGTTTTGGGGCTGCCGGAGGGGGCCGGGATCCTCGTCGATGAGGAGATGGGAGCGGGAGTGGCCCGTGAGGCATCCGATCTCGGAATTCCGTTCGCCCTTCCCGTGGAGCGCTCCGGCCAGCGCGCGTTCGACTTCGAATACGGCGACGACTTCGGAGCCCACATCGAGGAGTTCGATCCGACGTTCGCCAAGGTTCTGGTGCGATGGAATCCCGCCGACGACCCGGGGCTCAAAGAGGAGCAGGGCGGCCGGCTCAACCTCCTCTCGGATTGGCTGCACGGGCACGATCGGAAGTTCCTGTTCGAGCTGCTCGTCCCCGCCTCGGAGAGCCAACTGGAGCTGGTCGGGGGCGACGCAGGCGCCTTCGACTCCAGGATGCGGCCCATGCTGATGCTCGAGACGATCGCTGAGCTGCGCGCAATGGGAATCGAACCGGACATCTGGAAGATAGAAGGCGTCGATGAACGCGCCGACTGCAAATTGCTGGCGGCGCTCACAATGGCAGGCGGCCGCACCGCGGTGCGATCGGTCGTGCTGGGAAGGGGCGCCGACGACGCCAAGGTCGATCACTGGCTGCGATCCGGCGCTCCCGTCCACGGCTATGCCGGATTCGCCATCGGACGGTCGATCTGGTGGGACGCGGTCTCGGAATGGAAGAACGGTGCCTTGTCCGACGACGACGCCGCCGATCAGATCGCGGCCAACTTCAGGCGCTTCATCGACGTCTACACCTCGGCCGGGACGTGACCAGGATCGGCATCCTCACCGGTGGGGGGGATTGCCCCGGCCTCAACGCCGTCATTCGGGGCGTCACCGCCCGGGTGGTCCGCTCGGAGGACAACACGGTCCTCGGATTCCTCAACGGCTGGGACGGACTCATGGAGGACCGGTTCATGCCGCTCGATCGGGACGCCGTGCGAGGAATCCTGGGTCGGGGCGGCACAATACTCGGCACCTCGCGTCGCGATCCCTACACACACGGAGACGGCCTGGCCAGCCTTCGCCCGGCACTCGAACGCCACGGCGTCGAATCCCTGGTCGTGGTGGGCGGCGACGGAACACTCTGCACGGCGCTCGCCCTGTGCGACGAGGGGCTGCCGGTGGTGGCGGTGCCGAAGACGATCGACAACGACATCAGCGCCACCGACACGACCTTCGGATTCGACACGGCCGTGCAGATCGTCACCGATGCGATCGACCGGCTCGCGACGACCGCCGAAGCCCACAACCGGGTGATGCTCGTCGAGGTCATGGGCCGCAGCCAGGGATGGATCGCCATTCACGGCGGCATGGCCGCCGGTGCCGACGTCATCTTGATCCCCGAGGTGCAGCTCGCCCTCGAAGAAGTTGCCGAGATCATCACGCGCCGTCACGAGGGTGGCCGCCAGTATTCGATCGTCGTCATCGCCGAGGGTGTCAAGCCGCCCTTCGAGCAGCAGCTCCCCACCGATATCTACGGCTTCACCAGGCTCGGTGGCGTGGCCTTCCAGATCGCCCCCATCCTCGAGGAGTTGACGGGATACGAGACTCGGGTCACGGTGCTGGGGCACCTGCAGCGCGGCGGAACCCCCACGGCATACGACCGGATCCTCGCCACCCGGCTCGGTGTGGCTGCGGCCGATCTGGCCCTCGACGGTGAGAGCCGAGTGATGGTCTCTCTCCGCGGCACCGAGGTCAGGCCCGTCCCCCTGGACGAGGCGTGCCGCCGGCTCCGGGCCGTCGACCCCGAGCTCTTCGAGGTGGCGCAGACGTTCTTCGGCTAGGAGTCTGCTGAGTAATGCCGTTGCTCAGATCGTGGAACACAGCGCCGCCCGCAGGGCGGCACAATCATGCGGAGGCGCTTCGGGGCCGAACAGGACCCGAACGCCGGAGCCAAACCGGCCAGGCGCGCCACTCGCGAGGATCTCGGTTTCGTCACTCCTCGTGCAGGAATGGCGGGGCCGAGGACACCGCGAGTGGCGATGTAGA
>JAZGDZ010000094.1:0-8247 GCA_036478235.1 Acidimicrobiia bacterium | reverse complement strand
CTCCGGGATGTTCATGGCCTCGGCCGCTGCGGCGAGTAGTTCGTCCATCGCCTACTCCAGTCCGGCGACATAGGTGGCGAGCGCCGTCAACTCGTGGGCACTGAGATGGTCGTAGGCCGGCATCGTCGACCAGGGCCGCTCCGCCCTGGGATCCTCCAGGTGCCCGCTGATCCATGCTTCGCTGTTGGTCGGCGATCGGCTTCCGGCGTGCATCAGGTCGGGCCCGATCCTGCTGACGCCGAGGATCCCGGCGGGGTCGTGGGCGTAGTCCGCGGTCACCGAGACCGGGCCGAGCCCGATATCGGTGACGATCGCCCTGACCTGCTGGGTGTGGCAGTACCAGCATCCCTCGGCCACGTAGAGATCGCGTCCGAACGCGGCGTCCGAGCCGTCCGCCGGGTCGCGGCTGGTATCTGCCAGAAGGCTCCCGTCGGCATTCGCGTCGATTGCCGGGAGGGCAAACACCGCCACGGCCGCCAGGGCGAACACGAAAGCCGCACCCCGACGTACCGTCGCCGGGAGCTCGTAATCGGGCCAAGTGAAGTCGAGGGCGGCTTCATCGCTCGATCCTGCGAACCGCCGCAGGCCGCCGGCCACGAAGGCCAGCACGCCCAAGCCGAGCACCGAAAGGCCGATGACCGTCAGGACGTCGGTGCCGTGAAGCGGCTCCACCGTGTTACGGAACCCGTCGCCGGTGTTTTCGTGGACACCGGACTGGGCCGCGGCCAGCCAGGTGTACCCCTGCTGCAGGCCGGCGATCCACCTCGTTCCCACCGCGAACAGGACGCCGGCCACCAGCGAAAACGACACCAGCCTCCCATACCGGACGGTCCAGGATCGCCCCGACTGGGAGGCGGCCACATGACCAATGAGGCCGGCGGTCCAGAGCGTGAACACCCCGAGGATCGTGAGCAGATCGAACGCCGTCTCCCACGCGGTGAACCGCACCACGGTCGATGAAGACCGGAGGCTCTGCAGGAACATCTGCCCGGGGACGAGCGCGAACAGCGCGGTTCCCGCGGCAAACAGCCGGAGCGGCAATGAACCGGACACCGCTTCCCACCTGCCCCGAACCGCCCAGGCGAAGTCGGCGACGATCGTCAGGACGGCGACCATCAGTCCCGCGGTGAAAAGGACCGGAATCGTTTCCATCCAATCCGCGGTGGGTCCGTACTGCAGTGTCCGTGCTGCGGTCCAGGCCCATGTGAAGCCCAGCGACCAGAAGCCGATGCGACCGAGTCGGGGATGGAATTGGGCTCCCTCCACGAGCCTGGCCACCAGGTAATAGCCACCGCCGATGGCGGCGGCGGCCACCCACAAGCCCGTGACCGCCGTGGCGCTGAATGCGCTCTGCAACTCCGCAGACACGCCTCCCACGCCGGGGATCGCCCCGACGGCGAATGAGAGGAACAGCCACCAAGGCGCGGAGAGGAGATACCACACCGGTACGGGAACCCGCTCCGTCCCTGAACGGTGGACGGTCGTTGAAACGACCACCGCCGCAACGAGGAAAGCAAGCACGAGACCGGCATCTACGAACCAGGGCATCTCGAGGAGGCGGCCCGCGGCACCCTCGCCGATACCGATCAAGCCGACACCGATCCCCACGAGCACGATCATCAGGAGCCCGTTGGCGGCGGCCGCCATCGGGAAGGCGAGCGGTGCGCCGACCATCCGGGGCACGGCGTGATATGTCACGGCGAACAGGCCGAGAGTCAACCAGCCGAACACCAGCGTGTTGAGCGCCATCGGCATGGTGCGGCCGTAGGTCAGGTACTCGCTGCCTGAAGTGCCGGCAACCAGATTCGGCCAGGCGATCGTGGCCGCACTCGCAATCAGAAGCACGACCCCGAGTACCAGAAAGGCCAGGCTGCCCAGCAGGTGGACCCGGACCGTCATCGCCGAGGCCGACACCGTGCTTGCCTCGGGTTCGGTTTCCGGCCTGATGTCTACCGCCGAGGTCACGCCCCCGAACCCTCCGTGTCTGATCGCCGTGGTCGCGACGAAAGGTTAGCCCCGAAGGTCCTCCGGCCGGCAACGCTCTGACACGTCGCTGTCGCGGTGGCCGAATGACCGTCAAAGTCGGCCCGCCGCGGCGGTTTCATGGCGAATCGGCGCCGCGTACAATGGCGCCGCCCTGCTGAGGAGCGCCACCGGGTGACAGAGACACAACGACAACGGATAGGTGTGATCGGCATCGTCGTCGGCACCGTCCTTTTCTTCCTCGGTGTGTTCGCGGCACACTTCACCGGCCTCTCGGAGACCAACTCCGTCGGTCAGGAGATCTACCCGCACATTCCGCGCTGCGCCTGGTTCGAGACAGGGCCGTGCTGGGTGCTTCCGATCGCCAGCCAGTTCATCGCCTTGGCCGGTAGTCAAATCGCGCTGGCCGCGATCGTGTTCGGCTGGCTGTGGCAGCGCCCCATGACGTGGGCCCGGGCCACCGTCGGGGCGTTCCTGTTCACGCTCGAGATGATCGTGCTGCTCGGTATCGTCCCCAATCAGTGGTTGGCCCTCACCCAGGGCACTCTGGCTTGGACCGATCAGCGAATCCTCGTCTCGATCCCCCGCTGGCTCGTCCTCAACAACGAGCTCCACATCTCTTACGCGGTAGCAAAGGACATGATCACCGCGGGGTTCAGCACCGGAGTGCTGGCGGCCGTCGCCATCGGGGCATACCAGATGCAGGAGCGGGCCAAGCGAGTCGGTCAGCCGAAGCCACAGATCGTCTCGAGCTACGGACGCCCCATCGTCAAGGGAGAGCGTTAGTGCCCCGACCAGCAACGCTCGCCGCGTTCAGGACGTCCAGTGACGCCACTGCCTGCGTCCTCGTGTCTGATGGCTCTTCGGCTGACGTGCGACACAGCGCCGCCCGCTGGGCGGCACCGTCTTGCGGAGGAGTTCCGGGCCGAATAGGACCCGAACGCCGCAGCCAAACCTCATCGCGGTGCGACCTGGGTCCCTTCCCAGTTCGCCGAGTCCGCGCCTACGACGCGTCCTCGTCCTCGCAGCACGCCAAGTGCACCTTCGTCCTGCGTCCTTGGCAGAGACGTAGAACTCTGCGTCGCCCGCAGGGCGACACATCCATGCGGAGGCGCTTCGGGGCCGAGCAGGACCCGAACGCTGGAGCCAAACCCCTGCCTCGCCCTGAACATCGCCAGCGTCACCGGACGGAGCACTAGATGGCACGCAGCGACGTCTGGTTCGAGATACCGCCGATCCGCGACGACTATCAGCTCACGCTGGTCGACGAGTCGTATCTCACCGCGGCCGTCAAGCCAAAGCAGTTCCTCCACATCGACGAGTCGGAGTGCATTCTCTGTGAGGGGTGCGTGGACATCTGTCCGTGGAAGTGCATCCACTACCTATCGATCGACACCATCGCCGAGGCCACCAACGTCGACGACCCCCGCGCCGACGCCGAAAACGTCGGGATGTTCCTCGTCGACGAGGACGAGTGCACCAGGTGCGCGCTGTGCATCGATCGCTGCCCGACGGGCGTGATAACGCTGGGGAAATTCGAAGGATCACTCGCCGACGAGGCGGGTCAGAGAGCGGCGGAAGCGCCCTGGGAGATCGACAGCGGTCAGCGCGACAGCAAGAACGGCTACGTATACGGACTGAGATTCTGACGATTTGACCGGCGCGGTGCCGGGGCTGAGACTGAGGAAGGACCGGAGGAGACGGTGGCAGACGGCAACGGCGGCAACGGGAGGATAACGCTCGGAGAGCGCCTGTCCGGTGTCGGCGAGCGCATTCGTGGGAGCGAGGCCTGGGAGTCGATCTTCCGGCCCGGCTCACCCTTCCGCAAGGGCTACTCCGACAGTCCGCGCAACCGCTCCTACGTTGTGATGAACAACGTCCTGTACCACCTCCACCCGGTGAAGGTGAAGCGCCACGGAGTCCGACTCTCGTACACCCTGTGCCTCGGCGGGCTCACGTTCTTCATGTTCATCCTTCTGACGATCACCGGGATCTTCCTGATGTTCTACTACCGCCCGACGGCACCGGAGGCCTATGTGGACATCCAGGCATTGTCCACCGACGTCGCCTTCGGCCTGCTGGTTCGCAACCTGCACCGCTGGGGCGCCCACCTCATGGTGATCACGGTGTTCCTCCACATGACCCGGGTCTTCTATCACGGCGCCTACAAGCCTCCTCGCGAGTTCAACTGGGTGGTCGGCGTCGTCCTCCTGTTCCTCACCTTGCTCCTCTCGTTCACCGGCTATCTGCTCCCCTGGGACCAGCTGGCCCTGTGGGCGGTGACCGTCGGCACGAACATGGGCGGATACACGCCGGTGTTCGGCGACCAGGTGTCGTTCGTGCTCTTAGGAGGCATCGAGGTCGGAGGCCCGACGCTGCTGCGTTTCTACGTGCTCCACGTCCTAGCTCTGCCGTTCGTGATCGTCATCTTCATGGCAGTGCACTTCTGGCGAGTCCGCAAGGACGGCGGAATCTCGGGCCCGCTCTAGAAGGGAGGTGGCGTGGCAGAAATACCTGAACATCTCCTGAGGCGGTCGGCGGAGGCGAAAGCCAAGGCTCTCGGGGTCCCGGTCGAGCAGGTCTTGGCCGAGATGCTGGGCGAGGCCGCGCCGGCGGCAGCATCCGAGGCGGCCCCGGCGACCGCGGCCCCTCGAGCGCCGACCGCTCCGGCGCCGACCACCCCGGCGCCGACCACTCCGGCCATCCCTGAAGGCGTGCGCACCCAGCGCCTGCTCACCGTCGTGAAGGCCAAGGCGATCCAGGGCGTCAAGCGCGAGCCCACCGACAAGGTGAGCGTGTGGCCACACCTCCTCGCCATCGAGTTCGTTGCTCTACTCGCCGTCACCGCGCTGCTGATCATCTTCTCGGTCTTCCAGGATGCGCCGCTGCTCGAACTGGCGAACCCCAACGAGCAGCCCAACCCCTCCAAGGCTCCGTGGTACTTCCTCGGGCTCCAGGAACTCTTGTCGTACTTCGATCCCCAGGTCGCCGGGGTCCTCATCCCGGGTCTCGGGCTGGCCGGCCTGGCGATCATCCCCTTCGTGGACCGCAACAAGTCCACCCGCCCGGCGGACCGCAAGTTCGCCATCACGATCTTCACGTTCTTCGTGATCGCCGCGGCGATCCTCACGATGATCGGCTCGTTCTATCGAGGGAAGGGCTTCAATTTCACGTTCCCCTGGAGGGACGGAATCTTCTTCGACTTATGACCACGACACAGATCCTCCTGCTCGCCTTCGCCGGCATCGGTGCCCTCGCCACGATCTCAATCATTTCGATCGCGTGGCGACGCGGTGATGGGACCGCCACCGGCTCCGTGGACCGCAAGGCGATGCGTCGCGACCGGGCGGCGGCCAGACAACGCGTCGCGGTCCCGGCCCCGGCCCCGGCCCCGGCCGGAGAAGGAGAAGAAGAAGGTGAACCGGTCGTAGTCGCCGCCGGGGCCGCCCCGATCGATCCGTTGGAGACGCGCCAGGAGCTCGATGAGGAGAGTTACGGGGTCACCCGCCGCCAGTTCTTCAACCGGGGGATCCTGGGAATCTTCGGCCTCTTTCTGGCCCAGTTCGGCATCGCCTCCCTCGCTTTCATGTGGCCCCGCCTCAAGTCCGGCGGATTCGGTTCGAAGGTGAACGCCGGCAAGATCGAAGACCTCGAGATCGCAGCCCTCACGGAGGACGGAAGAGTCCAGCCCGTGTTCGTCTCGGCGGCGCAGGCATATGTGGTGCCGGTACAGGGATCGCTCGAAGGCTCCAGCTTCGACGGGCTGCCGGTCGTGGCCGCCGGAATGATGGCGCTGTGGCAGAGGTGCGTCCACCTGGGATGCCGGGTCCCCCAGTGCGACAGCTCGCAGGGCTTCGAATGCCCTTGTCACGGCTCCAAGTACAACTTCCACGGCGAGTACGAGGACGGGCCCGCTCCCCGCAACCTGGATCGATTCGTCGTTTCGATCAATGAAGCCAACGAGCTGATCATCGACACCGGCACCGTCATCGAGACGGCCAGGTCGTCGGTGAAGACGGTCGAGTATCCGCAGGGCCCGTCGTGCATCTGATGCGGAGGGGTTGCTAGGTGGGTCTCGGCGCCGTCACGCTGGCCATCGCGATCCTCGGCGTCATCGGATGGCTGGCCTTTCTCGTCAACCAGAGCCGAGTGCGCAGACGACGGGAGCCGGCGCCGCAGAACCTCTCGCCCTACCTCACCGATGACGAGCTCGAGTCGAAGAGGCTCAACCGGGTTCTCGTCTCGGCCCTGATCGCGACGGCCGTGTTGGCCATCGTGATGCCCGTCTACTACCTCAATGAGGCCGACCGCCAGGTTCACGCCGCCGAGGTGTTCGACGAGATCGCGGTCGAACGCGGCGAGCACTGGTTCGAGGAGTTCCAGTGCGGCAACTGCCACGGCGCCGACGGTGGCGGGGGCGGAGCGAAATTCATCGAAGCCCGCAGCGGAGTCTCCACGGCCTGGGCCGCGCCACCGCTGAACGACATCTTCTATCGCTACGACGAGGAGGAAGTGCGGTACTGGATCGTCCGAGGCCGGCAGGGAACCCCGATGCCCGCCTGGGGAGTCGAGGGAGGTGGCCCGCTCAACGGCCAGCAGGTCGACGAACTGCTCGCCTTCATCGAGTACATCCAGATCAGCCAGGCGGATGCGGTGGAAGAGGTGGACGGCAGGGTGTCGCGCGAGCTCGCCAGGCTGAGCAGTGCCGACGAGGCGGTGATCGCCGTGCGGGCTTCGGTCGAGACGGAGATCGAGGAGCTGGCAAACGCACCCGACCAGTACGAAGCGATCTCCCCCCTGGCGGCAGAGCTGGTCTCGATCCTGTCCGGAACCGGCACCTGCACGACAGAGACCGCTGCCTTAGTCGATCTTCCGTGCGATGCCGCAGCGGCGGATGCGGACCGTGACGGCGTCAGCGACTCCGCCGAGGGCGCCCTCATCGACATCGTTTCCCGGATGCTGGCCAACGCCCCGGACTCAACGGCGGCGACGAGCCTCGAGACAGTCGAGTTCGACCCGGCGAATCCCTTCACCACAGCCGATGGATCGACCCCTGTCCCCGACCTCGATCAGGTCGACATCGTCATCAGCGAGTTCGAGACGATCGAGCGCGGTCTCCGCCTCACCATCGAGAGTGCTGAAAAGCTGCTGGCGAGTGCGCTTTCCGCGCTCGAGTTCGTCAAGGAGGCGGACGAGGAGCGCCGATGGGCGATCGACTTCGATGCCATCGCAGCCTCCGGCTTCGATGGGAACATGTCCGACGCCCATCGCGGTGCGGCCCTCTACAACGCCTACTGCGCCCGATGCCACACGGCGGGGTATTCAGCGGGCGTCGCCTTCACCCAGGAGGTCGGGTCTGGAGCTCTGGGGCCGTCACTGCGCGATGGGCGAGCGGCCGTGCAGTTTCCCGACGCGCAAGCGCACCTCGACTTCATAATCAAGGGATCGGTCAATGGCCAGCTGTACGGAGTCAACGGAATCGGACGCGGCTGGATGCCGGGCTTCGGAACGGTGCTTTCGGAGAGCGATCTGATGCTGATCGTCATGTTCGAAAGGGCATTGTGATGAAACGCCTGCTGCGCAGCATTGGCGGTGATGAACGGGGAATCTCCTCGCTGGAGTGGATCGGCATCATCACCGCAGTCATCATCCTCGCCTCGCTGATCCCGCAGGTGCGAGCAGCGATCGATGTCCTCTACGAGAACCTGGTGGGCAAGAACAACGTCGGGCCCAACGGCGAGCCGCAGCCGGGAGTGCTCGTCAGAGGAATCATCGTCGCCTCGAGCGCCCTTGCCGTCTTCGTCGGAACGGTCTGGCTGATCAACTACACGAACCTGGGACGTCGGCTGGCCTTCCTGCTGACCGGGGCGGCCTTCTTCGGGTTCCTGTCGATCGTGGGCCTCCTCTACACGTTGTACGCACCGCGTGGCCTGCGGCCGAAGCTCGTCGAGGGGCTCAACGCCTTCCAGCTGCGGATCATCCCCGGGGCGCTGATGATCGGATCGCTCATCCTCTTCGTGATGTTCGTGGCGGCGATGAGCCGATACGAGGCCGAGCAAGGAGAGTAGGTGCCACGCGGCTCCGCCGCGCCTGCCCACCCCCCACCAGCTCACTCCGTTCGCTGACTCCCCCTCCAGGGGTGTCGGGTCGCGCGATAGGGCCGACGGTTCATGGGGTGTTTCCGGAGTTGGGGATGATGATTTCAGCAGGTGGTGTTCCTTGGTTCCATTTGCCTCGGTGGGGTCTATCGGTGTTGTAGTAGCT
>JAZGDZ010000093.1:0-4537 GCA_036478235.1 Acidimicrobiia bacterium | reverse complement strand
CTCGGAGAGCATCCCCACCATCGACCATCTCAACTCGAAGATTCCCGCCGCTACCGGGTGGACCGTGATCAGGACCGATGTCCGTTTCACCGAAGCCGACGACTGGTATCGGTTCTTCGACCGCAAGGAATTCCTCATCACCAACTACATGCGGTCCTGGGATGAACTCGACTGGACGCCGGAGCCCGACATGTTCCACGACATCTTCGGGCACCTTCCCTTCTTCATGCTCCCCGAGTACGCCGAGCTGCAGGAGATGTTCGCTCCCGCCTACCTCGCCACCACCGTTGAGGAGGAGAAGGAGAACATCAAGCGCCTGGCCTGGTACTCCACCGAGTTCGGGATGATCACTGAAGACGGCGTCATGAAGGGGTTCGGCACCGGCCTCATGTCGGGTGGCGACGAGCTCACCAACGCCGCCGAAGGCAAGCTCGAATACGAACCGTTCACGCTCGACAACGTCCTGGGCAAGGACAAGGTCATGTACGAGCAGCACGACCACCTCTACGTGATCGAGTCGCTCGATCAGTGCAAGGCCGAGCTGGCAAAGTACTTCGATCCGATCATCGCTCGGGGCCCGGGCGGGTAGCTGGCGGAGGACGGGGAGTATTTCTCAGGCTTCCTCTGGCTCGGCGGAGGCGGCTCGCCAGTCCACCTCGTGGATGCCCACCGGATCGTTGAAGCCGCGGAGTTCGATGTCCCCGCGGTCCGCAAAGACGAAACCTTTGCCCGCCACGAGCTGACGGACGACGTCCGACACGAGGATTTCGCCGCCGGCCGCGTGGGCTCCGATCCGCGCCGCGGCGATCACGGCAGTGCCGAACAGGTCGTCGTCCTCGGCGATCGGCTCTCCGGCGTTCAGTCCGATCCGGATGAGGACCGGCTCGTCGGCCGACGCATTGTGAACCGCGAACCGCCGCTGCAGCGCGATCGCACACTCCACGGCGGCGACTGCCGAACCGAACGAGGCCATGAAGCCGTCGCCCATCGTCTTGATCTCGTCGCCGCGGTGGTCGCGTAGCTCTTCACGCACGGTCTTCTCGTGAGCCCTCAGCACGTCGCGCCCTCCGGTGTCGCCGAGTCGCTGCGTCAGCGTTGTCGAGCCCTCCACGTCGGTGAACAGGATCGTGCGGAGTGCCCCCCTTCCGGTATCGACGCGGGGGTCTGACGAGGCGGGGTCTCGATCGGAGAGGAACGCATCGATCTCGTCGATGATCGCCTGCGCATCGCCGAGGTATGGGGCGATCGAAGTTCCGGCCTGCACCGACAGCCGTGCGTTGGGGATCCCGGCGGTGAGGGCCCGGGCGTTGTCCATCACGGAGACCCGTTGCTCCGGGCGGTGCAGGACGAGCGTCGGCGCCCGGACGTCACCGAGCCGGTCGGTGACGTCGAAGGAGGCGGTCGCGGCGAGGGCCCGGGAAGCGATCTCCGGCGAGGTGCAATCACGCACGAGGCGGGCGAAGCGTTCCGCCGCTTCGGGTTCGGACCAGCCGAGCAACAGCCGGGCCACGGCCTCGGTGTAGAACTCCCAGTCCTGCAGGATGATCGGTCTGGTCGATTGGGTCAACGGGTTGGTGGCGAGGCTCATGCCGTCGGCGTATGAGCAGAACAAAACGAGGTGCTCGACCCGCTCTGGGAAGCGCACCGCGTAGGCGATCGCCGGCGGGCCCGAGTGCAGGCCGGCGTAGAGGTCGAACGTGTCGAGGCCGAGGCGGTCCACGACGGCAACGAGGTCGAGCACCTCGGCCTCGAGCGACATTGCCGGAGCCTCGCGCTGGGATAGGCCGAAACCGCGTCCGTCGTACCGCACCAGCAGGCGATCGCGCCCGAGATCCTCGTACCAACGGTGCACCTCCGGAATCGACCACTCCTGCTGGAGGTGGCTCCACGGCATCGTGGGCATGGCGACGAGCGGTTGACCGTCGCCCATCGCCCAGAAGGCGATGTTGACCCCGTCGGAGGTGCGGCAGTATTGGATGGGTGGTTCCATCGCTCGGGCACGCTACCGCAAATCCTTCGTCCTCATCCGGGCCCCGGGAGACATCACCGCAGCATCGGCCGCCATTACGGAATGTCTTCTTCCCTCAATCGCTGGGCCGACCATCTGGTCTACAGTCAGCGAGGGGAGGGGGTCGAGTGTCGGCCAGGTCGTCGGTGCCTTTGCGTTACTTGCCCACGTCGCTGCGGGCACTCAGCAGATATTTCTTTGCGATGGGGCTGGCCGGCGTAATAGCCGGCGTGCTGGTCGGTGGCATCGGGGGACGGATCGTGATGCGCGGGGCGACACTCGTTTCGTCGATCCGCGGCGTCAGAACCGAGGCGGGAGCAAGAGTCGGGGAGTTCACCCTCGAGGGCACGATCGAGATCGTGGTGTTCGTAGGAATCTTCTCCGGCCTGTTCGGAGCAGTTTTCTACGCGGTCACCCGCCCCTGGCTGATGTGGGCCGGCAAGTGGCATGGAGCCCTATTCGGGATCTTCTTGTTTGCCATCGGCAGCGCCACCTCGGACGCCCTCAACCCCGACAACAGGGACTTCTTCCTACTCGACAACAACCACTTGATCGTGTTGATGTTCTTCGCATTGTTCGTTCTGTTCGGCATCGCGATCGCTGGGCTGTTCTCCTGGCTGGACCGCCGACTTCCGCGGTTCGACAAGGCTGCGCCCTTCATAAGAGTCGAGTATGTCGTCGCGACCGCCCTAGGGCTACCCCTTCTGTTCGGTGTAGTGAGGGGGCTGATAACGCGAGAGCTCTGCGAATGTGATCCTCCACTCGTGGCGGGCATCGCGTTTTTCGTCCTGACGTTTGTGACGATCGCCACCTGGGTGCTGGGGCAGTCTGACCGGAACTCGCGGACAGCTGCTGCGTTTCGGCTGGCCGGCTGGACCGCGCTGGGTGTTGCGACGCTGGCCGGTGCCATACGAGCCCTATCGGACATCTCCGAGATCGTGTCGCTCTAAACCGCCGCCGGCATCGTCCAGCCTCGGTGGTCCCGCTGCGCCCGGTTCGATCTCCCGACCTTCGACACGGTCATCGCGAGTGAGTGACCTCGCCGCGCCGTCGACCGCCGCGGTGTCTCGCGTCGCTCGCTACACCATGAACTCCATGAGTCCGGCCACGTGCCGCGTCGGTACCCGGGCCTTGATGTGGGTGCCCTCTTCCTCGTGGCTCTCGGAGATGATGTCGGCCACCTCGTGAACCAGGGCGACGAGGTCGCCCCGGTCGAACGGTATCAGCAACTCGAGATCGGATGACTCGGGGGTCAGCGCTTCTTCTATGCGCCCCAGCAGCCGGTCGAGACCGTTGCCCGTCACCGCGGAGACCACCACCGCGTCGGGGTGCATGTTCGCCAGCCGATTGACCGTTTCGGGTGTGGTGATGTCCGCCTTGTTGAGCACCAGTAGTTCGGGAATCTGGTGTGCTCCGATCGACTGGAGGGTTGTTCGCACCGCTTGGATCTGGCGCTCGGGCCGATCGGCGGATGAATCCACGACGTGCACCAGGAGAATCGTGTCCACGGCTTCCTCCAGCGTCGATCGGAAGGACTCGACCAGCTGGTGGGGGAGATCGCGCACGAAGCCGACCGTGTCGGACAGGACCGCCTCGCGTCCCGACGACAACTCGACCCGCCGGGTCGTGGCATCGAGCGTGGAGAACAGTTGGTCCTGCACGAGGACGTCCGAACCGGTGAGGGCGTTGAGCAGGCTCGACTTCCCGGAGTTGGTGTAGCCGACCAGCGCGGCCGACGGCGTCTCAGCACGCCGGCGCGCCTTGCGCTGAGTTTCGCGGACGGTGGCGAGATCCTTGAGCTCGCCTTCCAGTTGAGCGATCCGCTGCAGCACCCTTCGACGGTCGGTCTCGAGCTTGGTTTCGCCCGGTCCGCGGGTACCGATACCGGCGCCCAGCCGGCTCAGTTCGACACCCCTGCCTCGTAGCCTTGGAAGCCGATAGCGGAGCATTGCCAGCTCCACCTGGACCATGCCGGCCCGGCTCGTGGCGTGCTGGGCGAAGATGTCGAGGATGAGGGCAACGCGATCCACCACGTCCACTTCGAAGATCTGCTGCAGGTTGCGCTGCTGGACCGGACTGAGTTCGCCGTCGACGACGAGCAGGTCGATGTCGAGCGCCTTGCCGAGCCCGGCCAGCTCGGATGCCTTTCCCTTGCCGAGATAGGTGGCCGGGTCGGGGTGCGGCCTGCGCTGCACGGCGACGTCGACCACCTCCGATCCGGCCGTGTCGATGAGCCGTTGCATCTCGGCGAGCGAGTCGTCGATGTCGGCCGGGGAGGACAGATCGTCCGCCACCGCGACGAGGAGCGCCTTTTGGCGTTCGACCTCGATGTCGGTGACGGTGGCCGTGAGGCGTTGGCGATCGCGCCCCATTTGGCGAGAACTCATGGGAAGGAGATTAGGGACTAGATACCCCAGGGGCGCATTTTGTCAAGCTGCTTTGTCTTGGGTGGCGGTTAGACGGTGTGCCCAGGCGGTGTGTTCGTCATAGAGGGTGCGGTGTTTGAGGCAGCCGTGGAGGATCCCGACG
>JAZGDZ010000092.1:0-2177 GCA_036478235.1 Acidimicrobiia bacterium | reverse complement strand
CCAGTCCCCAGTTCGGGGAATGATCCACCTACCGTTGCCGCCGAATGACCAACCGCACCTCACCGCTGCGCCGCTTGTGGCGCTACGCCACCGGGCATCGCGCCCGGATCGGGCGCGCCACTACCTGGTCGGTGGCGAACAAGGTGTTCGACATCGCTCCCCCGATCCTGATCGGGGCCGCCGTCGACATCGTGGTGCGCCAGGAAGATTCGGTGCTCGCCTCCTTCGGCTTCGAGGCCCCCCGCACCCAGGTCGTCGTGCTGGCGGCTCTCACCTTCGCCATTTGGGCCTTCGAGTCACTCTTCGAATACCTGAACCGGATCGAGTGGCGCAACCTGGCCCAGGCGATCCAGCACGACCTGCGGATCGACGCCTACTCCCACATGCAGCACCTCGAGATGCAGTTCTTCGAGGACCGCAGCACCGGCGACCTCATGGCCGTCCTCAACGACGACGTCAACCAACTAGAGCGCTTCCTCGACAACGGCGCCAACGAGATACTCCAGGTGCTGACCACCGTTGTCTCCATCGCGGCGATCTTCTTCTACCTCGCTCCCGGCATCGCCTGGCTGGCCTTCCTGCCAATTCCCCTGATCCTGTGGGGATCGTTCCTCTTCCAGCGCCGACTCGAGCCCCGCTACGCCGACGTGCGCGACCAGGCGGCCATGGTGAATGCCGAGCTCTCCAACAATCTCGGCGGCATCGCCACCATCAAGTCTTTTACCGCCGAAGACCACGAGGTCGAGCGGATCACCGCCGAGAGCGAGGCTTACCGCCAGGCCAATCGCAAGGCGATCGCGCTCTCGAGCGCCTTCTCACCCCTGATCCGGATAGTGATCCTGGTGGGCTTCACCGCAACCCTCGTCTGGGGAGCGTTCCGGGCGATCGACGGCGGGCTCTCCGTGGGGGCCTACAGCGTCATGGTCTTCTTGACCCAGCGTCTGCTCTGGCCGCTTACCCGGCTCGGCGAGACATTCGATCTCTACCAACGGGCGATGGCTTCGACCAATCGAATCCTGGACGTCCTCGACACGACCACAACGATCCGTGACGGGGACCGGAGACTCGATCCATCTGCGGTCACCGGTCGGCTTGCGTTCAACGACGTCGGCTTCTCCTACCGCCGAGGCTTTCCGGTGATCCACGGAATCTCGATGAAGCTGGAGGCCGGCAAGACCACGGCATTAGTAGGCGCAACCGGATCCGGCAAGACGACCGTCATCAAGCTGCTGCTGCGCTTCTACGACGTGGACAAGGGATCCATCACCCTCGACGGGATCGACGTCCGTGATCTTTGCCTGCGCGATTTGAGGAATGCCATAGGGCTCGTCTCCCAGGACGTCTTTCTGTTCCACGGCACCGTCGCCGAAAACATCGCCTATGGAAGACCCGAAGCCACCCCGGAAAAGATCCGTCGCGCCGCCGAAATCGCCGAGGCACACGAGTTCGTTTTGGCCCTGCCCGAGGGATACGAGACGATCGTGGGCGAACGCGGTCAGAAGCTGTCGGGAGGCCAGCGTCAACGGGTTTCGATCGCGCGTGCTGTCCTCATCGACCCCCTGATCCTCGTGCTGGACGAGGCCACGTCATCGGTGGACAACGAAACCGAGGCCGCTATTCAGAGATCGCTGGAGCGTCTGTCTCGGAACCGAACGACGCTGGTCATCGCCCATCGACTGTCGACGATCCGGCATGCGGACCGCATTTACGTGCTGGATGCAGGACAGATCGCCGAGGACGGCAGGCACGAGGACCTCGTCGACATTCCGGGCAGTATCTACAAGGCATTGTGGGACGTGCAGACGGGGGAAGCCGTAGTCCGTTAGGAGTCAGGAGTTAGGAGTTAGGAGTAACAGCCCAATACCTAATGCCTAATGGGGGTCGACCGGCCTGTTATGTCAGGCTGGTAGCCGAGCCGCCGGCCGGTGAGCACTGTTGCTGCCTGGAACTTCGATTCCTAGGACTAGATCGTGCCCCGGCCGGTTGGTGAGGGCAGCCTGTAGCGCTCGTGGGGTGTCGTGCCGTCGAGCACTTGTCCATTAGGTCGCCGCCGGGTTCCCTTCGGCTCTAGAGCAGACGACGAGAAGGGAGCGGTGATGATCTTTGTGGGTGATGATTGGGCCGAGGCTCATCATGATGTTCATGTGATGAACCAGGCTGGTGAGCGGTTGGCGAGC
>JAZGDZ010000091.1:0-4528 GCA_036478235.1 Acidimicrobiia bacterium | reverse complement strand
CGCATCCTGCGATGAACCCACCGGAACGATGACCTGACGGAAACCCCCTTCCCCCACCGGAACGATCTCCTGCAAGGACCAGACCTCCACCGCAAGCGGAACGATGTCCTGACGGGTATGAAGTAGGCGCCGAGCTGGACCGGGTTCGAGGCGGGCGCGACAACAGGTCCATCCGGCGCCGGCGCCTTCTCACAGCCCTCCGACCGCCGTAGCCCCGGAGCGACGCGGATCGGTGGCCTCGAAAAGGCCGGCCGCCGGGTCGTACATGGCGAGTTCGACGCCGCCGAAGTACATCGATAGATCGGGGAAACGCCTGATCGTGAAGTCGTCGAAGGCCTTCACCGGGATGCCCGGCTCGTGCGCGATCGCCGGCTTCCCGCCGAACACCTCGACGTGGACCCGGGCATGACCCACCGCTTCCGTGACCGACATTCCCAGGGACATGTAGTTGATGAGCACCTGGGCGAGTGCCGTCGTGATTCGGCTGGCTCCAGGGCTGCCCACAGCCAGAACGGTCCCGTTCGACCCCCGGGCCACGGTCGGGGCCATGTTCGACGGCAGGCGGTCGCCGGGAGCGAAGCCGTCCATGCCCCGCGGGAAGAGCTCGACCTCACCCAGCGAGTTGTTGAGCCAGAGGCCGGTCCCGGGAATCATCACACCCGACCCGTACCCGGCCGATGTCGTAATGGCACACGCCTGCCCCGCCGTATCCACCGCCGACACGTGGACCGTCGAGGCAGATTCGTTGAGCCGGCGGTGGTCGCCGAATCGAGCCCGGTCGAGGAGGTTCGCCGCCGCCGCGGCGCGGTCGGCCGCTCCATCCAAGACGTCGGCCCGGTAGGCCAGCACCGAGCGCTGGACATCGGCCATCAGCCGGACGCCCGACGCCGACCAGTCGGTGAATCCTGAGGCGTCGATCAGAAGCATCATCGCGGCCAGCACGGCCCCGCCGATGGCCGGTGCCGGATTCGTTGCGATCTCCCAGCCAGCCACTTCGATCATGATCGGCTCCCGAACGACGGCCGAATAGCTCTCCAGATCCTGGGCCGTGACGAGACCACCCCGCTCCTGCATCATCGCGGCGAGCCGGCCTCCAATGGATCCTGTGTAGAACGACTCGGGACCCTCGCCGGCGATGACCTCCAGGCTCTGGGCGAGGCCGGAGATCTGGATGAGGTCGCCGTCGGCTACCCGGGAACCGTCAGCGCGGTGCAGGGCATCGAAACTCTCCACCTCCCTGTCGTAGATCGGTTCGTGGGCGTAGGCCAGGTAGGCCTCGCTCACGCCCGAGAAAGGGAATCCGGCGCGGGCGGTGTCGATGGCCGGCTCCAGCAGCTCGGCCCACGACCGCGAGCCGAACCGCTCCGCCGCCTCTCCCAGACCGGCCCAGACGCCGGGGACGGCGACCGAGGAGGGTCCGACCAGGGTGTCCATCCCCCCGCCGTACTCCATGTGGACGCGCTCGCCGAAGCCGTCCGGCGACGCCTCGGACCCGATACCGGGCATCGCCGCATAACCGTCGATCACGACTGGTGAGCCCTCCTCCGGGCAGACCGTCACGAACGCGCCCGCCCCAGGACCGATGATGCCCGGATCGGAGATGATGGCGGTGATCGTGGCCGCGATCGCCGCGTCGACGGCATTACCGCCGCCGTCCGCCACCCGGGCGCCGGCTTCCGCCGCCGTCCGGGATGACGCCGAGATCGCCACACGTCGCACGGCGGTCGAGCGTAGCGGTTACCGATCCTCTGGCTCCCGCGGGCACACCTGTTGGGCAACGATCTCGATCCGACTGCGGCGACCCTGCTCACTGCTCCAAAAGCGGCGCTGCACAGACCCCGAGACCCACAGCCGGGTTCCCGGCGCCGGCTCGGAGTCGAGTAGATCTGGGAGTGGCTCCCACAGGGTCACCGGTACCACATCGACGCGATGTGAGGGCTCTTCGGACCTCACGGTGAGTAGATACCGCACCAGCATCGACCCCGATTCGAACTGACGGATTTCGGGTGGAGCGGCCAGGCGGCCGGCGAGCACGACCAGGTTCAGGTCCATGCAACGTTCCTTTCCGGATGCCGCAATAAGAAGGCTACGAGCAGGGTGTGACGCACCGCTACGGTCTGGGCGATGCCCGACGTCTCGGTCACCCCTCTCGGACACGACCTCTACCTCATCGATGCCTACATGCACGACGAAGTGGAGCGCCTCGCCTGCTACCTCTTCGACACCCCCAATCGGGTGCTCATCGAGTGCGGTCCGTCACGCAGCATCAGGCACCTGTACGAGGCGCTCGAGCACGTCGGGATCGACGACCTTGCGGTGATGGCCGTGACCCACGTCCACTTGGATCACGCCGGAGGGGCAGGGCACCTGGCGCAGCGCTTCCCCGGGGCCAGGATCGGTGTCCACGTGGCCGGAGCTCGCCATCTCGTATCTCCGGACCGGCTGTGGTCCTCGGCGACCCGCATCTACTCAGAGGAGGGCATGCAGGAGCTGTGGGGACCGATGGAGCCGATCGCCGAGGACCGGCTGCTCGTGCTTGAAGAGGGAGACTCGATCCCGCTGGGCAGCGGACGCAACCTCGAGATCATGTACACCCCGGGACACGCCAAACATCACATCGTCTTCTGGGAGGAGGCCACCGGGGCGTGCTTCGTCGGAGATGCGGTGGGCATCGCATTCCCCCACGGTCACATGGTGCAACCGGTCACACCGCCGCCCGACCTCGATCCCCCACTCGTCGCCGAGCAGCTCCACCGAATCGCCCGGCGCGATCCCGCATTCCTCGGGTTCGCCCACTTCGGCGCCGATCCCCGGGCGCAGGAGGCGCTCGCCCAGGCCGAAGTGCGCCTGTGGGAATGGGTGCGCTGGGTGGACGCCGCCGGCATGGAAGACGACCCCGCCTCCGCCATGAGGGAGTGGGTGCTCGACGGGTACCGCGCCCTGGGCCACTCCGAGACCGCGATCGAGCAGTACGACCGGAACACCTACTGGCCCATGCAGGCCGCCGGAATCCAGCGCTGGCTCTCCCAGCAGCGCTGAGACATCGGACATCGGACATCGGAGAGTCTCCGTCATCTTCTTTCTGAGATCTGAGATCTGAGATCTGAGATCTCAGATCTGAGATCGTGCTGGTGTCAGTCGTTCCGCAGCAGCCGGCCGAGCTCATCGAGACCGGGGAACGCCGCATCCACTCGCTCGATCGCCTCGAACAGCTGGCGGGCGGTGGCGGCGTCACCGAGCCGGTGCGCCGCCTTGGACGCCACGTACCACACCCTCAGCTCACTCTCCCCGGGATCTGCCGTCATCCGCTTCGGGTTGGTTATCTCCCAGGCGCGGCGGGCGTCTCCGGTCTCCAGCAGGTGCGACCCGAAGACCACCTTCGCTTCGCGCCGGGTGTCCGGGCGGCCGCCGATGTCGTTGAACAGCTTCCAGGTGGCCTCGACGTCGTCGGGCCGATCCAACGCCCGTAGCACGTCCATCTCCACCGGCATGTGGGTCGATTCGCCGGTGAAGCGCCGGAATGTTCGCAGCTCCCGCAGAGCCAGATCCCATCGCCCCAGGCGATAGGCGGACAGCGCCAGGATCTCTCGAATCGTGGCATCTCGCGACGACAGCTGCTTGGCCTGCTCGGCCTCGCTCAGAGCCTTCCCGTACTTCCCGCTGGAGAAATAGGTCGCCGCGCCCACGAGGTGCTCCGTCGCCGCGGCCAGGTTCCCCTTGCGTGTAACCCTGGCCAACTGCTCCCCTACCCAATTCGGCAGCTGCCCCCCGGCGGGCGACCACGGCTTACGGGGCCGTTCCCCGCGCTCGCCGCCCCTCGAATCGCCTCCCTGGCGCCCTTCTTTGCGCGGCGGCTCACGCTCCGGCCGCCCACGTCCCTCTCGGCGACGGCGGCTTCTCGGTGGCTTGCGGCGATCGTCCGGCATCGGGCGATGGTACCGGCGGCTGCGATCGGTTCGGACGCGGCCCTGGATCGCAGCGAAGGTCGAAATGCGAAGGGGCCGCCCTGACGGAGCGGCCCCTTCTTCGAATAATCCGGCGGCGACCTACTCTCCCGGGGGCCTACGCCCCAAGTACCATCAGCGCTGGCGGGCTTAACTTCCGTGTTCGGAATGGGAACGGGTGGTTCCCCGCCGCTATCACCACCGGAAACCGGTGTGTGCTCGGCACCCCGAGCACTCCATAGCGAGCACAAGACATCAAGGGTTCGACTCAAGCCCTCGACCGATTAGTACCGGTCGGCTGAACGCATTGCTGCGCTTACACCTCCGGCCTATCTACCTGGTGTTCTGCCAGGGGTCTTACCCGATAAATCGGTGGGAGGTCTCATCTCGAGGCCGGCTTCGCACTTAGATGCCTTCAGCGCTTATCCGTTCCGTACGTAGCTAACCAGCCGTGCCCTTGGCAAGACAACTGGCACACCAGAGGTACGTCCATCCCGGTCCTCTCGTACTAGGGACAGCTCCTCTCAAACCTCCTGCGCCTGCGACGGATAGGGACCGAACTGTCTCACGACGTTCTAAACCCA
>JAZGDZ010000090.1:0-31183 GCA_036478235.1 Acidimicrobiia bacterium | reverse complement strand
AAGGCCGCGCTGAAACTCGAAGCAAACGCCAGCGAGAACACCACTACGAGAATCGCAGCAACGGTGACCTCGATGAGGGTGAAGCCGTCGTCTGAATTCGCACGCGGGAGCACCCGCGATCCGGCAGCTCGGTCTCGCATGGGGTCACTTCGGCAGGCGAGCGGACTGCCTTGAGGGGATGACTAGTCCCTCGAATCACCCCCGCCTGGCACGAGCCGATAGGCGTCGTACACCCCGTCGATTCCCTTCAGCTCGTCGATCGCCTTCTCCAGCGTGGCCGTGTCGGACAGCTCGATCTCGAAGCGAAGCACCGCCACCCGATCACGGCTCGTCGCCGACGACGAAGCAATGATGTTCGCCCCGAGGTCGGCGAGCGCGGTGGTGACGTCGCGCAACAGCCGGGGACGGTCAAACGACTCGACCTGGATCCACGCGGTGAACGTCCCCACGCCCCCGGCGCTCCAGTCGACGTCGACCATCCGTTCCCTTCTCTCGCTGAGGTTCCCGATGTTCGTGCAGTCGGAACGATGGACCGAGACGCCGCGGCCGACGGTCACGAATCCGACGATGTCGTCACCGGGCACCGGGGCACAGCAGCGGGCGGTACGCACCCACATGTCCTCCATCCCCTCGACCACGACCCCCCGCGACGGAGCGCTTCGCCTGCGAGGCCCGACGGAAACGACGTCCGGATCGAAGTCGTCATCTCCCTCCTCGGGCCGCACGAGGCGCACAAGCCGATTGACGATCGTCTGGGGGTGAACGTGCCCGTCGCCGGCCGCGACATACAGCATCTTCAGATCCCGAAAACCGAGCGACTCGGCCACTTCACCGAGCGCCTCGTCGCGGAAGGCGGCCTTGAGCCCCAGCCCCTCCTTGCGAAGCAGCTTGGCCACCTCGTCCCTGCCGTCCGCCAGGGACTGCTCGCGCCGCTCCTTGCTGAACCACTGCCGGATCTTGGCCGACGCCCGCGAGGTGCGGACGAAGCCGAGCCAATCGCGGCTCGGCCCGCCCGTCTTCGCCGTGATGACCTCGACGATGTCCCCCGATTCGAGCCGCGTGGCCAGGGGAACCAGGCGGCCGTTGACCTTGGCACCGGTGGTCCTGTGCCCGACCTCGGTGTGGACCGAATAGGCGAAGTCCACGGCGGTGGCACCGCGCGGAAGTTCCTTGACGTCTCCCTTGGGCGTCAGCACGAAGACCTCGTCCTGGTAGAGGTCGAGCTTCAGGCTGGCCAGGAATTCTGCGGGGCTCTCGAAGTCGTCGGTGATCTCGCTCAGGCCGCGCACCCCGCCGACCTCTCCTGGATCACCTTCCTTGTACGCCCAGTGGGCCGCCACGCCGTACTCGGCCCGGTCGTGCATGTCTTGAGTTCGAATCTGCACTTCGAGCGGCTTGCCGTCGTTGCCCACCACCGTCGTGTGCAACGACTGGTAGAGGTTGAACTTGGGCATCGCGATGTAGTCCTTGAAGCGACCGTGCACCGGTGGCCACCTGGTGTGGACGATCCCGAGGGCGGCGTAGCAGTCGGCCACCTCTTTGGAGATGATCCGGATGCCGATCAGGTCGTGGATCTCGTCGAAGGTGCGCCCCCCGTCCACCATCTTGCGATAAATGCTGTATATGTGCTTGGGGCGCCCGGTGACCTCGGCAGAGATGCCGTGCCCGTCCAGCAGGTCGGCGACCTCGTCCACCACCGACGAGATGAAGGCGTCGCGCTCGCCAGCCCGCGTCCTGAGTAGTCCCACGATCTCCTCGTAGCGGCCCGGGTGGAGGACCGCGAAGCACCGGTCCTCCATCTCGTGCTTTATCTCCTGCACACCCAGCCGGTGCGCCAGGGGCGCATACACCTCGAGCGTCTCGGCGGCGATGCGGTGCTGCTTGTCCGGCTCGAGAGGGTGAATTGTCCGGATGTTGTGCAGACGATCGACCAGCTTGATGATGAGTACCCGCACGTCGCGTGCCATCGCCATGACCATCTTGCGGATCGTCGCCGCCTGCTGCTCTTCCCGGTTGGAGAACCTGACGCGATCGAGCTTGGTGACCCCATCGATGAGCGCGGCCACGGTCTCC
This sequence comes from Acidimicrobiia bacterium, assembly GCA_036478235.1. Taxonomy (GTDB): domain Bacteria; phylum Actinomycetota; class Acidimicrobiia; order Spongiisociales; family UBA11373; genus JACZWZ01. Next base: position 29,110 of record JAZGDZ010000090.1, on the reverse strand, counting down.
CCGTACTCCTTCGTCACCTCCTCGAGGGTGACGTCGGTGTCTTCGACGGTGTCGTGGAGGAGGGCGGCGGCCACCGTCTCGGCGTCCATCCCATAGCCGGCCAGGATGTAGGCGACCGCCAGCGGATGAGTGATGTAGGGCTCCCCCGACTTCCTGAACTGCTTCGAGTGAAGGTCTCTGGCGGATTCGTAGGCTCGGTGGATGAGACGGTCCGACTGGTGCGGATGGTGCTGCCGGAAACGCTCCAGGACGGGTCCGAGCTCGGCGATCACTGCGTCGTCGGGACGAGATGCGGCCTCAGTCCTCAAAGACCATCACCGCCCGAATCGGGACGTCGATCTTGTTTCTGCCTCCGAGAAGGGCGAGTTCGATCAGAACCGTCACTCCCACCACTTCGGCTCCAAGATCCTTCATGAGGCCCACAGCGGCCGCCGCGGTGCCCCCGGTGGCGAGGACGTCGTCGACGATCAGCACGGAGTCCCCAGGTCCGACCGCATCGGCATGGGCCTCGATGGCATCCGATCCGTATTCGAGGTCGTAGGTCCGCGCCACCGTCTTCCAGGGAAGCTTGCCCGGCTTGCGGATCGGTATGAACCCGGCCCCGATCCTGGTCGCGACCGGCGTGGCGAGGATGAATCCGCGCGACTCGATACCGGCCACGTGGGTGATGCCCTGATCGCGGTGCCCCGACGCCATCAGGTCCAACGATCTGTCGAGCGCGGCCGCATCCCCCAGCAGCGGGGCGATGTCCTTGAACACTATGCCCGGCTCCGGGAAGTCGGGCACGTCCCTGATGAGCGCTCGAAGATCGTCCATTGTCGGATTCTACGGGGCCAGACATCAGACATCAGACATCAGACATCAGACATCAGACATCAGACATCAGACATCAGACATCGAAGAGGATCTCATTCTGAGATCTGAAATCTGAAATCTGAGATCTCCGACCCCGCAGGGCCGGTTACCGCTTCTTCCGCCGTTTGCGCGGCGGGCGGGGCGTGGCCCCGCTCCGGGCGGCGATCGTCGGGGTGGCAACACCCGCCTCGCCGTGGGTGACGGCGAACTCGTCCTCGGTGCCCTTACGCTCGACACGCCGCCGCACCCTCTGCCAGTGGTCCTCTCTCTCCTTCCAGCGAGCCAGCACAGGCGCCGCCACGAAGATCGAGGAGTACGTCCCGGCAAACACCCCGATGAACAGGGCCAGGGCGAACTCGCGCAACGTCGTGGCTCCGAGCAGGAACGAGCCGACGAACAGCAGACTCCCGATCGGCAGCAGGCTGGTCAGCGAGGTGTTCACCGACCGCATGAACACCTGGTTCATCGACATGTTGACGATCGCCGAGATCGTGTGGCGCTCTCCACGCTCCTTGGTGTTCTCCAGCACCTTGTCGAACACGACAACCGTGTCGTACAGGGAGTATCCGAGGATCGTGAGGATGGCGATCACCGTGGCCGGGCTCACCTCGAACCTGACCAGGGAGTAGACACCGGCGGTGAGCACCAGGTCGTGGCCGAGGGCAAGCAGGCCGGTCAGTGCCATCTTCCACTCGAGGCGTATCGAGATGTAGATGGCGACGGCGATCAGAAAGAAGATCAGCGCCCGGAGAGCGGACTCGGCCACCTGTCTCCCGAAAGTGGGACCGACCGTTTGTCTGCTGGCTTCGGAGGGATCCACGCCGACCACCGCGGCAATCGCCTCTACGAGTGCCTGCTCCTTCTCAGCAGGCAGCTGCTCGGTCTGAATGCGGACCCCCTCACCGCGCGACTGCACCTTCGCGTTGGCGAGACCAACCTCGCCAAGGGCGTCTCGCACGTTTGCCAGCGAGGCCTTCGCCGGGTTCTCCATCTCGATGACGGTGCCGCCTTCGAAGTCCACCCCGACGTTGAATCCCAAGAAGACCATGCTGAGCAGCGACACTCCGATGACCGCCGCCGAGATGGTGAAACCGCGCTTGCGGTTCCCGACGAAGTCGATTCGGGTCTCCCCGCGATAGAGGCGTCCCATCAAGCTCACGGAGCCACCTCCCTGGGGGACCCGGTCGCTCCCCGGATGCTGAATGCGCCACCATCGCCGAGTCGGGTGCGGGCCACCAGCGCCACGGCGGGCCTGGTATAGAAGAGTGCGATCAGCACGTCGAGGACGGTGGCGATGCCGAGGGCGAGGGCAAACCCCTTGACCGACCCCACGGCCAGGAAGAAGAGCAGCACCGCGGCGAAGAAGGAGACCGTGTCGGCGGTGAGGATCGTGCGAAACGACCGCTGGAAGGCGTGATCGATCGCCGAACGCATCGAGCGTCCCTTGTGCACCTCTTCCTTGATGCGCTCGAAGTAGACGATATAGGAGTCCGACGTGATCCCGATCGAAACGATCAACCCGGCCGCCCCCGCCAGGGTCAGTGTCACACCCTGCCACTTCCCCAGCAGCGAGTAGACCACCATGATCAGACTCCCGAAGACCGTCAGTCCGATCACGTTCACCATGCCCAGGGCGCGGTAATAGGCGATCATCGCCAGCGCCACCAGCACCAGCCCTCCGATGCCGGCCACGAGCCCTGCGCGAAGGGAGTCGGAGCCGAGGGTGGCCGAGACGGACTGCACGCTCACCTGCTCGAATGCCACCGGAAGTGAGCCGTACCGCAACACGATCGACAGCTCGCTGGCCTCGGCCTGCTGATCGTCTGCAGCGCCGAGCGTGATCTGGGCAGAGCCCCCGGTGATCCCGACATCGGGATCGACCGTGGTGGCCACCTGAGGCGCCGACTGAACGGTCCCGTCGAGCACGATGGCGAACTGGCGGCGCGGGTCGCCGATCGGGTACGAGGCGAGCAACTTCGTCGTCTCGGCGAACTTGTCCCCGCCCTCGCGGCTGAAGTCGAGCAGAACGACCCACTCTCCGGTGACGGACCCGCCGAGGTGGCCGGCTCCGCCCTGACCTGTTATGAATTGAGCCCGAGCGCTGTTGAGATCGGCGCCGACGATGCCGGCCGGCCCGAGGTGGTAGATGATGCCTCCGGCGGTGGCGAAGTCGGTAGCGAGGAAGGCCTCCTTCGCCGGGTCCGACTCGAGGGTCAGCCCGGTCGCCCGGTCGACGCAGCCGGGTGAATCGTCGTCGTCGCACCAGGTGACGCCTTCGGGCAAGATCACATTCGCGGTCGGATCGATCGGCGTGGTGGTGGTGGTGGTGGTGGTGGTCGTGGTGGTGGCGTCGGCGGTGGTCGAAGTCGTCCCGTCCCCAGGCTCGGTGGTCGTGGTCTCTTCGGAGAGGTCGAGTGCCTGCTCGTCGAAGGCGACGTTGGAGAACACCGGGCTCAGCCCGGGAATCGGGCTCACTGCCAGGACCGGGCGAAATTCGAGCTGACCGGTCGTGCCGACCGCCGCCAACGCACGATCCCGATCGGTAACTCCCGGGAGCTGCACCTCGACCTGGTTGGCGCCGAGCACGGCGATCTCCGGCTCCTGCACGTTGCCGAGGGCCTCGATGCGGCGCCGCATGATCTCCACGGCCTTCTCCAGCACGTCGGGGGCTACGTCCTCCGGCGCTTCGAGGACGACGCTGAACCCGCCCTGCAGGTCCAGCCCGAGCAGCGGGGTCGTTCCGCTCAGCTGGGTTGCTACCAGCGCACCCCAGGCGATGGCCAGGGTGACGACGATCGAAATGACCGCGGCCCGACGCGACATCTAGTGCCCTGTCCAGTGACGTTGGCGATGTTGAGGGCGAGGCAGGGGATTTGGCTTCGGCCCTCCAGGTCCTACTCGGCCCCGAAGCGCCTCCGCATGAACGTGCTGCCCTGCGGGCAGCGCAGAGTGATACGTCTCTGGCAAGGACGCAGGACGAAGGCGCACTGGACCGTGCGTCGAGAATGAGGGCGCGCCGTAGGCACGGACTCGGCGACCTGGGAAGGGACCCAGGTCGCACCGCGATGAGGCGTCAGCCGAAGAGCCATCAAACACGAGGACGCAGCCAGCGGCGTCCCTGGACGTCCTCGACGCGGCAAACGTTGCTGGTCGGGGCACTACTACCCATCGACCTTTCCGGCCAGGGCCCGCCGAACAACCCTGATCCGGCCGCCGCCTTCGATCTGCAGCACCACCGACTCGTCGTCCATGTGCTCGATGATCCCGAAGATGCCGCCGATGGTCGTCACCTCGTCACCGATCTCGAGGGCATCCACCAGTTGCTGCTGGCGACGCGAGCGCGTGCGCTGCGGACGAATCATGAGAAAGTAGAACAATCCGCCGATGACGACGGCGTATATGACCAGAGTCACGAAGCCGGAGCCGCCGTTGGCGGAGTCGCTCTCGGGTCCGTAGGCCAGCAGTCCGTTGAAAGTGGTGAGCATCGATCCTCCGGATTGGCGCGAGGGGAGGTGCGCGAAGTGACCCGGCCACCCTAGGACCGGGACCGGCCAATCGTAGCCTTCACTCGCCGGGTCCCGAAGCCCGCGAGGCGGCGAGCTCCGACCGGAAGGCCTGGAAGGTCCCTGAGGCGATGGCCGTCCGGACGGCGTCGAGCACGCCTTCGGTGTCCCCCAAGCCCATTACGTAGCGGACCGCGTCCGTCGGAAGCTCCGGCACCACCGCCTCGATGGCGGCTGTCCGTTGTCCGTTGTCCGTTGTCCGTTATCCGTTGCCCGAATCCTCGCGAGCAGATCGGGGAACGGGAAACGGAAGACGGAAAACGGGAGCGTTCCAGATTGCAGATTGCAGAAAACGGATGTCAGATTTCAGATCTCAGATCTCAGAATGAGATCCTCTTCGATGTCTGATGTCTGATGTCTACCGGCCGATGACTTCGGGCGCCTACAAGAGTCTGCCTTGCTCCACGGCCGCCGGAACCTCGAGGCCGAGGTGGCGATATGCGAGCGCCGTCGCCACCCGGCCCCGCGGGGTCCGCTGCAGGAAGCCCGTCTGGATGAGGAAGGGCTCGTAGGCGTCCTCCACGGTCTGCTGCTCCTCAGACACGGCGATGGCCAGCGTCGACAGGCCGACCGGACCGCCGCCGAACTTGTGCACGACCGATTCGAGGATCGCCCGGTCCACCCGGTCGAGCCCGGCCTCATCCACTTCGAAGACGGCGAGCGCCTGTTCCGCGGTCTCCCGATCGGCGACACCGTCTTTGCGGACGTCGGCGTAGTCGCGCACCCGTCGCAGCAGCCGGTTGGCGATGCGCGGCGTGCCCCGGCTGCGTTGGGCAATGATCGAAGCCCCATCGGCATCTATGGCCACGTCGATCAGCCCGGCCGAGCGGCGGACTATCTCGTCGAGCTCATCGGGCTGGTAGAAGTCGATCCGGGCGACATACCCGAACCGGTCACGCAGGGGCGGCGAGACCCGACCCACCCGCGTCGTGGCGCCGACCAGCGAAAAGGGCGGAAGGTCGAGCCGGATCGAGTGCGCACCGGCGCCCTTGCCGACGACGATGTCGAGCTGGAAGTCCTCCATGGCGGTATAGAGGATCTCCTCCACGGCGCGGGGCAGCCGGTGAATCTCGTCGATGAACATGACATCGCCGGCTTCTACGTTGGACAGTATGGCCGCCACATCGCCGGCACGCTCCAGCGCGGGACCCGAGGTCACCCTCAGCTGGGCTCCCATCTGGCGGGCAAGGATCCCCGCCAGAGTCGTCTTGCCGAGCCCCGGCGGGCCACTGAAGAGCACGTGATCGACCGGCTCGCCTCGGCCTCGGGCTGCTTCGATCAGTATGGACAGCCGCTCCTTGAGCTTCAGCTGGCCCACGAACTCGTCGAGCGTCTGGGGACGCAGGCCGGCCTCGAATGCCGCTTCCTCCGGGGTCGGGGCGCTCGTGAGCAGCCCTTCCTCCCTCACGCGCCGCCCAGCCTCTGCAGGGCGGCCCGCAGCAGATCCTCGACCGGATCGCCGGAATCGAGGCCCGATATCGCATCCTTGATCTCGTTCGAGACGTAGCCGAGCCCCTCCAGGGCAGCGCGCACCTCGGCGAGGCTCGAGTCGGATGGAGGCAGCTCTCCGTCGGGAAGGTCGAGCCGGGCCCGCAGGTCGAGGATCAGCTTCTGTGCCGTCCGGTGGCCGATCCCGGGTACCGAGGTGAGTGCGGCCACGTCGTCGGTGAGAACGGCACCGCGTAGGTCGTCCTGTCCGAGCGTCGCCAGCATCGCCAAGGCGATCTTGGGCCCGATGCCGCTGGCCCCCAGCAGGATGCGGAACAGGTCGCGGCCCCCAGCATCGGTGAAGCCGTACAACGCCATTTGATCCTCGCGCACGTGGAGATGGGTGTGCACCACGACCTCCTCGCCCACCGACGGCAGCAGGCCCAGATCGCGGCCGGACATCAGGATCTCATAGCCGACACCCGCAACGTCGACGACGGCGCCTTCGGACGATCGATCGACCAGCGTTCCCCGCACCCGACCGATCATCGCCGGGATCCCGAACGGAGCATCCTCGAGGCCTGCGAGTGACAGATGGCGACGGCGAGAGCATCCGCGGCGTCCGCCGGCGCAGGCGCCGCATCGAGCCCGAGACGGCGCGCCACCATCGCCTGAACCTGGCGCTTGTCGGCGTCGCCGGCCCCGGTCACGGCCAGCTTCACCGCCGACGGTGTGTATTCGTACATCGGCACCCCGGCCCGGGCCACGGAGAGGATCGCTACCCCCGAGGCGCGGCCCACCGCGGTCGCCGTCTGCAGGTTGCGGTTCACGAAGACCTCCTCGATGGCCGCCTCCGCCGGTTCGAACTCGGACACAACGGCGTCGAGATCGTCGGCCAGCTCATGCAGGCGCTGCGCGATCGAATCGCCGGAATCGGTCCGGATCACACCGGCGGTGATCGCGCGGAGAGAGTGATCGCCGACTTCGATCACCCCGTATCCGGTGGTCGACAGACCGGGGTCGATGCCGAGAACAAACATATGTTCGATCAGAGTAACGCGGAAGCGTGACGCAACGCGTCCAATGTCAAGACATCGGACATCGGACATCGGACATCAGACATCGGACATCGGACATCGGACATCGGACATCGGACATCGGACATCAGACATCGGACATCAGACATCAGACATCAGACATCAGACATCGAAGAGGATCTCATTCTGAGATCTGACCTGAGACTGGAGGCTGGAGACTCGGCTCAGCCGGCCACCGCCTCCAGCACCTCGTCGCTGATGTCGAAGTTGGCGTACACCGACTGGACATCATCCAGATCCTCGAGGGCGTCGACCAGGCGAAGCACCCGGCGGGCGGTTTCTTCGCCGAGCGTCACCGTGGTGGAGGGAAGCTGGGTGACCTCGGCAGTCGCCATCTCGATCCCGGCCACCGCCATCGCATCGCGCACCGCCATGAAGTCGCTGGCCTTGCTGATCACCTCGAACTGCTCGCCGGAGACCCGCACGTCCTCGGCCCCGGCCTCGAGGGCAACCAGCATCACCTCGTCCTCGTCTCCGGAGGCGAGCACGTACCCCTTCTGCTCGAAGAGGTAGGCGACCGATCCCGGCTCGCCGAGACTGCCCGCGTTGCGCGTGAACGCCGTGCGGATGTCGGACGCCGCCCGATTCCGGTTGTCGGTGAGCGCCAGCACGTAGAGGGCGACCCCTCCCGGGGCGTAACCCTCATACCAGATCTCGACGTAATCGGCGCCTTCGATGTCGCCGGTGCCACGCTTGATGGCCCGCTCGATGCTGTCGTTGGGCATGGAAGCCTCTTTGCCCTTCTGCACCGCCAGCGCCAGGACCGCGTTCATGGTCACGTCGCCGCCGCCGTCGCCGGCCGCCACCTCGATGGCGCGCGCCAGCTTGGCGAACAGCTTGCCTCGCCTGGCGTCCTTGGCGGCCTTCTTGTGTTTGATCGTGGACCATTTCGAGTGGCCGGACATCAGTCCTCCTCGACCATGTCGAGCAGGAGCTCATGGAGCCGTCCGTCACCGGTGAGTTCCGGATGGAAGCTCGTCGCCACCATCGACCCCTGGCGCACGACGACCGGGTGACCCTGCACTTCGGCCAGCACCTCTACGCCGTCGCCCACCTTCTCGATCCACGGCGCCCTGATAAAGACCCCCTGCACCGGCGAATCCAGGCCATCGACCTCGATCTCCGCTTCGAACGAATCGACCTGCCTGCCGAAGGCGTTGCGACGGACTACGACGTCGAGGACGCCGAGCTGCACTTGATCCGTTCCCGCAGCCGTGGCACCGGCCAGAAAGATCATGCCGGCGCAGGTTCCCAGCGTGGGGAGTCCGCCGTGGATCGCGGCCCGCAGCGGATCGACCAGCCCGTGCCAGTCGGCCAGCTTGCCGATCGCGGTCGACTCACCACCCGGTATCACGAGGGCGTCGATGCCGGCAAGGTCGTCGGGACGGCGCACCAGAACCGCGGTGGCACCGAGACGCTCCACGGCGGCGGCGTGCTCACGGAAATCACCCTGGAGAGCCAGCACTCCTACCCGAGCCGACATCACCAGCCCCGTTCTTGCATCCGGTCTTCGTCGAGGAGCTTGTCGATCTCGATGCCGACCATCGCCTCTCCGAGGCCACGCGACACCTTGGCCACCATCTCCGGATCCTCGAAGTAGGTGACGGCCTCGACAATGGCCCGCGCCCGCTGCGCCGGATCACCAGACTTGAAGACTCCGGATCCGACGAATACGCCGTCACAACCAAGCTGCATCATCAGCGCCGCGTCAGCCGGTGTAGCGATGCCGCCGGCGGCAAAGTTGACCACCGGAAGTCTGCCGGTCTCGGCAACCTCTCGCACCAGGTCGTAGGGAGCCCCCAGATCCCTGGCTTCAGACATCAGCTGCTCCTCGTCGAGCACTTGGAGACGCCTTATTCCGTCGTTCATCGCCCTCATGTGGCGAACGGCCTCGACGACGTTGCCGGTTCCCGGCTCGCCCTTGGTGCGGATCATCGCCGCCCCCTCACCGATGCGGCGCAGCGCCTCGCCGACGTTGCGTGCCCCGCACACGAACGGGACCGTGAACTGCCACTTGTCGATGTGATACTCCTCGTCTGCCGGAGTGAGAACCTCGGACTCGTCGATGTAGTCGACGCCGAGGGACCCCAACACCTGGGCTTCGACGAAGTGCCCGATGCGGGCCTTCGCCATGACCGGGATCGTGACCGCCGCAATGATCTCCACGACCTTCGTCGGGTCCGCCATCCGGGCCACACCGCCGTCGCGCCGTATGTCGGCCGGCACCCGCTCGAGGGCCATGACCGAGACCGCGCCGGCCTCCTCGGCGATCTTCGCCTGCTCGGCGTTCGTCACATCCATGATGACGCCGCCCTTGAACATCTCGGCGAGACCGCGCTTGACGCGATCGGTGCCCTTGTCCACTTTCGCTCCTTCGTGCGATACAGCCCGATTGTATCGGGTGATGTCTTTTGCTCTTCGCCGTACGGCTCATCGCGGGTTTGGCTCCGGCATGGTGGTGCCGCCCTGCGGGCGGCGCAGTGTCCTACGGCCCGGGGGCCCAGGCCCGCCGAGCCCGCGCCTTGCGGCGCGACCTCTGTGCTTATGGCTCTTCGCCTTACGGCTCATCGCTATGCGGCCCGGGGGCCCCAGCCCCAGGCCGCCGAGTCCGCGCCTATCGGCGCGACCTCTCCTCCTGTCAGGCCCTGTTCATTGCCATCTCATAGGCCTCGAGGTATCCGGCGAGCACTTCTTCGCGCCCGAAACTCGCCGACCGCTCCCTCCCGGCCTCTTTCATCGACCGAACCCGATCCGGCGACGCCAGCACCGCGGAGAGTGCCGCGGCCAACTCCAAGGCGTCTCCCGGCTCGACGTAACTCGCCGCGTCCTCGGCCACGGCGCGAAAGGCCGGCAGGTCGCTGGCGACGATGGCGCACCCCGCCGCCATACCCTCCAGCACCACGATCCCGAAACTCTCGCCACCGAGATTGGGAGCCGCCAGGACCGAGGCGGCTCCCAGCTCGGCCCTCTTGACTTCGTCGCCCACCGGGCCCACGAAGACCACCCCGGGTGTGCCTGGGAGTCGGTCGAGACCCACGACGTGCAGCGATGCACCCGGATGCCGGGCGGCCACCTTCGGCCACGCCTCGAGCAGGACGTTCACTCCCTTGCGGGGGTCGTCGCGACCCACGAACACCACCCTGTCGGTCATGCGTTCCACGTCGATCGATCGGAAGTCGTCGAGATCGACTCCGTTGGGGACGAGCCGCGGAGATGCGATCTTCCCCAGCGCTGCGGCCGCAACCTCGCTCACCGCGGTCACGACGTCGAGCCGCGCCGCTATTCGCCGCAACAGCGCGGCCGCAGTGCGGTACAGCCGCCGCGCCGCAGCCCCGGGATCGGCGTGGAAGGTGCCCACGGTGGGCGGCGTATCGGCGAACACGGCGCCGAGCGAGACCAGAGGCATGAACGGCTCGTGGATATGAACAACGTCGGCGTCCTCCACCGCTCGAGAGACGCGTCGCACGACGCGCGGATCGAGTGAGATCGGAGCCCGAGATCGGTTGGCCGGCACCAAGGCGAAGCCTCCGACGTGCCGGGTTCCCTCCGGTCCACCCGATCCCGGAGCCACCGCCCAGCTTTCGTGGCCCGCATCGCGCAGCCACCCGACGATGCGGGCCACCTGATCCTGGACTCCGCCGTGGACGTCAAAGGCGTACGGACAGACGACTGCGACCCTCATGCCGCGTCACTGGGCCAGTTGGGCTGGACGAGGTGCCATTGCTCGGGCCGCCGCGAAACGATGTCCTCCAGCACCGCCGCCAGCGCCTGCGTCGTGGCCTGGACCCGGGCCTCGGAGTCGGGGCCGGGAGAGACCGGCAGTGGGGCCCTCACCTCGAAGTCGTAGCGAGCTCCGGGCCCGAAGAAGGTTCCGACGGGCAAAATGACGGCTCCGGTGCGGTCGGCCAGTGCTGCTGGCCCCGCGGGCAGCGTGGTCCGCTCGCCGAAGAACTCCACCTCGACGCCGGCCCCTTTGATGTCGCGGTCGCACACAAGCGCTACCACACCACCCTCGCCGAGCCGTTTGAGCAGCTGCCGGGTGACGCGCGAGCCCTTGCGAGCGATCACGATGTCGATCTCCATCATGTTGCGCTGATCGATGAACCACTGGACGATGCGCTCGTTGCCGAGTTCCTCGGCGACGGCCAGGACGCGGATGTCCTCGTCCGATGCCCGCAGCCCGGCCACCTCCCAGTTGCCGACGTGAGGAAGTGCCAGGATCACTCCCCGGCCGCGGGCGACTGCTGCGTGGAGACGCTCGATCCCTTCCACGTGGGTGCGGACGAGGATCCCGGCACGGCGCCGCGGCCTCACCCAGAAGGTCTCTGCCCAATACCGGCCGTAGAAGCCGAACACCTTGCGCGCCGCTCGGCGTGCGTCCACCCCCTCGCCCTGAACCCGCCGCTGATGGCGGACCGCCATCGGGAAGCGCTTGCGAGCCACGAACGAGCTCGCCCAGCCGAGCCCGTAGCCGATGCGGCGCACGACCGGTTCGGGTAGCAGGCCGAACAGCCCCGAAAAGAGTCGGTATCCGACGTAGCCGGCGAGGCCCTTCACTCGCCGAGTTGCTTCCAGGTGCGGACAAACCGCTGCAGCACGGTCAGCCACACGAGGATGGCGAGGATCCAGATCGTCGGCTCCAGGGTGTGGAGCCCCAGGTCTTCGAGCCCGACTCCCAACCCGAACACGATGAGCCGCTCGGCGCGACCCATGAGGCCGCCGCCGCCTTCGACTCCCAGCTCTGCGGCCTTGGACCGCAGGAACGGAACCAGGAGCGACCCACAGGCGGCGATGAGCGACAGGGTGACCAGCGTCGCCTCCGCCTTGTTTCCGAGGAAGTACGCCAGGCCCGTCCACGCCGCCACCTCACCCAGCCGGTCGGTGAACGTGTCGAGCAGGGCTCCGCGGCGTGACTCCGTCCCGGTGAGGCGAGCCAGCACACCGTCGAGGATGTCGAGCAGGGCGCCGAACCCGAGTGCGGCTGCTCCCACTGCCAGATAGCCGAGCGCGATGAACACTGCCCCGACCACCGCGAGCGTGAAACCGATCAGCGTGATCGCGATCGGCCGGAGACCGAGCTTGGCGACCGCGCGAGCGATCGGGTCGGCGACTTTGGACACCCGTTTGCGGGCTCTCATATCAAGCATGTGATCTGGGAGAATTCAAGCTACCACACGGTTTTAGGCCTCTCCCCGCTCACTAGACTCGGCGGCCCCGAACCGGAGGTCTGATGGGCTCGGAACACATTCGGAACGTGGTCCTCGTGGGCCATAGCGGGAGCGGCAAGACGGCTCTCGCTGAGGCGCTGCTCTTCACCTCAGGTGTCACGACTCGAGCCGGCAGCATGGAGGACGGAAACACCGTCACCGACTTCGAGCCCGAAGAGATCGCGCGTGGCTCGTCGGTGAGCCTCGCCATGGCGCCGTTTCAGTGGAACGGCCACAAGATCAACATCATCGACACCCCAGGCCTCAGCGACTTCACCGGCGAGATGAGAACCGCGCTGCGGGCCGCGGACCTTGCGCTGTTCGTCGTGTCCGGCGTGGACGGCGTGGAGGTCCAGACCGAAGCCGCCTGGCGAATAGCCACTGACGAGGGCATCGCCCGTGCCGTCTTCGTGAACAAGCTCGATAGGGAGCGCTCCTCTTTCAACCGAACGCTCGAACAGATGAAGGAGATCTTCGGTACGGCGATCGCCCCGCTCCAGGTGCCCATTGGGGCGGAATCCGACCTGAGCGGCCTGGCCAACCTCGTCGGCGGCAAGGCCTACATCTACTCCGGGGGGCCGATGGCAGCCGAAGGGGAGCTACCCGATTCTGTCGAATCCGAGGTCGACGCCCTGCACACAGCTCTCGTCGAAGCCGTGGTCGAGACAGACGACGAGATGCTCGAACGGTACTTCGAGGGCGAGGAGCCGTCCGGCGATCAGCTCATCGCCGGCATGCACGCCGGAATGGTGGCCGGAACGGCCTTCCCGGTTCTGTGTGGATCGGCCACCGAGCTGGTCGGGGTCGATCGCCTCGCCCAGTTCATAGTCGACTACGGGCCGCGGCCGTCGGAACGGCCCACTCCGCCCCTCACCGAAGGCGACGACTTCCCCGATTCAGGAGTGGTCGCCTACGTGTTCAAGACGATGTCCGACCCGTACGTGGGTCGAATCTCTCTGTTCCGGGTCTTCCGCGGCGATATCGACCTGGACGTCGAGCTGCAGAACCGCCGGGTCGGCGCCAAGGGGCGAATGCACAACGTGTTCGCCATGCGGGGCAAGGAGCACGAGGATCTCAAGCGGGTCGAAGAGGGCGACATCGCTGCGGTCGCCAAGCTCGAGACCACTCTCGCCGGCGACACCCTGGTCTCGCCGGGAACGGCGGTCACGATCACACCGATGGCCATGCCTCGACCGGCGATGTCTTACGCCGTCTTCCCCAAGACGCAGCACGACGAGGAGAAGCTGTCGACCTCCTTGGCAAGGATGGTGGAGGACGATCCCACCCTGACGTTCGAGCGCAACTCCGCCACCAACGAGACGGTCTTGTCGGGCCTCGGCGACGCCCACCTCGATGTCGCCATTGCCCGCCTGTCGTCTCGTCACGGGGTGGAAGTCCACACCGCCCTCCCCAAGATCCCGTATCGCGAGACGATCAAGGGCAGGGCCGACGTCGAGGGCAAACACAAGAAGCAGTCGGGTGGCCGCGGTCAGTTCGGAGTCGCCTACGTCAGGTTTGAGCCGAATGCCCCGGGCGCCGGCTACGAGTTCATCGACGAGATCAAGGGGGGCTCGATCCCACGCCAGTACATCCCGGCCGTCAACAAGGGGATCCGGGAGGCGCTGGAGCGCGGTCTGACGGCCGGCTATCCCGTCGTCGACGTCAAGGCGACGGTCTACGACGGCAAGTATCACTCGGTGGACTCCGACGAGATGTCGTTCAAGATGGCGGGCATCATGGCGGTGCGCCAGGCCGCGCCCGGGCTGAAGGGCGCGCTTCTCGAACCGATCATGAAGGTGACGGTGCGCGTGCCCGACGACCTCATGGGCGACGTGATCGGAGACCTGAACTCCAAGCGAGGCAGGGTCCTCGGCATGGACTCCGACGGCGGCATGCGGCTGGTCACCGCCGAGGTTCCTCTTGCAGAGATACAGCGGTATTCGATTGATCTGCGCTCGATCACGCACGGCCGGGGTTCATTCGAAATGGAGATCGATCACTACGAAGAGGCACCGCCTCAGGAGACCCAAAAGGTGATCTTGGCGGCCAACGCGCAAGACGACTAGACGGAAAGAAGACCCCAATGAGCCAACGCACGGCGAAACTCACCTACGACGGCGGCGAGATCGAGCTCCCGATCGTCGAGGGGGTCGAGGGGGACGAGGGCATCGATGTGAGCAAGCTACGGGCCGAAACCGGAATGATCACCCTGGACCAAGGCTTCGGAAACACGGCGTCGACCCGGTCCAGCGTGTCGTTCGTCGACGGGGCGGCCGGCGAGCTCAGATACCGCGGATACGCGATCGAGGACCTGGCCGAACACGCCACCTTTCTCGAGGTCGCCTACTTACTGTTCCACGGCGAGCTGCCGACACCCGAGGCGCTGGCCGACTACACCGCGGCTATCACCCGCCACACCCTCCTCAACGAGGAGATGAAGCGGCTGTTCGACGCCTTCCCCAAGCGGGCCCATCCGATGGCGATCCTGTCGTCGGCCACCAACGCGATGGCGACCTTCTATCCGGACATCCACAATCCGACCGACCCCTACGCCGTGGAGCAGTCGGCCCTGCGGCTGGTCGCCAAGCTGCCGACGGTCGCTGCCTTTGCGTACAAGAAGTCGATCGGACAGCCGTACGTGTACCCCCGCAATGCGCTCGGCTACGCCGAGAACTTCCTCCACATGATGTTCGCCCTCCCGGTGGACGACTACGAGGTAGATCCCGTCGTCGCCAGAGCGCTCGACGTGCTCCTCATCCTCCATGCCGACCACAGCCAGAACTGTTCGACGTCGACGGTGCGCCTGGTCGGGTCGAGCCGGGCGAACCTGTTCACATCGGTCGCCTCGGGCATGAGCGCCCTGTGGGGCCCGCTGCACGGCGGTGCCAACCAGCGGGTGGTCGAGATGCTGAACCAGATCAACGAGGACGGGCGCGACTACGCCAAGTACATCGAGAAGGCCAAGGATCGGGATGATCCTTTCCGCCTGTGGGGCTTCGGGCACAGGGTCTACAAGAACTACGACCCGAGGGCCCGAATCCTCAAGAGCTTCGCCCACGACGTGATGGAGAGGATGGGCGGAGACGACCCGTTGCTGGACATCGCCCGCAAGCTCGAGGAGGCCGCGCTCGCCGACCCATTCTTCGAGGAGCGCAAGCTGTACCCCAACGTCGACTTCTATGCCGGGCTCGTCTACCGGGCCCTGGGGTTCCCCGGGAAAATGTTCACCGTCCTCTTCGCCATCGGCCGTCTTCCGGGCTGGATCGCCCAGTGGAAGGAGATGAGCGAGGATCCCGAGACGCGTATCGGGCGTCCCCGTCAGATCTACACGGGGTATCCCGCCCGGGAGTATCCGACCGGCCGATAGATGTCGGACCTGCGCGCTCGCGAGGCCCACGGGGAGGGCTGGGATCGGCCGGTCATCGAGCTCGTCGAAGAGGAACGCGTGGTCGGCATCGTGTACCTCGACGGCGACACCGTCCTCGCCGAGTTCGATCTCGGCGAAGATGACGACGCCTGGGCCTTCGAGGTGACCGATCTACAGACGGCGCTGGACACCGCCAGGGCAATGCTCCTTCCCGAGGGAACCGCACTCCTCGTCGAGCCCACAACCGGAATCGGCAAGGAGCACCCGGTAGATCGCCTCGCCGCTGAATTCGACGAAGCGGCGGTTCATCGCGGCGACGAGGACGAGGGCTTCTATCCGCCGCAGGTGGCCGGCCGGTTGATGCAGCGCGTCGAAGCCCTCGGTCTGGCAGTGGTGACCATCGAGGGATTCCGGATCCACCAGGACTGGGTCGAGCCGATCCCCGGCATGTCCGTCGACGTCGGCGACGCCTACGACGGTGAGCTATGGCCGGTCTTCCAGGCCGGTTGCAACGTCCAGGCGACGGCGCTGCTGGAACGCTGGGCCCGGGAGTCCGGGATCGCGCTGGCGCTGGAGGTGGGTGATGCTGACGGTGAACGATACGTAATGTAGAGAGTCTCCAGTCTCCAGTCTCCAGAAGACATGACCGGCGACCTTGGAGATCCTTTGAGCCCGTCCGGCTCTGGCTGGCGACTGGCTACTGGTGACTGGGGACTTCTTCGCTGGCTGGCGACTTCTTCGCTGGCTGGCGACTGGCTACTGGTGACTGGGGACTTCTTCGCTGGCTGGCGACTTCTTCGCTGGCTGGCGACTGGCTACTGGTGACTGGGGACTTCTTCTGAGTACGTTTCCACCACGTGCCCGTCGACCGCGTCCACCCGCACCAGGCCGCGCTGTGAGGGCGGCTCGTCGGCGCTGAAGACGAGGACGTTCCAGATCGGCCGGGCTCGCCAAGAGTCGAAGCCGACCGCGGCCGAAGCGTGACCAACGGCGAAGTCGATCGCCCGATTGGCCGTCTCGAGTGCCTCGGGGTCGAGCACCTCTATGCGCCATGCCGACGCCAGATGCCAGGCAGCGACGAGCCCGAAAAACGCAGCCATCACGAGCATCCCGGCCGGAAGGCCAAGACCCACCGATGAAGCCGCCAGGACGGCCCCGGCGAGGTAGACCATTGCCGCAGTCCGCCGCCGCAGCGTCGACGGGATCGTGTACGGCTCGCGCTGGCTGGCGTCCAGATCCTCGGGAACGCCCGCGGCACGCGCCACCTCCTCGCTGATCTCGAGGGGGCGGCGTTCCTCGCCGGTCATCCGACCCCGGCCGCCTCGCCATCGACCGGCACGTCTCCTCGATTGAGATGCCATCGATCGGGCAATAGGAGCACGAGACAGCGCCGGCTGGGAAGCCTGCACTGCAGGGCGACGGTGAACTTCACAGGGTCACTTCCTCACTCCACAACACGGCAGGACGCAGACTAAGAGTGGGACGCCTTTGGTCAAACCCGGCCGATCTCGATGTCAGCGAGGCGGTCGGCAATACTCGACCAGCTCGTCCACGATCTCGCCGAGAGCCAGGCCCCGACGCTCCTCTCCCCCTCGAATCCGCAGGCCGGCGGTGTTGGACTCGACGTCGTCGTCACCGACGACAAGAACCGCGGGGTGCTTCATCGTGATCGCCTTGCGGATCTTCTCGCCGACGGTGTCGTCGTGATCGTCCACCTCGACGCGCAACCCCTTGGCCTCGAGCCCGGCGGCGACCTCGGCGGCATACCCGACGTGCCGATCCGCCACCGGCACGACGGTCGCCTGGACCGGCGACAGCCAGCCGGGGAGGGCCCCGCCGTAGTGCTCGATGAGGATTGCGAAGAACCGCTCGATCGAACCCATGAGGGCTCGATGGATCATCACCGGTCGCTCCCTGGTGTTCTCGCTACTGGCGTATTCGAGGCCGAAGTTCTCCGGCTGAGCGAAGTCCACCTGGAGGGTTCCCACCTGCCATCTGCGCCCGATGGCGTCGCGCACGTGGATATCGATCTTGGGGCCGTAGAAGGCTCCTTCGCCCTCGGCGACCTGGTACGGCAACTTCGCCTGCTCCAGCGCGGCCTGCAATGCGTCGGTGGCCCGAACCCAGAGCTTGGCGTCGCCCACGTACTTCTCCGGCATGGTCGACAGGTCCGCTTCGACCTCCTCGAAGCCAAAATCGCGCCAAACCATGAGCACGAAGTCGAGCAGGTCCTTGAGCTCATCGGCGACCTGGGACTCCATGCAGAAGATGTGGCTGTCGTCCATGGTGAAGCCCCGGGCTCTGAGGAGCCCGTGAACGACACCGGAGCGCTCGTACCGATAGACCGTGCCCAGTTCGAAGAGCCGCAGCGGCAGCTCCCGGTAGGAGCGGGAGCGCGACCGGTATATGAGAATGTGGAACGGGCAATTCATCGGCTTGAGCAGGTAGTCGTCACCGCCGTCGAGTTCCATCGACGGGTACATGCTCTCCGCGTAGAAGTCGAGATGACCCGATGTCTGCCACAGACTGCTCTTGGCGATGTGCGGTGAGGCCACGATGTCGTAACCGTGCGCCAGGTGAGTGCGACGCGAGTAGTCCTCCATGATCGTGCGGACCAGCGCCCCCTTGGGATGCCACACCGCCAGGCCGCTCCCCAGCTCCGGAGGGAATGAAAAGAGATCCAGCTTGGTCCCTAGTTTCCGGTGATCGCGCTTACGCGCCTCCTCGAGCCGGTGGAGGTAGGCCTCCTGAGCCTTGCGGCTCTCCCAGGCCGTCCCGTAGATACGCTGCAGTTGGGGACGGCTCTCATCACCGCGCCAGTAGGCACCCGCCGTACGCAACAGCTTGAAGGTCGGCAGCCGGCCGGTCGTAGGAAGGTGCGGCCCCCGGCACAGGTCGACGAAGTCGAGGTTGCGATACACGCTCACTGCCTCGCCCGCGGCCACTTCTGACTCGTCGACGGACTCGATGATCTCGATCTTGAAAGGATGCTTTGCAAACAACTCCAGCGCTTCGGTCTTCGACAGCTCGGCGCGCTCGAACGGCTGGTCCTCGGCGACGATCTCTGCCATGCGGGCCTCGATCCGCTCGACGTCCTCTGGAGTGAACGCCCGGCCGATGTCGAAGTCGTAGTAGAAGCCGTCCTCGATCGGCGGCCCGATTGCAAAGGTGGCGCCGTCGAACAGGTCGAGCACGGCCTGCGCCATTACGTGCGCCGCGCTGTGACGGAGGATGTGGCGCCCCTCCTCGGTGTCCTCGGTGATCACGGAAAGGGAGGCTCCGTCAGGAAGGTTGCTCGTGAGATCCCGCTGCTGCCCGTCCACCACCACGCCGACTGCGGCATCTGCCAGACGGCTTCCGATGGCGCGGGCGGCATCGAGCCCGGTGGCCCCATCGTCGAGTTCGAGGGGGCTCCCGTCGAGGAGGGTGACAGTGATTGACATGGGAGGAGAGGGTAACCAGTAGCCAGTAACCAGTAACCCGTCGCCAGTCACCAGTCACCAGTCATCAGCAGCGGCGATTGCCGCCGAGCGAAGCGAGGCGATTGCGGGAGGCGCCGTAGGCGCCGACCATTGCCAATGGCCAACGGCCATATGCCGCGAGCGAAGCGAGCTCCAAAATCCTTCCCACGCGCCCGATCGGTGCCTACCGTTGCCGGCGGTCCATCCAGGAGTGGGACAGCGTGTTTGCCATCCTCACCGCAATGCTGCTGGCGACGGCGGCCGGCAGGTTTCCGTCGCGCATCGTGATGCTGCACGATCCCACCGATCCGGATCTTCCCTGTCCGTGGTGCAAATCCCCCACGTTCGAGGACGATTCGGGCTGCTCATCCTGCGGCCAGTCCTTCGGCTGAGAGGGCGCGCCGTCAGGCGCGGACTCGGCGGCCTGGGGCTGGGGCCCCCGGGCCGTAGTACACGGCGCCGCCTACAAGGCGGCACGACCATGCGGAGGCTTTTCGGGGCCGAGTAGGACCCGAAAGCCGTAGCCAAACCAGCGAAGAGCCTTGAACATCGCGAAAGAGCGTCCGCCTATTGGCGGACGCTCTGAGCACGTTTCGCGGGCAACATCGCCCGGCAGTCACGTATCCTGACCGCGATGTCACGTGTCGGGCTCGTCCTCGGCGGAGGCGGGATCACCGGCGCCTCGTTCCACTTCGGCGCTCTGTTCGCGCTCCGGCTCGCCACGGGCTGGGATCCGGGCACCGCCGATGTGATCGTCGGGACCTCGTCGGGCGCGGTCGTAGCGGCCATCGCCCGCTCGGGGCGCCTCGAGCTCGAGGGGCTCGTGGCAAACGTCAACAACGACGAGGAGTTCGCCGCCGCCCTCGGAAAACTGATCCACCGGAGAGCACCACTGCGTGGTGCGGGTCGCTGGATTCGCCACGGGCTGATCCCCGGGCTGCGCCGACCAGGCGTCCGGCTCGCCCTCGGTGCTCCGGCGCCGTACACCACCGAAGGGATCGCCGATTGGGTGCGCCGGGCGCTGGGGCCGGCGGCCCACACCTGGCCCGAGACCCCGACCACGATCGTCGCCTTCGAGATCGAATCCAAGCAGCGGGTTCCCTTCGGAACGATCGACAGTCCCGACACCGACCTGGCGACGGCGGTGGCGGCATCGGTGGCCGTACCAATGATGTTCGATCCGGTCACGATCCACGGCAAGAGATACGTCGACGGAGGGGTGGCCAGCGGGACCAACGCCGACCTCGTACTGGGCAGCAGCGACCCCCTCGACCTCGTCATCGTCAGCGCTCCGATGGCCGCAGTAGAGCGACGCGACGATGCGCGGTTCTACGAGAGGCTGCTCGACCGAATCGGCGGAGCCACACTCACAGCCGAACTCGATGCCATCCATGCGGCGTGGCCCGAAGCCGACCTGGTGGTGCTGCGGCCCGACCTCGAGGTGCTGGCCCAGACCAGGCCCAAACCTCTGAGCCCGGCGAGCGCGATCCCGGCGTTTCTGAGCACACTCCAATCGATGCGGTCGATCCTGGGATCCGACGATGTGTGGCCTCTACTGGAGAAGCACGTGGTGCGAGCCGGAGCGCGCCTCCCCTTCGGGAGCCGCGCTCGCATCGGCTGATCTCAGAAGGCCGTCTCGCCGCGGTCGCCGTCCGGTGACGACTCATCGGTCTCGACTTCCTCCTCGATCATCTCCAGAGCGCCAAACGTGGCGGGACCCGCGATACCGTCGACGGTCAGCTCGGAACGCTCCTGAAAGCGCCTGACCGCTTCCTCGGTCTTCGGACCGAAGATGCCGTCGACCGGGCCCGGGTTCACACCCTTACCGAGAAGCTTCTTTTGCAGCGCCTCGACTGCTTCACCGCTCGAACCGCTGCGAAGTGTCTCCATCGTCTTCTCCCCCAACAGGTTGGTGACGTGACCGTCCGAGCGTAGCCTGCGATTCAGCCGACCCGCACCAGCACCCCGTGATGGCCGGTGGCGCCATCGGGCCGCGGTGAACGGAGCTTCTCCGTCTGGACCTCGCCGGTCCCGTCGGTAGCCCGTACCCGCACCCAATGGGAGCCCGACTCCAGAGTGACCACGACTCGCCACTGCACCCAGGCGCGATCCGACAGCGGCACAGTGACCTCGGCCTCCTGCCACGGCCCATCCCCCACCTGCACCTCGACCAGCTCGATGCCCTTGAGCGGGGCCCAGGCAACGCCGGCGACGACGTTGGCGCCCGGCTGGAGCACGCCGCGGGGACGAGGGACGTCGATGCGGGACTGCGTCTTGATGGGAGCCTCCTTCGACCATCCCCGAGGAATCCAGTAGGCGTCGAAACCTTCCCAGGTGGTCAGCTCGATCTCCGTCAGCCACTTCGTCGCCGAGACGTACCCGTAGAGCCCAGCGACGATGAGACGCGCCGGAAAGCCGTGGTCGCGGGGCAGGGGCTTCCCGTTCATGCCCACAGCGATCAGTGGCTCGCGGCCGTCGTAGGCGAGTTCCGGGGGAAAGCCGACCGTAAAGCCGTCGATCGCCCTGCCGATCAGCTGAGAGGCCTCGGGCAGCACTCCGCTGCGGTCGAGCACCTCGGTCAGTCGAACCCCCGTCCACAGGGCATTGCCGACCAGATCGCCCCCCACTTCGTTGGATACGCAAGCGATCGTGACGTAGTCGTCGACAAGCGGCATCGACAGCAACTCGTCGTAACCGATCGTGACCTCGCGTTCCACCAGCCCATGCACTCGAAGCTGCCAAGTCTGCTCGTCGACCCGCGGGACGATGAGGGCCGTGTCGATCCGGTAGAAGTCCTCATTGGGTACGACGATCGGGGTGAGTCCCGTCACGTCGAAACTGTGCTCGGCGACGACGACTTCAGGCGCCTCCGAGGGCGGACTCGTGAGGACCGCGACGTCCGGTACCGCCGGCAGGCGGCTGAGAAGCCTGCGCCCTACGGCCCCGGTGGCGATCGCCGCCACCGATCCACCCGCGGCCAGCCGCATGAATCGCCGCCGCCCACGGTCACCGGCCAAGCCGTCGGTCGGCTCCACCCACTGAGCGGCCCGGAGCAGGGTGTCGAGCACCAGCCAGCCGGTAACGGCGGCAAGGAGGGCTGCAGCCGCCAGGGGAAACGGCTCGGCGAACGGATCACGCCACCCCGCCGCAGCCCCCAATGCGGCGAACAGCCCGAAGACTGCCGGTCCTACCCAGCGATGCGCCGCCGCCTGGATACCGGTGAGCGAGCCGAAGATCAACACAATCACCATCGTGCCGATGGCGAGGGCACCCTTGTCCGCCGTTCCGAAGACGGAGACGGCGAAGTCCTTGGCGAACGGGGGCGACGAATCGACGACGTACCCGCCGACCGAAGCCAGCGGCGACGGCACTGCGGCGAAGAGCCCGGCAAGCAGCTCGCCCACGCCGAGGGCGGCGCCGGCGGCGATCAGCCCGGCTACACCGTTGCGGGTTCTTGCCTCCTCCACAGTCGATCAACGTACCCGATGCCCGCCTGAGTTCCATGGGTAGCCTGCCGACGACACCGGAGGCAGCCGTGGCGGGACATCATCGGTGGTGAGGCAGAGGGGGCTCGAACGGCTCCACGAGATGGTTCCGCTCCACCGGGCATGATCTTCCCGCGACGCCACGCCGCCCGAAGGGCCGTCGCCATCGCCATTGTCGCCGCCCAACTGTTCCTCGTCGTTCGCGCCTATTCGGCGGACCACGCCTTCTTCGGGTTTCAGATGTTTCCCGAGTCGAGCGAGTGGCGGGCCGTCATCGAGCGCGAACTGGCCGACGGAACCCGTATCGATGTTCGCCAACCATGGCCGGGTGCCTACCGCTGGGGCGATCTGGTGGCGGGCAGGGGGCTCGATGTGCCGTTCCGACGACACCACGCCGACGCCGGCCTCAGCTCTACCCTTCACTTCTTTTCGGAGGCGCTGGAGTGGGTAGCGGCCAACACACCCGAGGACGACCAGACCGTGAGGCTCGTGGCGTCGGTCACCGTCTGGCACAACGGTGACCCGCCCCGGGTGATCCGGTTCCAGGCCGACCGATGAGGGCCCCGCTGCGAGCCTGGAATGCATCGCTCGACGACCCAATCGACCTCCGGGCACTCGCGGTGCTGCGGATCGCGATGGGGCCAATCGTGCTGATCCATCTGCGTCCGTTCCTGGAGTCCGCACTCGACGGGATCATCTACTCGGATCGATTCACGCTGCCCTTCTGGGACTGGTACCCGGAGCTGTCTCGCCCTGCATACCTCGTCTTGCTCGCGGTGACCGCGGCAGCCGCCGTCTTGTTGTCAGTCGGCCTCTTCACACGAGCGGCAGCATGGTTCACGGCCGCCGGGGTCACCTACAACGTGTTCCTCTCCCAGACACACTTCCACCACAACCGAGCGTTCCTCATCATCCTGCTCGTGGGGCTCGCTGTTCTCCCTGCAGGCAGGACGGCCTCACTCGACGCCTGGCGGGCGCGTCACCGGGGGGTTCCCCTCCCCAACGAGGGCGGCACCCGCCTGGCTCTCACCGTGCTCAGGTTCGAGATCGCCGTGGTGTACGTCGCCAGCGGCTTCAGCAAGCTCATTGACCCCGACTGGTGGGGGGGCACCGTCACCAGGTTGCGCGTGGAGGGTCATCGTCCCCGACTTTCCGAGGTCGGGTTTCCCGAGGGTGTGATCGACCTGCTGGCCGATCCTGGGTTCCAATCGATGGCGGCAAAGCTGATCGTGCTGACCGAACTCTTCATCGGCCTGGGTCTGCTGCTGCGGCGCACCCGGAAGGCCGCCATCTGGGTGGCCATCCCGTTCCATGTGGCGATTCAGTTCACCGCGGCCGTGCAGGTGTTCTCCTTCGCCGCGCTGGCGGCGCTGGTCGTCTGGATCGATCGGCCGGCGCGGTCGCGCACGCTGCATGTGCCCGAGCGCTCCCGCTGGGGGCGGGCGATCGGTGTGCTCGATTGGACGGGCCGCTTCAACGTCGATACAGGTGACGGCCCGATAACCGTCAGCGACGGATCACGCACCCTATCGGGCCACGAGGCGCGGCTCTTTGTCCTCAGCCGCCTTCCCGCGACGTTCTGGTTCGCCGCACCGTTGCAGCTGCTGCGGCGGAGTCAGGAGTCAGCTGGGTGATGCCGTTGCTCGGCGGGCTCCCACATCAGACCTTGGGTCCGGGCCACTGGGTGGTCGGAATGCCGGTGATCTCCGGGTCGCCGAGCGTGTCGTGGTACCACACATGGCGCACCAAGTGCAGCGCCCCTTCGATCCACTTGGCCAAGCTGGCGTGGCGGGGGACCCGCTTCACGGCCTCGATGGTGGCGGCGATCTCGACCTCCTCTGCGAGGGCTTCGGGATTGCGGGTGCTGAGGTCGACGATGCTGGTTACCCCCGCCCGGGCAAGCACCCTGGCGTAGTCGTCGTCGATGCCCTTGACGCGCATCAAGTCCGCCCGGTGAACCCAGTTGAGCAGCCGGTTGGGTGCGATGCGGGTCTTCTGGGCGAGCTCCGTGCGCCCCTCGAGTGTGCTCCCCTTCTTGCGGAGGGCCTCCAGGCCCCTGATCCCGGCCTTGTGCAGCTTCTCCATCTGGATCTTGGAGATCCCCTGCAGCCTCTCGAGGTCTTCCAATGCCTCACTCCTTTAGTTGAGGCAGACGCTACCAATCCGGGCGGCGACCGCCCAGGACCCCCCGCCCCCGGGCGATCCCGTTAGACCCACGCCACCCCAATCCCCAAGACATCCGGCGTCGAGAGTCTCAGGGATGGGATCGAGCAGAGTGACACGTGCGCGTGGACCTGCGGGTGTCACTCGGCGATGGGCGGCAGCGCGCGAAGCGATCGGTACCTGCCGGGAACCCGACAAAGTGACGCAGATCGGTCCTCCGCCTCGTTGATCACTACGAATGAACAAGGGCATCTGCAGATGACAACGACCGAGCTCGATCGGCGGCGCGACGGAGAACAGGGTGAGCTGTTCCCACCGGCCGACCAACCGACCCACCGGAGGGGCACTCCGTCCCCGCGTCGTCGGCCCGCCGGCTTGTTCCTGACCGCGGTCATCATCCTGGTGGTCGGATTCCTCATCGGACGGGTTATGGCGCCCGCTACCGACACCCCCACCTCTGCCGTCGAACCCATCGTCGTGACGGTTCCCGCCCCACCGACACCGGTCGACCCCGGCGACATCGCCGCCGTGGCCGCGTTGGTCAGCCCGTCGGTCGTACAGCTCGAATCAGAGACCGGGCTTGGCTCCGGCGTGATCTTCGACCCGTCCGGATTGATCCTCACTGCAGCCCATGTGATCGACGGAGCCGACACGATCGACGTGCGCCTGGCCGATGGCCGGCTGTTCGAAGGAACCGTCGTCGGCACCCACGCCGCCACCGACGTCGGCGTCGTTTCGATCGAAGGCGACGGGTTCCCCACCGCCGTGCTCGGCTACGGAACATCGGCTCGCGTCGGGGAGACCGCGGTGGCCCTCGGAAGCCCATTTGGATTCGATCAGACGGTGACCGCCGGAATCGTGAGCGCCACAGGGCGGAATATCAACGGGGTGCCCATGGTGCAGACCGATGCCGCGATCAACCCCGGGAACTCGGGCGGCCCGCTCGTCAATGGTGCCGGACACGTCATCGGCATCAACGACGTGATCTTCACGCAGGGCGGCGGCAACGATGGGATCGGATTTGCGATCGCCATCGACATAGCCATCGTCGTGGCCGAGCAACTCGTAGCCGGCGACGACGTGCAGCTTTCCGCCTTCGGCGTGGCAACCATCGCCGACACCACCGGCGAAGGTGGGGCGATCGTGCGCGAGGTCGTACGGGGTTCCGCCGCCGACAGGGCCGGGATCGAGGTCGGAGATCGCATTGTGTCGGTCGACGGAAACCCCATCTTGGATCCGGGCGAGCTCTTCGCCGAGATCATCACTCATCGGCCCGGAGCGCTCGTAGAAATCACATTCTTACGTGACGGGCAGATGCACCGCATCACGGTGGAACTCGACGGCATCGAGCGCTGAGAGGGCGTGCCGACAGGCGCAAACTCCCCGGATTGATGTTCCCGAGGTTGTCATGGCCCGTCGGCAGGGAGACAATGGACGGGTTCGCCTTCTCGGAGCAGAGTATGAAGCCCATTGTTCGGCTCGCCGGCTTAGCGGTTGCCGCTGCTCTGCTGGTCACAGCCTGTGGCGGAGGTGGCGACTCGACAGATGACGCCGGCAGCGAGGGTACGACAACCGAGATCACCGCTGACGCTGTCGAGTTTTCATTCGGTCCCGACGCCTGGGTCGTCGTCGCCGGAGGCGACGTCGTGCTCCAATTCCAAAACGAGGGGTCGGAACTCCACACTTGGGTCGTGCTCTCCTCATCGATCGAGTCGGAAGGTGAACTCACCGAGGAGCTGATCGTGTTCGAGATCTCGGCTGAGGCAGGCCAAGCGCTCACGATCAGCTTTGCCGCACCGGCGGCGGGCACCTATCAAGTGATCTGCTCCGTCCCCGGACACTTTGCTGCGGGCATGAAAGGTCGTCTGACCGTCACCGATAGGTAGAGGCGCCTCTTGTCGGCCTCGTTCCGCTGTTCTGGACGATTCGAAGGTGCCTGCCCTCCTGACACGGGAACGCTGAACCCCCTTCGGCATTTGGGGTTCAGCTTGGTGGGCGCTACTGGGATCGAACCAGTGACCTCTGCCGTGTGAAGGCTTATCGGGGGGTTTCGGGCACCCCAGCCGCACCAAGGCGAACCGCCGAAACCCCTTGCCCTGCTTGGGTTTTCAGCGTTCATCGATGCGCATCGGCTTGCGGCGTTTCTCACCAGTTCGCGGACCACGCGCGGACCAGACGCGGACCAAGCTCGCGAAAACGAAGGACGGCATAGCCTTCGAGTCACCCGGACGGGACGGCCGGCGAGGACTGAGGACTTGACGGGTCGCCTAGTTCTCCGTCGGGCTCTGCCTGTTTCTGCTGCGTTGCCTGAGCCCCGCCGCCAAGACCAGAGCGGCCACCGGCAAGAGGCCCAACAAGGCCAGGCGCACCGACCGGTCCACGGTTCCAGGTCGACCTCGAAGGCGGCGGCATCGGGGCCAGGTTCTTCGACGGCAGCCAACGGGGAAGTGATCGTGGTGGTAGTGGTCGTCGTGGTGGGGGTCGTTGTGGTGGCGTTCTTTCCGCCGACGTTGGAGTGCTCGGGGGCGTTGCCGGGCGTGTGGCCTAGGCCGTACCCCCGGCCCCATATCAACCCCCTACCCCCAGTGCACCGGCGAAACCGCACTTCGCCCTGAGTGTTTTGCCCCCCGTTCATCGCCTGAGCATCGACCCCACGGGAGCAGGGATGGGGCTCAGCAGTTTGACAATCGTTCCCCGCGACGCCGTTGCGCCGGGGTCGGGTCAGCGGGCAGGCTACCGGACAGGTCCCGCCGAGAACCGCTACCGGGGTGCCGCCGGATGGAGACGCGGGCGCGACCTATTCGTCGGAGTCACTCTCCACCGGGCCATCACCGTCGGAGGCTCCCTTGTCCTCGACCAGCTTGCCGCGGGAGCGCATCGCGGCGACGACCTTGTCGGCCACCGCAGCGCGCTTGCGGTCGGGCACCCGATCCGGGATATGTGCGTCGAGCTTGTCGCGGACCTGCGACTCGCTGAGCCCTTCCCACTCGGCCTTCTTTGCGCCGATGAGGCGAGCGGCCACCGCGACGGCCCCGACCACCAGTGCCAGCTTGATGAGCTTCTTCATGGCATCTCCCTTCAGCAGATCCAGTCTATGGATGACCGGGGACAGCTATGGACAAGTCAGCCGAGAAGACCGATCGCCGGCTGGGGCCAGTTTTCAGATGGGATACACGTCGGGTTGTAGCCCAGAGACTCTATAGATTGGAGCGGCAGATTGGAACGGTGGTTTCCAAGGCGCCCTACCGCGGGCACTCCGCCGTGTTCCTC
Organism: Acidimicrobiia bacterium; assembly: GCA_036478235.1. Taxonomy (GTDB): domain Bacteria; phylum Actinomycetota; class Acidimicrobiia; order Spongiisociales; family UBA11373; genus JACZWZ01. The sequence continues at coordinate 1,214 of JAZGDZ010000090.1, read as the reverse complement.
TGCATCTTGGCCCCGCGAGTTGTCTATCAGGCTAGGGCTAGCGCCGTAAGCCTCTTCGATGATGGTCGTCCTGTAGTGGGAACGATCCGGAACACTAGGACGGGAAGATCTGTGCCCAAGTGCTGAGCCACCAAGGACCACGCTAGTCCAGGGTTCGCTAGTCGGTTCGCGACTCGACGAGCGGGCGCTCGATCTCGTCCTCGGCCTGCTCGAGCTGCTGAACCTCGCTCTCGGTCGGCTTCGCCTCAAGGGCGGGGCCACAGCAGACACAGCCGCAGCCACAGTTGGACATGTCTTGGAGCTCTGTCCTCGCCTCGTCCATTCTTCACCTCGTCATCCGTGAGCAACCCAAATCTCAGGAAACATCTTAAACCCTCACGTCCGCGTCAAGGTCAAGTCCCGTGGCCGCGGCCACCCCAACAGGCAGAAGTTTGACCTTGACGTATACGTCCCTTGGGTCGGCCAGCGTGCAGAAATGTTATATGAGCTGGCTTCGCTCACGACTGGCAATCGGAGGTCAGCGTTGTACCGCCAGACCGTGCGAGCCCGTCTGGGCGACCCGACCGCCCTCGACGACCAAAACTGGCAAAGCGACTACATTCGCAAAACCTGACGCGACCGGGAGAGGGATTCCGCATGGTCGGCTACCGCAGTGCATTGCCACAGCTCTCAGGCGAGCTGTTTCTGACAGATGCCGGAGTTGAGACGGATCTGATCTTCAATCATGGCATCGAGATACGAGAGTTCGCGGCGCACACATTGCTGGCGACCACGACCGGACGTGAGGCCCTTGCCAACTACTTCGGCGGCTTTTTGTCCCTGGCACAGGCGAGCGGAGCGGGGTTCATTCTCGACAGTCAGACCTGGAAGGCGCATGCACATTGGGCCGATGACCTCGGCGAGAGCGAGCAGGACCTGCATGCCGCGAACAGAGGCGCAATCGAGTTCATTGCAGGCATACGCGACGAGTTCTCAAACAACGAGAAGCCGATCGTCCTCAACGGTCTCATCGGTCCGCGGGGCGATGCCTATTCGCCTGAAGCTGAGGTGGCCGTAGACGAGGCCGAGGAGTATCACGCCAAGCAAATCGGTTGGCTGGCGACAACCGATGTGGACATGGTGTCGGCGATGACTCTCACTCAGGCCGATGAAGCGATCGGTGTGGTTCGGGCGGCGGGCGAAGCTGGGCTTCCGGTTGTGATCTCTTTCACCGT
>JAZGDZ010000009.1:0-22412 GCA_036478235.1 Acidimicrobiia bacterium | reverse complement strand
AGGACGTCCACTGGACCGACGACGACACGATTCAGGCGCTTTCCCAGCTGGCCCATCGCATCGAAACCGAGAGAGTTCTCTTTGCCGTCACCTACCGCCACGGCGAAGCTCGCGAGCGCCCCGAAGTGTGGGATCTGCTGCGCACCCTCGACCGCCTGGCGCACTGTGAGCGAATCTCACTCACCCCCCTGTCCCCGGCGCAGACCGAGGAACTGATCCGCAAGAGCCTGGGACTGGGAGAGGTGAGTGGTGGATTCTCCGAGCGACTCCACAGGGAAACGGGCGGAGTCCCTCTGTTCATCGTGGAGACCCTGCGCGCTCTCTATGAGCGCGATTCACTGGAGGAAGCAGAGGGTCCGACCGAGGATGTCCTGCCGGCGCGTGACAGGCTGCCCGTAACGCCAACAGTCCATGCGTTGATCAGGCACCGGCTCGACGGGCTCGATCCAGGCTCCCGAAAGATGCTGGAACTGGTTGCGATCCACGACGACGAGCTCCTTGTGGCTGAAGTAGTGGAGGCATCAGAACTCACCGACGACACGACCCTTGCCGCAATCGATGATCTACAGCGACGACGGTTCGTAGATGCAGGGCACGACGGATTCGCGGTCGGACACGAGCTGATGAGGCGGGTCGTCTATGACGACCTCTCCATATCTCGGAAGATTGACCTCCACCGGCGAGTTGCCATCGCTGTCGAAAAACATCGGCCGGATGAAGTGGAACTGCTCGCCCACCACTTCAGTTCCGCGCGAATGCCCGATCGAGCAGCCCAATACCTCGAACAGGCCGCTGAGAGGGCTATGGCAGTCCACGCTTATGACACTGCTGCACAGCATCTCGCACAAGTTTCAGCCACCCTTGACGAGATTGGCGCTTCCAACGCGAGATGTCACGCGGTTGCATCCCTTCACGAAGAGGTTCTGGATGTTCTGGGGCGCAGAGAAGAGCAAGAGCACGCCATCAGTCGACTGGAACGATTCGCTTCCGAGTCAGACCGGGGAGATGTACTACGACGACGAGCTTGGTGGTTCGCGCATCAGGACAGGTTCTCCGAGGCGGAGACAGAAGCAGAGGGCGCTCTTGAAGCGGCGCGGGAAGGCGGTGACGGGGGTCAGGTTGTCGCTGCCCTCACCGCCCTCGGCATGGTTGCGTGCTTCGGAGGTCGAGCTGCCGAGGGCGTCGTTTACCTCGAGGAAGCAGCTGAGTTCAGAGATGCCGACGCTCGCCAAGAGGCAAACGCGAGAAACGCGCTTGGCCAGAATCTGATCGATCTTCAGCGATTCGGTGAAGCCGAGTCTCAGTTGTTGGCAGCTCTCAAGCTCTACGAAGAACTCGAGGACGCTCGAGGCCAGGCCGAGGTGCTCGGAATGCTCGGCACGCTTCGAATGGAACGCGGCGAGCCAGAACCAGCTGAGACGGACTTCACTCGCGCAATAGAGACGTCCCAACGAATTGGGTATCGCCACGGTGAAGCTGTGTACCGCATGAATCTCGCGATTTTGTACATCATCACGAATCGCCTTGGGCTTGCTCTCGATGCCTTCGATGCCGCGGAGGAGTCCTACGCCGCAATGGGGAACAGTCGGGGTCGGGCGCTTGTCCTCTCCAATGCAGCTTGGCTGTGGCATGGGCTAATCGGGGACGATGAGAAGGCGCAACAGCAGACTGATGAGGCTCTGGTCATCTACGAGGACATCGGCGACGTTCGGGGCAAGGCGCAGTGTCTGGGACTCGTAGGAAGCCTCGCGGGACGAGCGGGTGACCTGACCGCGGGCGCACGGCATTTCGAAGACGCGCTCGCTCTCACGAGAGATTCGGAAGATGCCTGGTTGACCGCCCAAACCCTAAGAGAGTTCGCAGCGATTGAGCTTGAAAACGATGCGATCGACAGCGGCATTGACCACATTCTCGAAGCCGAATCGCTATGCAGGGAATACGGCATGAACGACCTCTTGGTCGGAGTACGGGCTCTTGCTGGACGCCTGACGCTCAGGGCGGGCAAGACACAGGAAGCACTCGAGTGGTCCAAGAAGGCCATGCGAGAGATTCGTCCCGGCGTGGAACTGGCTCATCTGGTCCCGCTCGCACTGAGTGAGGTTCACGGAGCGCTAGGAGACGATGAAGAGGCCGCCCACTACATAACACTCGCTCACGAGCAGCTGACGTCACTCCTGAGTGGGCTTGACGACACGACACGACGCAGGTCGTGGACTCACATCCCTAACCACCGGGACATCTATGCCCGATGGCTCGCTCTTCAACCACGGCGAAAAACGGTTGACCTACCGGCAGCAGATTCACCTCTCGGCCGAAGGCTAAGAGCCGATGAGCACGTCACGATCCACTGGACTGTCCACGACCCCAGCGATGAAGGCATCTCGGATCGCATCGAACGGCGACGGCACCAAATCCTTCGATTGCTTCGCGAGGCTCAAGAGTCTGGTACCAGCCCAACGGTAAGTCACATCGCGGACGCTCTTGAGGCAAGCAACGCCACGATACGACGTGATCTGGCCTCACTGAGATCCAGCGGTCACGTTGTGAACACCCGAGGAAGCCGCTAACACCACCGAAAGCGCGTGAGCGCACGGTTTTCGCAACCGCTTTAGATATAGGCGAGATAAGCCGATCTCAATCTCCTACACGTCACGACAACGTGAGGGAGAGACAAATGCGGAAGCGGCTCACCGTTCTGGCATTCACGATCGCCACATTCCTCGCCCTGTGGGCACAGCCGGCGTTCGCGATCTGGCGTCCTGGCCACAGTTAAACGATTTCCGCCCTCCGGGTTCGCCCGGGGATGCGGCTAGCTCCGGCGGCTGAGGAAGGCCTCGACCGTCGCGAACACAACAGAGACCGGTTGACGTACGCCCTGGGGCTTACCGGTCACCCCACTGAGTGATCCCCCGGTTCGCCGGGGGTCACTCGCGTTCTCGGCCCCAACCGCCTCCGCCCGGGGTCAGAACCCGGAGCCGGTCCCCGGCTTCGACCTCGAACGTGGTCTTTCCGGGAAGCCGCTCTTCGACGCCGCCCCTCACGAGCCAATCCTCCCCGTTCGCGCCGGGACCGCCACCCGCCAGGCCCCATGGCCGCAATCGCCGTCGCTCCCCCATCAACGACACGACCGCCGGCTCGAGGAACTCGATCTCCCTGATGATTCCCTTGCCGCCCTCGTGCAGGCCCTCTCCACCGCTCCCGACGCGAAGTTCGGTACGCACCAACCGGAACGGGTAGTGCGTTTCGAGTGACTCGATAGGCGTGTTCCTCGTGTTGGTCATCCCGGTGTGGATGCCCGACTGACCGGGACGATGTGGCGTGCCTCCCTCGCCCCCCGCCACCGTCTCGTAGTACACGGTGGAGTGGGACCCGATCAGGATGTTGTTCATCGTTCCTTGCGACGCCGCCGGCACGCGATCTGGCACGGCCTGGGCCAAAGCACCCAGCAGCACATCGGCGATGCGCTGGCTGGTCTCCACGTTTCCTGCGGCCACCGCGACACCGTCGCCGGCCGCCACGATCGACCCGGGTTCCGTGATGAGCCGGAGCGGTCGGTAGCACCCGCCGTTGGCCGGAATCGTCGGATCGGTCGCCACCCGCACTGCGTAGTAGAGACATGAACGGGTGACGGCTTCGACGGCGTTGAAATTGGCGGGGATCTGCGCGGCGGTCCCCGTGAAGTCCGCTGTGAGTTGATCGCCATCGACCCCGACACTCACCTCGATCGGTACATCGACATCCCCAAACTCCATCGCATCCTCGAACCGGTATTCGCCGTCCGGGAGCGCCCGAAGTGCCGACCGCATTCGCGCCTCGCCGTAGTCGAGCAATGCTGCGGCCACGGTCTCGAACCGATCGGCTCCGTGGTGTCGAACCAGGTCGAGGAAACGCTCGGCCCCGGCTTCGTTGGCGCCGAGCTGCGCCGAGAGGTCACCCATCCTTTCGTCGGGCGTACGCGTGGCCTCGACGAAGGCATCGAGGAAGTCCGATTCCCAGGTGCCCCCGATAACGGCCACGGTGGGGGCAACCACGTGCCCCTCCTGTTCGAGTCGGGTGGCGTGGGCCGGCATGGACCCGGGAGCTTCACCGCCCACGTCGGCGTGATGGGCCCGATTGGCAACCCAACCCATCAGCCGCCCGTCGAGGTGGACGGGCCGTACAAGCGTCAGATCGTTCAGGTGGGTACCTCCGGCGTACGGGTCGTTGACCGCGAACTGGATGCCGGGATCCACCTTCGGACCGAACAGGCCGATCACCACCGCCACCGAGGCAGGCATCGAGCCGAGATGCACCGGGATGTGCTCCGCCTGGGCCAGCATCTCGCCATCGGCCACGAAGATCGCTGCCGAGCAGTCCGCCCTTTCCTTGATGTTCGGCGAGTAGGCGGTCCGACGCAGCACGCCTCCCATCTCCTCGGCCACCGATGCAGACCGGTTGCGAGCGACTTCGAGGGTGACCGGATCGACGGTCATGCCCAGCTCACCTCCAGAGCCCCCGAGCCATGGACGACCGCCCGCTCCCCCTCGGCGAGGTATGTGGTGGCCTCGGGCTCCTCCACCACGGCAGGACCGACCAACTCACTACCGATCTCGAGGCCGGGACGCCACCACACCGCCGCGGTCACGGCCCCGGATCCTGTGAGCACCTCCCGCTCGCCGCGCCATGCCTCGCCGGCGGGGCTCTGTGGCGGCAGCTGATCGATCGTGAGCGCGGGCCGCCCGGTGGCCGCAGCGCGGACCGCCACGACCTCGATCGGGTCACCCCGCCGGGCAAAACCATTTCGCTCGAGGTGGGCAGCATGGAAGTGCTCGGTGAGAGCCTCCCATCCGTCGCCCGGCTCGTAGCTCACTGACGTCTCGTGCGATTGCCCCAGATATCGAACGTCGGCAGTCGACTCCACGGCCTCAGGGGATGCTCCGGTTGCCTCGAGATCGGCACTCACTGCGGCCAACACTTCACGCGTCTTGCTGTCTATGTCGTCTCCCGGCTCGAGCAGCACCCCGGTCACCGAGTCGGCTCGCGGCGGGGCGAGCAGAAGACCGAGTGCGGAAAAGACCCCGGCGTGGGGAGGGACGATGACTCCCGCCATCTCGAGGCGCCGTGCCAGCGCGGTGGCGTGCATGGCGCCGGCGCCTCCGAACGCAATGAGCATCGCATCCCTTGGATCCGTTCCCTCCTCGACGGACACGACGCGAAGGGCGCGTTCCATGTGTGATTCGACCACTTCTATCACCCCCAGAGCCGTGGACATCATGTCCAGACCCAACCGATCGCCCAGAACCTCGATGGCGCTCCTCGCCGCGCCGGCATCGAGCACGAGCGACCCAGCCAGTTCGACCGCCGATCCGAGCCGTCCCGTGACAAGGTTGGCGTCGGTGACCGTCGGATCCACGCCGCCGCGGCCATAGGCAACGGGACCCGGCACTGCCCCTGCGCTCTGTGGACCGACCCGCAGTGCCCCACCGGGATCGATCCACGCGACGCTTCCTCCGCCGGCCCCGACGGTGTGAACTGCGACCGAGGGCATGCGATTGGGCAGACCCCCGATCGTTCTTTCGAACAAGACCTCGGGGCGGCCATCCATGATCCGACACACATCGGTGCTCGTCCCACCCATGTCGAAGGAGACCAGCGATCGGTGCCCGAGCGCAGATCCCAGGGCGCCGGCGGCGACGACACCGCCCGCGGGACCCGACAGGACTATCGCCGCCGGGAGAAGGGCGGCGGCCTCGAGTCGCATGAGGCCCCCTGAACTTCGCATCACGGCGGGAGAGCCGAGCACTCCCGCATTCACCGCCGCTCGTTCGAGGTTGGAGAGATACCGGGAGACGACGGGAATGAGATATGCATTGATGACCGTCGTCGAGAGGCGCTCATACTCGCGGAACTCTGGGGCCGCCCGTGACGACCGGGTAATCGCTGCTGTGGGGAGGGCCGTCGCGATCGCTTCTGCGACCGCTCGTTCACGACCCGAAGCCACGAAGGAGAACAACAGGCTGATGGCAACCGCCTCCGGCTCCGCCTCCGCGATCCGCCGCACGAGCCGCGAAACCGATGCATCGTCCAGATCGATGCCACCGTCTGCAGCGGTGCGCCCGTCGAGCCCGAACCGGAGCGGTGGAGGCACCAGGGCCTCCGGCCGGGTCGCTTCGACGTCATAGAGCGACGGTCGGTCCTGGCGGGCGATCTCGATGAGATCCTCGAACCCGGAGTCGGTTACGAGAGCGGTGCGGGCACCCGACCGCTCGAGCAAAGCGTTGGTGGCGACCGTGGTTCCATGCAGAAGCATGGCCCGCGCCGTCCCGGCCGCTCGCAGCACGCCGAGAACGCCGACGCTCTGGTCGGAAGGAACGGTCGGGACCTTGCCGGTTCGCAGCTCCGTGCCGTCCCACAGGGCGAGGTCGGTGAAGGTGCCTCCGACGTCGACGCCCGCCTGCATGTGGTCTCTCGCTACGATGCCGCCGCCACCCCGAGGAGAACCATGGCGATCTCCGTAACGCCGACGCCCAACCCGAATGCGCTCAAGTTCACGGTCGGCACCGAATTCGAGACCCCGCGCAGCTTCGCCCAAGGCCTCGAGACGGACGATCCGGTAGCGGCGCCGCTCCTGGCGCTTCCGGGGGTCACGAGCGTCTTCATGTCTGCCGACTTCGTGACGATTTCGAAGTCACCGGATGCCCTCTGGGACGAGATCGCGCCGGAGGCGACCCGCCTCCTCGAAGAGCACTTCGCCGACTAACCCACCTGTTTGGCCCGTCACCGTGTACCAGGGCTCGCGGTCGACGGCGGGCCCGGCAGGGGTCGCCGACGGCATTGGCGCCGGCGACACCGACCAGCGACGACGATCGGGCCCGGGACGCGAGGCAGCGAAGCCGACAGTGTCGAGAGGCCGGTCTGAAGGCATGCGTCGAGCGTAGCCCGACGGATGACAGGCGATCAGGGCTGTTCGAAGGGGTTGCCGAGCTGCGCCTCCAGGTCGGCCTCGCGGTTCTCCAGCTGATCGGCCACGTCGTTAGCCCGGTCGAGGACCCTGAGCGGGGCGAAGTCGTTGACCACAACGGTATCGACGGGATCGACGTCGGCCGATCCGCCGCAGGCCACCACGGCCGCGGTCAGTGCCAGTCCTGTGAGCGCGGTGCGAACTCGCATCCAATCTCATCGGCCCCGAAGCCACCTGACCTGAGGCCCAGGGGTTCTCGACAAAGAGCCGTGAACATGAAGGGCGTCCACCTATCTGCGGACGCTCCTAGACGTCGATCATCATCGACAACGGCCACCGGTTTCCCACATCGTCCGCGACCGTGACGATGACTCGCCAGCCGGTGGGAGCGACTGAAGCCGAGACGATCCGGGGCTCCGAACCCCACACCGAGGCGCGAGCCGCGGCGAGATCGACCACGTCGGGCGGAGGGTCGGCCTCTGGCTCCACCCAGGGCGCAGGCTCCGGACCCACCGGCAAGGCTATCGGCCGCGGTAGATCGAGCACCGACGCCCCATCGCCTGAGACCTCTACCAGGACCTCGACCGCCCGAACCGCAAGACGGATAAAGGCACCGTCCGGAGGCGCGGCCAGGGTGCGGAACACCACTCCCACCAGGTACGAGCCCTGTCCGGCCTCCTCGACCCGGAAGGCTCGAGCCCACTCGACGTAGGAGATCCCGCCCCTGCCGTCCTGCGGGAGATTGGGAAGGTCGACCGCTGCCGGCAGGGCAGCTCTGACGTCTGCCGAGCCGGTGGGCTCGTAGTCGGCCGTAAAGAAGTCCGTGACGAACCATTCGGCGCGCACGATCGCGGCGCGTTGCCCGGGATCGGGAGGGTTGGCCATGAGATCTGCCTCGCTGTACAGCGGCAGTGTTTGGCTCGGTGGGTCCACTGGAGGGTCGATGCCATCGACCGGAGCGGCCGCAACGACGCCGTCGCCCCCAGGCGCCATGATCACTGGGGGGGACGGCGACCACCAAGCGCGGGCGACGACTGCACCCAGAACAACGGCTCCCAACAGCCCGGCGACCATGTAGGCGATACGACGAAGGTCATCGCCGGGCTCGGTTTCATCGAGCAGCTCACTCCACGGAACCGACTCGACCGTCTCATTTTCATCCATTCAACGCTCCCAGCGCACGACGATGTGCCCCGGTGGGACCGGCTCGGCGGACGCAATGACATCAGCCCACGGTGTCCGCTCGAACAAGAGCGCCAGCCTGATCGGAGGGGGAAGCAGCGTGGCGCCGGCCGGGATTGCAGAAGCGATCACGACGAGCAACGCTGCCAACAGGCAACGGATCGTGGGGAAGCCGACCCGCCCCACCCGACTCGGTCCGGCGAGAGGCACCCACACAAGGTATGTCGGCGTGGCCTTCCTTGCTAGTGCCCTGTCCGGTGACGTTGGCGATGTTGAGGGCGAGGCAGGGATCTAGCTCCGGCCGGCCGTGAACGTCACCCGGCCCCCTGCACCTCGCGCAGGTAGGCAACCACCATGTCGATCTGCTCGTCGGTCAGAATCCGGCCGAACTTCGGCATCTCCTTCTTGCCTTCCCGTATCCGCTTGGCGATACGGGCATCGGAGTCCTCGACTGCATCTGACCCGGAGCCGATGTCGGGGGCGATGTCCTCCCGTCCGCCGAGGTCGGCGCCGTGGCACCGGGAGCAGGCGAGCACGTAGATGTCTTTACCGCTCAGGTTCTCGTCGGCGAGCGGAGTACGCCAATTCGGCTTCGATGCGGCTTCTTCTTCGAGCGACCGCAGGTAGGTGGTGACCGCGGTGATCTGGGAGGAGGTCAACGCCCCGCCGAAATCGTTCGAGTAGGCGACCATCTCGGTCCCGGGCACACCGACTGAGATCAGCTGAGCGATCTGTCTGTCGTCGACCGACTCGAGGAACTCCTCGGCGCCCAGCGCAGGTGCGATCCCGCCGGCGCCCCCCACGCCGTGGCACGAGGAACAGTTTGCTTCGAAGAGCTCCCCGCCCTGGTCGGCGAAGAATACCAACTGGCTCGTTCTGGCCTCGGCGCGTTCCGCCGGCTCGTAGAAGCGGAAAACCGGAAAGGCGAGGACGAAAAGGCCCATCAGGATGAGCCCGGCCCACCTCCAGCGGTCGGTCGACGCTTCGAGTCGATCGGCCTGCGGGTTCTTGTGATCACGCATCGAGGCACCCCGGTCCCCGTACAGGCTCGTCGATCGTCTCCGGGGTACCGAGACGGAACCCCTCGGTGATCGTCCCGGTGTCGACCTCGACGATGTCGTCGACGACGGTCACTTTGAAGCGGTCCATTCCACGCGGTGACGGGCCCGACCGGACCTCGCCCGCTCGGTTGAACCGGGAACCGTGGCAAGGGCATTGGAACTCACCGGAGGACTCACACCAGGGAACCCTGCACCCGAGGTGGGGGCACCTCTGCCACAGTGCGACGATCTCGTCGTCGATCCGAGTCAAGTAGGTCTGGGCGGCGCGGATGTACACCGGCGAATCCGACGGGACCTCGCTCGGGGTGACCGTCTTCACCACCCCTCCGAGCCCCGATCCCGGAAGCGGCCGCAGCACGTCCCACGACGTCCACACCCCTGCTGCGCCGATCATCACGATCCCCGCCTTCCAGCCGCGATCGAGAAAGTCCCTGCGGTTCATGCCACTACTCATAGCTCACCGTGCCATTCCTCCCATGGCCAGACCCACCCCCAGTTGGGACCTCGGAACGCAAACCCGATCAGGGTCAACACGACCCAGATGACGAGGAAGATGGTGAAAGCAGCGACCGCCACCTTGCGCAGCCGCGGAGCCACAGCAACGCTGCGGTCCACGTAAGGCAGCGCCAACAGCCCCACGATGATCGCCGTCGGAATCAGCACGCCGGCGACCACCGGATGGAAACGCGCCAGCAGTTCCTGAAGCGCTGCGAAATACCAGGGGGCCTTCTCCGGGTTCGGTGTCTCGAACGGGTTTGCCACCTCGCGCAGCGGGGCGTCGAACAGCAACGACAGGACGAGGACCAGCAGCAGCACCGCCAGCGCGACCACCGCGTGCCGCACCAGCAGATGCGGAGACGTCATCACCAGATCCTGATCGGCCGGATCCTTCCGCTCACCGACAGCAGGCATTCCCGGCACCACACCGAGCACCCTCTTGCCGCCGACCAGCCGGGGGTCGCTCATGCCTCGCCTCCCTCCTCGCTCACGCCGGCTTGAGCAGGCACCTCATCGCCGTCCCCGGGCTCAGCCTGCGCCTGATCGAACATCGCATCCTTGCGCCAACGCCACAGGTGAATCGTCAGAGCGCCGACCAGGGCCACAGGCAGCACCGCGACGTGCAGCACATAGAACCGAAGCAGAGTCTGCGACCCCACCTGATCGCCACCCAGCAAGACCTCCCGCACGTTTCCGCCGATGAACGGAACGAAGTCGGCCATCGAGGTACCCACCGTCACGGCCCAGAAGGCCAATTGGTCCCATGGGAGCAGGTACCCGGTGAACGACAGCAGCAGCGTCATCACCAGCAGGATCACGCCGATCGTCCAATTGGCTTCCCGCGGCGACTTGTAGGCGCCGCGGTAGAACACCCTGGCCATGTGAGCCGCCACCGCCAACACCATCAGGTGAGCCGACCAGCGGTGCACGTTGCGGATGAACTGGCCAAAGGCGACCTGGGTCTGGATGGTCTGGATGTCGCCGTACGCCGACGAAGGGGACGGTAGATAGAAGAACATCAGATAGATGCCCGAAGCCACCAGCGAAGCGAGCAACACCGTCGAGGCCACACCCAGGTACCAGCTGAAACTGAAATGGAGCTCGCGCCGTCGGACCTTCACCGGGTAGATGTGGAGCAGGAAGTTCGCCCAGTGGCCGGCCGCCTGATCCCGCTCGGTGGTGCGATCGGGGCTCCTGAAGAAGGAGCGCCCAACCGTCGTCTCGCGCAGTTTCAAGCGTTTCATGCGTCCGCCTCCACCTTGACCGGCACTCGCATCGGAAGCACACCGGCACCCGACCACGTCGACATGGACAGAGCCTTGGTCGGGCACCGCTCGATGCACAGCGCGCAACGAATGCACTTGGTTTCGTCCAGGAGCAACGCCGAGCCCGACGTCACCGGGTCGAAGTCGCTCGCAGGGACTATCGAGATGAGATCGAACGGACAGACGTCGACGCACAGCCCACACAGCACGCACAACCCGACATCGAGCTGGATGTTGTTGAAGCATCGCAGACATCGCTGTGCTTCGGCGCGAGCCTGCTCCTCGGTGAAACCCAGTTCTACCTCACGAAGGCCGATCCGGCGCTCGGTGGACAACGACGGAATCGGGTGCCGGGGGATTCTGTCGTAGAGGTCGTCGAGTCGATGGAACTCGCGCAGCGGGATCATGGTCCCTGCGACATCAGGATCGTCGGCTCCGCCGAAGAATCGATGGATGTCGGCGGCGACCTTGCGACCGTCGGCGACGGCATCGATGAGAAGGCGCGGCCCGCGGGCAGCGTCGCCGGCTGCCCAGACATCGCCCAGTGACGTGACCATCCTTTCGCCGTCGACATCGATCGTGCGTTGACCAGAAAGGGTCGGCCCGTCGGCACCCAGGGCTTCGACATCAACAGCCTGGCCGATGGCGATGATCACGGTGTCGGCGCCGATCGTCTCCTCGTCGGTGAAGTCGAAGCTGGGGGCGAATCTGCCCTCTTCATCGAAGACGGACACCACGCCGACCGTTGTGAGCCCTGTGACCGAGCCTTCGTCTGATTCGATCCGATGCGGCCCTCTTCGGTGTACGAACTTGATTCCTTCGATCTCCGCCTCTTCGATCTCGAAGGCGGCCGCCGGCATCTCCTCGAAACTCTCGAGCGCCACGATCGTGACATCGGTCGCCCCGGCGCGCATCGCCGTGCGGGCGACGTCCACCGCCTCGGTGAGATCCCGCCCGCCCTCCGGCTGCAGCGCTTCGGAGTCGCCCCTATTCCCGTATCCATAGGCGGCCGCCCGCAGAGCGGTTCGTGCGGCGTCCATCGCCACGTTCCCGCCTCCGATCACCACCACCCTCTCCCCCAAATCCACCTGAAAACCCTGATTCATGTTGATCAGAAACTCGATCGCCCTGAGGACGCCGTCGGCCTCGTGGCCTGGGATGTCGAGGCCCCGGCCGAGCGTGGCGCCCAGTGCCAACACGACGCCGTCGTGACGCGACCGCAGTTGCTCGAGAGTGACGTTGGTGCCGAGCCGCATCCCGAATTCGACGTGAACACCCAGACCAATGATCGAATCGATCTCTGCCTGAACCAGGGTGCGGTCGAGGCGGTACTCGGGAATGCCGAGCACCATCATCCCACCCAGTGTCTCCGTCGCCTCATAGACGGTCACCCGATAGCCGAGAATCCGAAGATCGTGCGCCGCGGCCAGGCCCGCCGGGCCACCACCGACGATCCCGATTGATTCCTCACGCTCGGGCCGCTCCCTGGCCGAGACCAACGGCCGGTAGGCTCCGGATTCGGGGCCGTACTTCTCGGTGACGAACCGCTTCAGCGCTCGGATCGCGATCGGCGTATCGATTTCACCGCGACGGCAGGCGTCCTCACATGGTGCAACACACACCCGTCCGCAGACCGAGGCGAACGGGTTGGGCATCCGGGCAGTGAGATACGCGGTCAGGTCGTCACCCTCCGCAATGGCTGCCACGTAAGTCCCTGCGTTCGTGTGCACCGGACAGGCGGCCAGACACGGGATGTTGCGGTCGTAGTACGACAGCTCAAGAGGAATGCCCATCAGATGACGCCTCGAGCCTGGAGCCGTCGCAGCACCCACAGCCCGACGACGAGCCCCGCGCCCCAGACGGCGAGGACGACCACGTCGCGTACCGCATCGGACGCGCCGACCAGAGCATCGAGCTGCAGAACCACATTCGGGACGATCACCGTTGCCAGAACGAAGTACGCCACGATGAGCAGACCTCGCACATAGGCGTTGATCCAACTCATCGTGGCCCCTCTTTCTTGCCTGAAAGGTGCTCTGCGGTTACCTCGACGTCGTCAGTCCACCAGCGTGACCTCGATCCAGCCGAGACTCGAGGACTGGACATGCTCGGCGTCGTCCCAGCCTTCGGGGCTGTTGTCGGCATCCCAGTAGGCCAAAGCCAGCAGCGCCGTGTCGCCGACGGCGAACTGAGCATCCTGGGAATCACCCGTCTGAAGCGGTCGGCTCATCTCGAAATACCAAGTTCCTTCACCGTCGTCGACGGGGTTGGTGTGCATCCACACGCCGAGCAGGCTGTTTTCGCCCGAGGCCGTGTCATCGTCCTCGCGAGTCTCGGGGTCGGTGGCGTACTCGTCATCGAAGTTGCAGCCGGCGTCGTTGCCGGGGGACTTCCCTGCACCGGCTTCGGACACTGCGCCACCCGACTCCACGCCGGGACCACACTGGAGGTGCCAAACCCAGATGTCGACCATGCCCAGGCTGACGTATTCCTCCTCCTCGCCTTCGGCCTCGGTGCCCATGTGCGGACCGGCGCCGGCATCGATCGCCCACAGAACTGCCATCGCCGCGGAGACGTGTGCATCCGCGGCATTCCAGTTGTAGTCGTCGTCGACACTGAGCAGCACGTACAGGAACTCGTCGTCATGAGCGACCTTGAGGGTGACATCCTTGGGATCCACCGACTCGCCCTCGATCCCCTCGAGAGTCATGTCCAACCCGGGGATCGCATCCCAATCTGAGATGTCGAGATCCACCGTGATCGCTGCCGCCGGCGCCTCGATTTGGAAACCCGCCTCGTCGTGTCCGGGTTCGTCACCCTCGTCGTGATCATCGCCCTCGTCGTGCTCATCAGCCGCCGTAGTCGCCGGGGTTGCGGTAGTTGCCGGTGCTGCGGTAGTCGCCGGTGCCGCCGTCGTGACCGGTGCCTCGGTCGTGGTTCCGGCATCGTCGCCTGAACACGCACCGATGACCAGAGTCAGAACCACGGTCAAGCAGAGGTACCGAAGATTCCTCACTTTGAAACCTCCATTTTTTTCGGTTCATAGGGACCGGATAGGCGACGACCTGCTCACCGCAGGACAGATCGCCGCCCCGCGTAAATCCCGGTATCGAACTTACGGAGCGGGATGGCGTCGGTCAGCGGTCCTCAGTCCAAGAGCACTGCGATGGCGATCCGGAGAAAAGGGGGCTTTTGGCCCTATACGGTCACTCGATCGCTCCGAGGCGCAGCGCGACCGCGACGGCTTCGGGCCGGCTGTGCACTCCGAGACGCTCAAAGAGGTGTTGAACCTCCGTGTGAAGCTGCTGGGCTCGGAGATCGAGTGCCGCGGCGATCTCGCTGTTGCGCCTTCCCTGCGACATCAGCTCCAGGATGCTCCGATCTCTTGCGGAGAGCCGGGGGGGCGGACCGGCCGGCGATTCGGCCAGGTTGGCAATGAGGGGCTGGGCGAGCTCTCCCTGGAGGAACGGGCGACCGCCGGCGATCACCTGGATCGCCTCGACGAGCTCGTCCCGACCGGCGCTCTTCTTGAGATAGCCGGCCGCGCCAAGCGCCACCGCCTGCTGCACCAATCCCGGTTCGTGGTACATCGAAAGCATCAACACCTGCGGGGCATTGGGGATCTGGTTGAGCGCCTCCATGGTCTCGAGGCCTGAAAGCCCCGGCATCCGGATGTCGAGCAGCACGACATCGACCTCGATGTCGGTCAGCATTCTGAGCATTTCGGCACCGCTCGAAGCCTCGCCGACGACTTCGATCGACGGCTCGTTGACGAGCATCCACTTGATGCCGTCACGGACGATGCGATGATCGTCGACGAGCAATACGCGGATCACGTTGACTCACCTTCAGGCGGAAGCGGGACCCAGGCGCGAAACAGGGTGCCGCCATCGGTGGCGGCGAGAAGCTTGAGCCCGCCACCGATCGCCTCCAACCTGTCGCGCGTGCTGCTCAATCCGAGACCGGCGTCGCCGTCAAAGCCTCTCCCATCGTCCTCCACGTCGACGATCACCCGGTGACTGCCCTCGGTCACGGTGATGTCCACCTTGGAGGCGCCGGAGTGCTTCCGGGCATTTGTCACGGCCTCTCGGGTCGCCCTGAATAGGGCTGCTCGCGGCCCTTCTCCGAGCGGGTCGTGACCGTTGATCGTGAGGCTGATTTCCAGCGGGGACTCGGCGCGAACGTCTTCAACGAGACGCTGGAGCAGCGTGTCGAGATCGGTCTCGGCGATCGATCCCTGATGCAGCATTAGCAGCTCGGATCGAAGCGCTCCGTCGATCCAGCGAACCAGACGAGAAATCTGGTCCAGCTCTTTGGCGACCGGGCCGTCGCGGTCCACCCGGGAGCGACTGCCCTCGAGCCCGTACAGCACCCTGTACAGCGGTTGACCGATCTCATCGTGGAGCGTTCCGATGATCCGCTCGCGTTCACTCTCTTGGGCCCGCCCCATCTCGGCAACCAGGCGCTCCGCCTGGCGGCGCCGCCGATCGAGAACGCCGAGGCTCGCCCGGCTCAGGGCGAGGAGGAAGACGAGCAGCACCCCCAGCCCAAAGAGGATCGAGAGCCAGACCACCCGTCGGGTCGAGGAGAGGGTTGAGTTGATCGAGGTAGCGTCCTCGTAGATCTCGAGCACACCGAGGACTTTCCCGGTCTCATCGGTGACGGGCACGTAGTACTCGCGGACGAGTTCGACACCGGGCAACGACTCGAGCTCGCCCTCGGCAGCACTCGGAACGTCGACGACGGGCTCCCCGCCGAAGGCTCGGGTGATCTGATCCGACGGCGAGGACACGCCGACTAGTTCCCGCGCATCCGAGTAGAGGGCCGTGCCCGACTCGTCCCACAGCACGACCCGAAAGACGTCCACACCGATCAACCGGTGACGAACGTGCAAATCGAATTCGGCGATCTCGGTGGGTGAGGCCGTCGCCACATCGATCAGCCCATCGTCGACCAGATCGTTGGCGATCTGCGTGAACATCTCGGTACGGGAATCGAGAAGATTCTTCTCCACCATCGAAGGGATGAAGAATCCCAGGAAGACAATGAGGGCAAGCGCCAGTGCGAGACCGATGAGCGCCAGCCGGCCGGGTCTGCCCAGCAGCGATACCCAACGGCGCCGCGCCGTCAGTCCCCAGTTCCTTCCAGTCGGAGTCCCAGCCGATCCTGTGCTCATTCGAGGAGTGTCACGGTTCCGCACCATCCGACGCCACGGCCGAATGGCCCCCTCGCGGCACCCGGGCGCGCGCTCTCAGTCCTTGATGAGGTCCATGAACTCGGACCGGGTGCTGTGGTTCGACTTGAATCCGCCTCGCATCGCAGACGTCACCATCGACGAGCCCTGCTTTTGGACGCCCCGCATCATCATGCAGAAGTGGCTGCCCTCTATGACGATGGCTACGCCGTGGGGGTCCAGGACCTCCTCGATGGCGTCGGCCACCTGATTGGTGAGGCGCTCCTGCACCTGGAGCCGGCGGGCGAAGACGTCAACGATGCGGGCGATCTTGCTGAGCCCGATGATCTTCTTGTTGGGCAGGTAGGCGATATGAGCCTTGCCGAAGAACGGAAGCATGTGGTGCTCGCACAACGAGTAGAACTCGACGTCCTTGACGATCACCATCTCCTCGGCGTCCGTTTCGAAGATCGCGTTGTTCACAGCCTCGTCCAGCGACGTGGTGTAGCCGCTGGTCAAGAAGTCCATCGCCTTGGCAACCCGCAGCGGGGTTCGAACCAGACCCTCGCGGTCGGGGTCCTCGCCGACCTGAACGAGCATGTTCCTCACGTTCGACTCCATCTCGGGGTCGAACACCTCGCCGACGTCGGCCTCCATGCTGGTCTCGGACGCATATCGGCGGGTGTGATCGATCCGTGCGATTTCGCTGCTCATCTTTTCGAGCCCCTCTCGATCTACCGACTCTGCAAAGTCTCTCAAGGTCGGACCCCCATCCGCGTATTCCCAATCGGGAGCCACATCGGATGCCGGAACGGCCAGGTGGGCAAAGCGGGGGAGATCGGGATCGGGCAGATCTGTCCCGGGCGAGGCCCCTTCGAAGAGGATGAGATCGAGGTCGATGGGGCGAAGGGCGAACTTGTCGTCCGTGCGCATCCGGCCCATTCGCACCTCGATGTCGCGCAGCCGCACCCGTAGTTCGCCCGGGTCGAGTTCGGTTTCGACGAGGACCGCCGAATTGTGAAAGTCGCGGCCATTCGTCCCCACCGCGGGGCCGGCGTAGGTGGGGCTCACCGCCCGCAGCCGCCAGCCGTCGCACCTCCCCAGCAGCCTCACCGCGAGACGTAGGTTCTTCTCGGGCTCGATGTTGCTCCCGAGCGAGATGATCGCCCGCTTCATCAGCCCGACCGTGATCGGCGGATCGACACACCGACCGATCGAGCGAACCGCAGTGCTCCCGGTTTCTCGACCGACACCTCGACCTCGGCGACGCGAGGGTCCGAGTCGAGACATATGTCGGCAATCTCGGAAACCAGACGCTCCACCAGCATCGGCTCACCACCCTCCACGTGGGCAATGATCGCCTTCGTCACCGTGCGGTAGTTGACGGCGTCCTCGATGTCGTCGCTGGCCGCCGCCGGCGAGGTATCGGCCCACATCGTGACGTTTACGAGCACGTCTTGTCGATTGGTCCGCTCCTCGGGGTTTATTCCGACGATGCCTCTGAGCATCAGGTCCTTGATGACGATTCGGTCCACGGAGGCGACGTTACCGGTCGCCGGATCCTGACGTGGTCGGGCCCTCATCCGGCAATCCGGGCTCACTGCGTTCGCCCGGCGCGATCGTTGCCGGCTCCGGGCAATCGCATTGTGGGCGATCTGCGCCGGACTGCCCCATTGGTGGATTGCCCGCCGAGCGAAGCGAGGCGATTGCTCGTCGGGGTCGCCAGACACCGACGATTGCAGGGCTGGAACCTGGGACCTGGCACTGGCACCACTACCTCAGGTGCGCACCCCCGTCGATCCTGACGATCTCTCCGGTCACGAAAGGATTGCGCAGCAAAAACAGCACCGCTGCCGCCACGGGCTCTGTGCCCCCGACCCGCTCTACGGGGATTTGACGCGCCAGATCCCTGAGGTAGGCCGCGTCCTTTCCGGCCGGCGGCAGGATCGCACCCAGCGCTACCGCATTGACCCGCACCATCGGCGCCAGCGCTTCGGCGGCAGCCAGCGTGAATGTATCGACCGCCCCCTTGGCAAGCGTGTACGAGAAGTTCTCCGCATACGGCCGGGCGGTTCGCCAGTCGGTCACGTTGACGACCGCGCCCTCGACGCCGTCCGGGAGCGCACGGGCAAAGGCCTGGGTGAGGAATACCGGGGCCCGCAGATTCACCCCGAGGGTCCGATCGAAGTCTCCCGGGCTGACGTCCAGGAGGGTGTCTTCAGGGAACATCGCAGCGCTGTTGACCAGAACCCTCACCGGGGCGAGGTCGGCGGCGCCGGCGATGACATCGGCAGCGAGAGCGGAATTTGAGAGATCGGCACCGACCAGCCGGACCTCGCGTCCCATGGCCCTGGCCTCTTCGGCCGTGTCTTCTGCGGCGGCGGAGGACCGGTTGTAGTGGAGCACCAGGTCGCACCCGGCTTCGGCGAGGGCGAGCCCGATCGCTCGCCCCACCCGATGAGCACCACCCGTCACGAGAGCGGCCACACCCTGTAGTTCCATGGGGTCCGAGCGTAGTGCTCGATCGAACCTGGAATCGCGCGCCCGCCGACTACCGTTTCGCCCGTGTTGGGTCACGATCCGAAGCACGGGAGATGGATTCTCCCCCTCATCATCGTGGCGATGGTGATCCTTACCTACACCTTCGTCAACGGAATCGAGCCGGCCGTGAGCCCAAGCGGTGAACCGGATGAAGGACGGGATCCCCCGTTCCCGACGACGCCGACTTCGTCGTCGACGACCCTTCCTCCGAACGTCGCGGCATTCATGGTCACGCTCGACGTCTTCGAAAACCAGCTCGAGTCGTTTGCGGCTGAGATCACCGCCATCAACGCCAGATGGGACTCACGGGAAGAGACCCTCGCTCCCACCCGAACGGCGTTCGAGAACCTGAAGGCCCAGCTGCAACAGTGGGAAAACGACGTCGCCCAGATCGACGGCGTGCCTTCCGAGCTGGCTGAAGGGCACGTCAACCTGGTGATCGAGGTCAGCGATCTCGCCCCAAAGGTCGAGGATGTCATCATCGGCCTCGACGCACCAGATGACGGCACCCTGCGCCGAGCGGCAACGGCAGAATTCAGTGTCGAGGTTCAAGAGGTGGCGGACGCCATCACCGCCATCCGTGACCTCGCCACCAGCGGCGGAGGAAGTTCAGAAGTGACGCCAGAGGACGGGACCACCACCGAGGACACCTCGGCGGAAGGCGACACCGAGGCCTGAGGCCAGTCACCAGTCACCAGCAAGACTGAAGCGGCGCCGGGCAAAGCGAGGCGATTGCCCGAGGCGCTGCAGGCACCGACCCCTCGCCGATCGACGATTGCCGCCGAGCGAAGCGAGGCAATTGCCGGAGGCGCCGCAGGCGCCGACGTGACGGCCTAGATGTCGTAGTAGAGCATGAACTCCCACGGGTGAGGACGCAGACGCATTGCGTCGACCTCGCTGGACCGCTTGTAGGTGATCCAGTCCTCGATCAAACCCTCGGTGAATACGTCTCCGACGAGCAGGAAGTCGTGATCGGCTTCGAGCGCATCGAGCGCCTCCTCGAGCGACCCCGGCACCAAAGGCACCTCGGCCAGCTCCTCCGGCGGGAGGTCGTACAGGTCTTTGTCCACCGGCGCCCCGGGGTCGATCTTGTTGGCGATCCCGTCGAGACCGGCCATGAGCATCGCCGAAAAAGCCAGGTATGGGTTGGCCGCAGGGTCGGGACACCGGAACTCGATGCGACGCAGCTCCGGCTTGCGGCTGTAAACGGGTACCCGGATGGCGGCAGAGCGGTTCCGCTGTGAGTACACGAGGTTCACCGGGGCCTCGAAGCCGGGAACCAGCCTCCGGTAGGAGTTGGTGGTCGGCGCGGCAAAAGCCAGAACCGCCGGAGCATGCGCCAGCAGCCCGCCCACATAGTGCCGAGCCAGGTCGCTGAGGCCGGCGTAGCCACTCTCGTCGTAGAACAACGGCACCCCGTCGAGCCACAGGCTCTGGTGGCTGTGCATCCCGGAGCCGTTGTCCTCGAAGATCGGCTTGGGCATGAAGGTGACCGTCTTGCCATACATCCATGCCGTGTTCTTCACGATGTACTTGAAGAGCGTGACCTTGTCGGCCGTCTCCAGGAGTGGCCCGTACCGGATGTCGATCTCCGCCTGACCGGCGGTGCCCACCTCGTGATGCTGCACCTCCACGTCGATGCCGGCGTCGATGAGGCGGGCCGTCATCTCCGATCGCAGGTCCTGGTAGTGGTCGGTGGGCGGCACCGGGAAGTAGCCCTCCTTGTATCGAGGCTTGTGCGCCAGGTTGCCTCCCGGCTCGTCAACGCCCGAGTTCCACGCGCCCTCGATCGAATCGACCTCGTAGAACGCCGAGTTCTGGTCCTGGTGGAACCGGGCCGAGTCGAAGATGTAGAACTCGGCCTCCGGTCCCCAGTAGGAGGTGTCGGCTATCCCGGTGCCCGAGAGATGTGCCTCCGCCTTCTGGGCCACATATCGAGGATCCTTCTCATACGGCTGGCCGGTGATCGGGTCGCGCACCCAGCAGTAGAGGATGAGTGTCGGCCGGTCGCGGAAAGGGTCATCGACTGCGGTGGTCGGGTCGGGGACGAGGAGCATGTCCGACTCCTGGATCTCCTGAAACCCCCGGATCGAAGAGCCGTCGAAGCCGAAGCCCTCGTCGAACGAGTCGGGAGTCAACCCCGAAGCCGGGATGGTGAAGTGTTGGACCTGGCCGGGCAGGTCCACGAAACGGAGATCGATGAACTCGTAGCCGCCCTCGGCTACCGACTTCACGACCTCACTGGGCGACGACATCTGTTTCCTCCCGGATAACGAACGCAGCTTTGTACCGCAGAGCGATTTCGCGTCGATTGCGGCTGTGTGAACTCTGTGTTTCAAATGCCCCGGGGCCCTTCTCACCGCAGGCGAGTCTCCGTAGCATGGGTCAGCCATGGCAAAGCAAGAGGAGTACGTGCTGCGAACGGTCGAGGAGCGGGGCATCCGCTTCATCCGGCTGTGGTTCACGGACGTACTCGGATACCTCAAGTCGTTCGCAATAACTCCGGCGGAATTGGAGACCGCGTTCGACGAGGGAATGCAATTCGACGGCTCGGCGATCGACGGCTTCTCGCGGGTCCAGGAGGCCGACATGCTGGCCCACCCGGATCCGACGACATTCCAGATCCTCCCGTGGCGCGGCGAGGAGACCGGAGCCGCCAGGATGTTCTGTGATCTCACCACGCCCGATGGGGAGCCGTTCGAGGGCGATCCCCGCTCTGTCCTGCAGCGCAACCTGGTACGAGCGGCCGACTTCGGGTTCACATTCTTCGTGGGCCCGGAAGTCGAGTACTTCTACTTCGCAGACTCGGGCCCGGACCCGCAGACGCTCGATCGCGGCGGGTACTTCGATCTGACGCCGCTCGACGTGGCCCAGGAGTACCGGCGACGCACGATCATGGCGCTGGAAAACCTCGGGATTCCGGTCGAGTCGTCGCATCACGAGGTCTCGCCCAGCCAGCACGAGCTCGACCTCCGCTACACCGACGCTCTGACGATGGCCGATTCACTGATGACCACCCGTCTCGCGGTGAAGGAGGTGGCGATGGAGCACGGCATCCACGCCACCTTCATGCCCAAGCCGATCGAAGCCGTCGACGGAAGCGGACTTCATCTTCACCTCTCGCTGTTCGAGGGCGACAAGAACGCCTTCCACGAGACGGGCGCCGAGTACGGCCTGTCAAAGGTCGCCCAGGGCTTCATCGCCGGGCTGCTGCGGCACGGCAAGGAGATCACGGCGGTCACCAACCAGTGGGTCAACAGCTACAAGCGCTTGGTGAGTGGGTTCGACGCCCCCGTCTGGATCACCTGGGCCCGGAACAATCAGTCGGCCTTGGTGAGGGTGCCGACCCCAAAGAAGGGAAAGCCGAGCAGCACCCGCATCGAGTACCGCTCTCCCGACCCGGCGTGCAATCCATACCTCGCCTTCTCGGTGATACTCGCCGCCGGACTAGCCGGCATCGAGGGCAACTACGAGCTTCCGGACGAGATTCGCTCGAACGCCTCGGACTTCAGCGGGGAGCAACGGGCTGCCGCCGGCATCAGCCGCATCCCGGGAAACCTGGCGTCGGCGCTCGACTCGATGGAGGAGTCGGAACTCGTGGCCGATGCACTGGGTGAGCACCTATTCGAGTGGTTCCTCCGCAACAAGCGAAACGAATGGGACCGCTATCAGCGGCACGTGAGTCGCTACGAACTCGAGGAATACCTGCCGATACTCTGATATGGCTCTTCGCCGTACGGCTCATCGCTATG
>JAZGDZ010000089.1:0-67845 GCA_036478235.1 Acidimicrobiia bacterium | reverse complement strand
CCGCCGGAGGCCAGCGATCTCGCTCAGGTGGGCTGGCAGGTCAACATCGTGCTCGGTCGGGGGCCATCCGGCTGGCAGATCCTCGAGCTGGGCTACGTCTACCCCATGTAGCCGGTGCCCACCGGCTGCGCCGGGCGTGCCCACCCCCCTCCGTTGGTGCTACGCGGCTGCGCCGCGCCGGTCCACCCCCCACCGACCGGCTTCGCCGGCCGACTCCCCCGCAAGGGGGGAGTGATCCCTACTCGCTGACTCCCCCTCCAGGGGGAGTGATCCAATAGCGCCCCCGGCAGGATTCGAACCTTCTCCGCGACACCCCGGGTCAGCGTTCTGTGTCCACCCGAACCGTTCACAACAGAGCCGGGAGGCAAGGGGTGTCGATGCCAGCCCGGAAGCAAACGTCGCCACCGAGTAGGTGGCGATGTGCGGCGGAATGACCCCCCACCAGCTCGCTTCGCTCGCTGATTCCCCCTCCAGGGGGGAGTGATCCAGGAGCGCCCCCGGCAGGATTCGAACCTGCGCACCCGGCTCCGGAGGCCGGTGCTCTAATCCCCTGAGCTACGAGGGCGGTGGGCCGAGTGTACCAATGCCCTCAGGACCCTCAGGGCCGAGCGGTACGATCGGTGTCTCCCATGACCGCCTTTCCCGATGCCATCGAGCAGGCCATCCGCATCGCCCTCGGGCGGGCCGCGGTCGAGGGTGCGATCCCGACCATCGGCGAGGTCGATTTTGTGGTCGAACGGCCCCGCGATCGGGACCACGGCGACTGGGCGTCCAACGTAGCCCTGGTGGCGGCGAAGCACGCCGGGATGCCGCCGCGCGACCTGGCCGTCGTCGTCCTGGAGCATCTGCCCGAGATCGATCACCTCGTCGCCACCGAGGTGGCCGGGCCGGGGTTCATCAACTTCACGCTGGGGCCCGAGTGGTACCTGCAGGTCTTGAGGAAGGCGGCAGCCGGCGGACCGGACCACGCCCGCGGCAAGCCGGGGTCTGGGGAGAGGATTCAGGTGGAGTTCGTTTCGTCCAACCCGAACGGACCGCTCCACATCGGCCACGGCCGGGGAGGCGTCATCGGAGATGTCATCGCGCGGACGCTCGACTACGCCGGCCACTCGGTGAGCCGCGAGTACTACTACAACGACGCCGGCGTGCAGATGGACCGCTACGCCGCAAGCCTCGAGGCGCGGTATCTCCAGGCCGTGGGCCGGGATGTGGACTTTCCCAGGGACGGTTACCACGGTGGGTACGTTGCAGAGTGGGCCGCCGAGCTGGCGGCCGAACAGGGCGATGCGCTGGCCGACGTCGACGACCGGCGCGACCGAATCCGGCAGTGGGGGCAAGAGCGGGCAATGCAGGAAATCGAGGAGACGCTCGATCTGGCGCGAATCCCCTTCGACGTCTGGTTCAGCGAGACGACGCTGCACGGCACCGGCGACGTGGATCGCTCGATCGACGTGCTGCGGGAACGGGGCCACGTGTACGAGGCCGAAGGGGCGGTGTGGTTCCGGACCACGGACTTCGGCGACGAGAAGGACCGGGTGCTGGTGAAATCCGACGGCGAGTACACCTACATCGCTCCCGACGTCGCCTATCACCGGAACAAGTTTGAGCGCGGGTTTGATCGAGTCATCAACGTTTGGGGGGCAGACCACCACGGATACATCGCGCGGATGAAGGCGGCAGTGGAGGCGCTGGGATACGACCCGGATAGCCTCGAGATCGTCATCAATCAGATGGTCAGTGTGAATCGGGGCGGTGAACCGGTGAGGATGTCGACGCGGACCGGCGAGTTCGTCTCCTTCCGCGAGGTGCTCGAAGAAGTGGGGCCGGATGCCACCCGCTACCACCTGGCCGCCTTCAGCCCGGACACGGCGATCAACTTCGATCTGGAGGCGGCGAAGGCGCAGTCGATGGACAATCCCGTGTACTACCTCCAGTACGCCCATGCCCGGATGTGCTCGCTGGAGCGGTTTGCCGCGGAGCAGGGCGTCGCTCGTGCCCCTCTGGAAGAAGTGGATCTCTCCGTGCTCACCGAACCGACCGAGCTTGCCATGCTGCGGGAAGCCGACCGGCTGGGAGAGGAGATCGCCGAGGCGGCGCGACGGCGGGCCCCGCACCGCGTCGCTGCCTACGGGGCGGACTTCGCCACAGCGTTTCACCGCTTCTACACCGAATGCCGGGTGGTCACCGAGGACGCATCCGTCACCCAGGCACGTCTGTGGCTGGTAGAGGCCGCCAAGAGCGTGCTTCTGGCGGTGCTGGGCGTGCTCGGCCTGAGTGCGCCGGAGACGATGTAGCGGCGCGGCCGACCGCTGCCGGTACGATTTCACGATGACGATCGGAATCGGGATCGCGGGAGCGGGGACCGTCGGCGGCACGCTGGTGCGTCGGCTCGTGGAGGAGCGAGCCGTGGTGACCGCCAAGACCGGCCTCGACCTGGAGGTTCGCAGGGTGGCCGTGCGCGACGTCTCGAAAGAGCGTCCCGGCATCCCGTCCGAGATCGTCACGGCCGAGGTCATGGACCTCGTCGACGATCCCGCCGTCGACCTGATCGTCGAGGTGATGGGCGGTCTCGATCCAGCGGGGATTCTGGTGCTGGCCGCACTTCGGGCGAGAAAGCCGGTGGTCACCGCCAACAAGGAGCTGGTCGCTGCCCGGGGACCCGAGTTGTTCGCTGCCGCCGCCGAGGCCGGCGTGCCGCTGCTCTTCGAGGCGACCGTTGGAGGAGGTATCCCGATCATCCGACCGCTGACCGAGACGCTCGCCGGCGAGCAGGTGGCTCGCGTGCTGGGGATCGTCAACGGGACGACGAACTTCATCCTCACATCGATGGCCGACGAGGGTGTCGGATATGAGGAGGCACTCGCCGAAGCGCAGCGCCTCGGATACGCCGAGGCCGACCCCACGGCCGACGTGTCCGGAGCCGATGCGGCTGCGAAGGCGGCGATCCTCGCCGGTCTCGCCTTCGGAACCTGGGTGGCGCCGGATCGGGTCCACGCGGAGGGGATAACCGCGATCAGCGCCGCCGATTTCCGCGCCGCCGATGAGCTCGGGTTCGTGATTCGGCTGCTTGCCGTCGCCGAGCGGCGCAGTGATGGGGTGAGTGTCCGGGTGCACCCGCTCATGCTCTCCGTCGATCATCCGCTCGCGGCGATTCGCGGGGCGACGAACGCCATCTACATAGAGGGCCCTTCCGTCGGCGAGCTGCTCTTCGCCGGGCCGGGGGCCGGCGGAGAGCCCACCGCCACCGCCGTGCTCGGCGACGTCATTGACGCCGCCCGCGTGCACCTGTCCGGCTCCCGGGTGGTTCCCCGGATCAGGGTGGAGCCCGGCGACGTCGTCGACTTCGGGACGGTCGACACCCAGTGGTATGTCCGGCTGGAGGTGGTGGACAGCCCGGGTGTGCTGGCACAGATAGCGGGCGCCTTCAGTGAGGCCGGGGTGAGCATCCTCTCGGTCCGTCAGGAGGGCCGGGGCGACTCGGCCACCCTCGTGCTGGTGACCCACACCGCTCCCGAGGCCGCCCAGCAGGCCGCGGTCGAGGCGCTCCGGTCGCTCGCCGCGGTCGAATCCATCGCCTCGGTGATCCGGGTGGAGAGCGAGGACGGGTGAGCTGGCCGGGCCTCATCGAGGTGTACCGGGATCGTCTCGACATCGACGACGGAGTGGCCGCGGTGACTCTTCTCGAGGGAAACACGCCGCTGCTGGCCGCCCCCGCTCTGTCCGCGATGGTCGATCGTGATGTCCATCTCAAGGTGGAGGGGGCCAATCCGACCGGATCGTTCAAGGATCGGGGGATGACGCTGGCCGTCTCCAAGGCCGTCGGGCGCGGGGCGGGGGCAGTCGTGTGCGCCTCCACCGGAAACACCTCGGCGTCGGCCGCGGCGTACGCGGCTCGGGCCGGAATCGAGGCGGTCGTGATCCTCCCCGCGGGAAACGTGGCTCTGGGAAAGCTGGCACAGGCCGTCCGGCACGGGGCAAGGGTGGTCGCCGTGCACGGCAACTTCGATGCTGCCCTCGGCGTCGTCCGGGAGATCACCGGCGACGACGTGGTCTTGGTCAACTCCGTCAACCCCGACCGGATAGAGGGGCAGCAGACCGTCGCCTGGGAGGTGATGGAGGCGCTGGGAAGTGCCCCCGCGGTCCACTGCCTGCCGGTGGGCAACGCCGGAAACATTGCCGCCCACTGGAAGGGGTATCGGGCCTCGGGCGCCGCACCTCGGATGTGGGGCTTCCAGGCGGCCGGGGCGGCTCCAATCGTCCGCGGTGAGCCGATCGACGAGCCCGAGACGGTGGCCACCGCGATCCGGATCGGTCGCCCCGCCTCGTGGGAAGGGGCGGTGGCCGCCCGCGATGAGTCGCACGGGCGGATCGAGGCGGTGACCGACGAGGAGATCCTGGCTGCGTACGACCTGCTGGCCTCGAGCGTCGGCGTGTTCTGCGAGCCGGCGTCGGCGGCATCGGTCGCCGGCCTGATCAAGTATCGGGGCGACCTGCCTGAGGGGCCGGTTGTATGCACGCTGACCGGACACGGGCTCAAGGACCCTGCCATTGCGGTCGATGAAACCATGCAACCCGATCCCGTGGCCCCCGAGGCCGATGCGGTCCGGGAGGCACTCGGCTGGTGATCCGGGCGATGCGCCTTTGCCCAGCGGCGAAGACGCTCTACAATCACCTCCTCGGGTAGATCACCCGTTTCCCCGGACTCCGTCCGCCGGCTCACGCGTGTGCTCGGTCTGGCGGGTCCCCGAATCAGAACTACGTTCTGGAGAATCCGTTGAAGCTGTTCCTCGATACGGCTCATTTGGCCGACATCGAAACCGCCCATTCCTGGGGCATCCTCGAGGGTCTCACGACCAATCCGACCCTCGCCGCCCGGGAGGGGCTCGAATTCCACGACCTCCTAAAGGCGATCACCGACATCGTCAAGGGGCCGGTCTCGGCCGAAGTCGTGGCCGATGCGCCCGAGGAGATGCTCGCTCAGGCGAAACAGCTCGTCGATATCGCAGACAACATCGTCATCAAGGTTCCGATGACCAGGGCGGGCGTCACCGCCGGTGCTCGCCTCACCAGCGAGGGGATCCCGATCAACGTCACCCTCGTGTTCTCGGGGGCCCAGGCGATCCTGGCCGCCACCATTGGAGCCACATTCGTCTCGCCCTTCCTCGGCCGGGTGGACGACATCGCCAACGACAGCCTCGCGCTGCTCGAAGAGATAGTGGAGATCTACGCCGTGCAGGGACATAAGACCCAGGTGCTCGCAGCCAGCCTGCGTCACCCCCGCCACGTCGTGGAGGCGGCCAGGATCGGAGCCGACGCCGCCACGATGCCGTTCGCCGTGATGGACAAGCTTTTCAACCATCCGCTCACCGACATCGGTAACGAGCGGTTCAACCAGGACTGGGACGCCTATCAGGAGGCGCTCGCCGATCAGAGAGGGAGCAAATGACCACCAGAGCCAAGCTCCAGGAGAAGAATCTCGACGAACTGCGCACGATCGCGGCATCGCTTGAGATCGAAGGCCACAAGAGCCTGCAGAAGTCGAAGCTGATCGCGGTGATCATCGACTCAGACGGATTCGAGGCCAGCGGTGAGCCGGCGCCGGTCGATCTGCCCGAGATCGAAGAGCGCCGTTCCGGCGACGGAGCATCGTCCGACGGCGGTGACGCCGGCGGCGACGACAAGCCCGCCGCCAAGAAGGCGTCCGGAGGAGGCCAGTCCCAGGGCAGCTCCGGGGGCGGCCAGTCCAAGAGCGGCTCCGGGGGCGGCCAGCGCAGGCGTCGCAGCCGCGGCGGCGGTGGTGGTCACCAGCAGCAATGGGATGAGGCCGACCTCGAGGACCGCGAGGGCATCCTCGACATCCTCCCCGAGGGTTACGGTTTCCTCCGGGTCACCGGCTACCTCCCCGGGGACAAGGACTGCTACGTGTCGGCCAGCCAGGTGCGCAAGTTCGGCCTGCGCAAGGGTGACATCGTCAGCGGCCCGATCCGCCCTCCCCGGTCCAAGGAGAAGTTTCCGGCGCTCACCCGTATCGAGCACGTCAACGGCATGACCGTCGAGGATGCTCACAAGCGTCCCAAGTTCGGTGATCTCACCCCGCTGTTCCCCGACGACCGGCTTCGCCTCGAGGTGGACGGGGAGCCGAACCACGTTCTGGCCCGGATCGTCGATCTCATCGCCCCGATCGGAAAGGGCCAGCGCGGCCTGATCGTCTCTCCGCCGAAGGCCGGCAAGACGACGGTGCTCAAGGAGATCGCCAACTCGATCACCTCCAACAACCCCGAGTGCCAGCTCATCGTCGTGCTCGTCGACGAGCGGCCCGAGGAGGTCACCGACATGCAGCGTTCTGTCAAGGGCGAGGTGATCTTTTCCACCTTCGACCGCCCGGCCGAGGAGCACACCCAGGTGGCGGATCTCGCCATCGAGCGGGCTCGCAGGATGGTGGAGATGGGCAACGACGTCGTGATCCTGCTCGACTCGATCACCCGGCTCGCCCGGGCCTACAACCTGGCGACTCCGGCATCGGGCCGGATCCTTTCCGGTGGCGTGGACTCGACGGCGTTGTATCCGCCGAAGCGGTTCTTCGGTGCTGCCCGCAACATCGAGGAGGGGGGGAGCCTTACCATCCTGGGAACGGCGCTCGTCGAGACCGGTTCGCGGATGGACGAGGTGATCTTCGAAGAGTTCAAAGGCACCGGGAACATGGAGCTGCGGCTCGACCGCAAGCTCGCCGACAAGCGGGTCTATCCGGCCATCGACATCGCGTCCTCGGGCACCCGTAAGGAGGAGCTGCTGTTCAACAGGGACGAGCTCGCCCAGGTGTGGAAGCTGCGCCGGGTGCTGCTGGCCCTCGCCGAACCTGCGGCCGGCCTCGAACTTCTCATCGATCGACTGAAGAACACGAAGTCGAACGCCGAGTTCCTGGCCGATATCGCCAAGTCGACCCAGCCCGGGTCCTGATTAGCATCATCACCTCGCAGGAGCAGCAACAGTGAAGCAAGGCATCCACCCCGATTATCGAGAGGTCGTGTTCGTCGACACCTCATCGGATTTCAAGTTCCTCACCCGGTCGACCGCGGCCACCGATGAGACGATCGAGTGGGAGGACGGCAACACCTACCCGATGGTGCGTGTCGAGATGTCCAGCGCCAGTCATCCCTTCTACACCGGAAAGCAGATCTTGGTGGACTCCGGCGGTCGCATCGAGCGCTTCCGCCGGCGTTACGGCGAGAAGGCCGCCCCGTCTCCTCAGCCGGCCCTTGAGGCCACGGCAGAGAGCACCGAGTCCGAACAGGACGAGTGATCTGACTTGAGCCGCCCGCCGGGTGCCACCGTCGGAGGCCAGGCCGTCATCGAAGGCGTGATGATGCGCGCCCCCAAGGCGTGGTCGGTCGCGGTGCGGCGTCCCGACGGTGTCATCGAGGCCCGCTGCGACGAGCTACCTCGGCTGTCGGCTCGCTCCCGAGCGGCCAAGGTCCCCCTGATCCGCGGGGTGATGGTGCTGATCGAGTCCCTCAGCCTGGGGTTCCGGGCATTGTCGTGGTCGGCGATGAAGGCCACCGACGAGGACGAGGAGGAGATCAAGCCACGCCACATCGCCGGAGCCATGATCGTCGCCCTGGTCTTCTTCATCGCCCTCTTCATGCTCTTTCCGCTGCTCGTCGCTCGGGGCGCCGAGCGGTTTCTGGGCGAGTCCACGATCGTCTTCAACGTGGTCGACGGCGTCGTGCGAGTGCTGCTGTTCGTCGGCTACATCTGGGCAATCGGTCGCTCCGCCGAGATCGCCCGGGTGTTCATGTATCACGGGGCCGAACACAAGACCATCCACGCCTACGAAGCCGGCGATCCACTCGCGCTCGACGAGATTCAGAAGCACAGCCCGCGCCATCCCAGGTGTGGGACCAACTTCCTCCTGATCGTGATCCTCATCGCCATCGTCGTGTTCACCGCCGTTGGCAGGCCGGGCTGGTTCTGGCTGGTGGCCAGCAGGGTGCTGCTCATCCCTGTCATCGCCGGCATTTCGTATGAGATCCTCAAGCTCGCCGCAAACCATCGCTGGATGAGCCTGGCCTCTCGGCCCGGAATCTGGCTGCAGCGTCTCACCACAAGGGAGCCGACCGACGACCAGGTCGAGGTTGCGGTGGCGTCGCTCTTGGCGGCGCTGGACGAAGAGGAGCGCTCCATGGTCGAGCGCCGAGGTCCCGTCGCTCCCGGAGCTCTGGGATACGTGGTGTCCTCGTGATGGACGATGCCCTCGTCGAGCGCCTCACCGAGATCGAGCAGGCGTACGAGGAGACTCTCGACACCATGGCCGATCCGGAGGTGCTGGCCGACCGATCTCGTTACACCGAAGTGGCCAAGCGCCACGCTGGACTCAAGCAGGTCGTCGACGTGTTCCACGAGCAGCGCGCCGCCGCTCAGGATGCCGATGAGGCGGGTGAGCTCGCCGCAGCGGAGCAGGATGCCGAGCTCGCCGCCGAGTTGAAGACGATGGCCGAGGATCGCCTCGCCGTCGCCGACGAGCTGGAGTCGAAGCTCCGGCTGATGTTGGTGCCCAAGGACCCCAACGACGAGAAGGACGTCATTGTCGAGATTCGAGCGGCGGTCGGAGGCGGCGAGGCCGCCATCTGGGCCGGAGACCTGTACCGGATGTATCAGCGATATGCCGAGACGCACGGCTGGTTGATCGAGCCGATCTCGACCTCGGCGAGAGAGTCGGGCGGGTTCAAGGAGGTCACATTTGCTGTGAAGGGTTCGGGCGCCTACTCGCGTTTCAAGTTCGAGGCGGGTTCGCACCGGGTGCAGCGGGTCCCCAAGACCGAGTCCCAGGGACGGGTGCACACCTCGATCGCCACGGTGGCGGTGCTGCCGGAAGCCGACGAGGTCGAGATCGAGATCAATGAGAACGACCTCGAGATAGACGTTTTCCGTTCTTCAGGACCGGGCGGGCAGTCGGTAAACACCACCGACTCGGCCGTTCGCGTGACCCACAAGCCGACCGGGCTCGTCGTCACCTGCCAGGACGAGAAGTCGCAGCTGCAGAACAAGGCCAAGGCCCTGCGGGTTCTGCGCGCTCGTCTCTTCCAGATCGAGATGGACCGCCAGATGTCGGAGCTGGCGGCGAGCCGCAAGGCCCAGGTGGGATCGGGGGAGCGCGCCGAGAAGATCCGCACCTACAACTACCGGGAGAACCGGGTCACCGATCACCGGATCGGGCTGACGATCAAGCGGCTCCCCGAGATCCTCGAGGGCGCCCTGGACGGGTTCGTCGACGCCCTCACACTCGACGACGAGGCGAGACGACTCAGCGAAGGCTGATTGCTTGGCTCCCTCGGAGTCGATCGCAATCATTGGCAATCGCCTCGCTGCGCTCGGCGGGCGATCAGTTGCTGGCATTCGCCTCGCTGCGCTCGGCGGGCGATCAGCAGCTGGCAATCGCCTCGCTGCGCTCGGCGGGCGATCGCTGAGGCTCTGCCCGGCGCAGCCGATTGCCCGGCTCCTTTGGAGCCGATCGCTGTTTCAGGGCAATCGCCTCGCTGCGCTCGGCGGGCGATCTCTTGGCTGCCGCCTATCCCTCGAAACCGATCGGAACCAGCTTCACCAGGATGTAATCGTCCCCGGGGAGCAGCGCTCTCGCCAGGTCACGGATGTCCTGTCGGGTTGGATCGAAGGTGCGATCGATGCGGGCGATGATCTCCGAGAGGAACTCGTCGGGGTGCTCGGCGCTGAAGACGATCGCCTGGGAGAGCAGCTCGTTCGAGACCAACTCGTAGTCGCGCAGCAGCTGCTCGGCGGCGATCGCCAGCTCGTCCTCGGTGGGACCGTTGTCACGCAGGTCGGCCAGCACTGCCAAGGTCTGTTCGACCACCTCGTCGAGCCCGTCCGGATCGCCGCTGATCTGGATCCTGAACTCGACGGACTGCTCGGGCTCCTCGACCAACTCGACCAAGGCGAACGGAGAGTACGACGCCGACAGCTCCTCGCGAATCCTCTCGGTGAGACGCTGCTGGATGACGAGGTCGAGGAGGTCGATCTCGATCCGGGTGTCGGGGTCGAGCGTGATCGGGTTGCTGAACAGGAAGGTGACTCCTCCCAGTTGTCCCGTTCCCGCCTCGACGACCCGCTCGATGACTCCGTCGGGTGGGTCGGGACGCACGTTGACGAAGGGTTCGGTGTCTCCCGGCCCCGGGATCGATCCCAAGTAGCGCCTGGCGAGATCCTCGACCTCGTCTTGATCGAAGTCACCGGCGAAGACGAACACGAAGTCGCCGGGATCGTCGAAGCGATCGACGAAGAGCTCAGCGGCCTGTTCCAGGTCGAAGGTCGTCAGGTCATCCTCGGTGGGGAGCACGCCGAACCGGGCGTCACCGGAGAAGCGCTCTTCGGCCACGGCGGCGGACACGGCGAGATCCGGCACCTGGTCCGGATTGGCGGCGAAGGGGAGGGTCTCGCCGATCGCAATGTCGAGGGCGGTCTGCTCGAACCGCGGCTCGGTCATGTACAGGTGCACCAGTTGGAGCAGGGTCTCCAGATCCTGGGTGGCCGCCTCGCCGAAGAAGCCCTCGTGCACCTCGTCGATGAAGGGTGCGAGCGAAACTATCAGCCCCGACAGCGTCCGCTCCAGGGTGACCTGGTCGATGTCGCCGACCCCGCTCTTGAGCACCACGTCCGAGATCATCTGAGCCTCGACGACATCGCCGGGGGGCAATGTTGCCCATCCCCCCGGGCTGGAGGCTCTGAACACCACCACGTCGTCGCGGATCGTGGTCACCAGGAAGACGACGCGGGATCCGTTGGCGAGGGTCAGTTCGGTGAGACCGGTGTCCGAGAACTGGCCTCTGGAGTTCACCAGGGTCGTGTCGGGCCGTTCCATCAGGGTCTCGAGGGCTGTGGCGTCATCGGTGAACGGCTCATAGTCGGTGGTGGCCACCCGCTCCACGATCTCCGCCAACCCATCCTTGTCGGGTATCAGTCCCGCCAACGCCTCGGGGGCGACGATGATGACGAACGGGGCCGTCGAGGCGATTGTCGCCGCAAAGGTGTCCCACACCTGATTGGCGGTCACCTCGTCGAGGAGCCGGAGGCGGAGGTCGTGCCAGTCCTCGGCAGAGGGGATGGGCACGTCTCCGAGGAAGTGCTCGACGTATCGTCCGGCGTAGGCGGCGTCCTGGGTGGTACCCCGCTCGTCGAACTCCAGCTCCACACCGCCCCGCATGTCGTCGATGGCTCTTTCCATCTCACCCTCGGTGAAGCCGTGGGCGCGGGCTCGTTGCACCTCGGCGAGCAGCGCCTCGGTGGTGACCGCAAGATCCTCGGGATGCGCAAACGCCGCCAGGCCGGGGGTTCGTTGTGCTCTCACCAGTGGGTTGGCGGCGAATGAGGGGTCGAAGAACGGGACGTCGCCCCGCAGCGTTTCCTCGGCAAGCCGGGTGACGATCATGTCCCAGGCCAGGTCGAGGGCCATCGACTGCCGGACCGAGCCCACCGATCCCGGGCCGGGGATGACGGGAAGCGGGTAGTTGAGCTCTGCCCATGCCTGGGGGAATTCGGGATCGGTGAGGATGAAGAAGGTCGGCCGCTCGGCTGCGGACGTCGCCGGTTCCGGCACCGGCTCGGGATCGGTAGCCGCGTCGACGGCGTTGAATCGCTCGAAGATGAGCTGTTCGATCACGTCGGCGTCGAAGTCACCGACGGCCACGATGGCCATCGTGTCGGTCCGATACCAGGTCTCGAAGAAGTGGCGCAAACCCTCCGGGGTGGTCGCCGCCACCTCCTCGGGGGTGCCGAGAGGCTCGTGATCCTCATAAGGGGTCTCCGCCAGGAGCCGTTCGGTGACGCCCACGAAGTACCGGCCCCAGAAGCCCTGGTCGCGCAACCGCCATTCCTCGACGAGCACGCCCCGCTCCAGGTCGACCTCGGCAGGGTCCAGGGCAACGGCCGTGGCCCACTCGAAGAGGACGTCGAATCCCGCCGCGATCGTTGCCGCGTCGTCGGTGGGCAGCTCCAGCTCGTAGACCGTCTCTTCGTACGAGGTGTAGGCGTTGATGTCGGCGCCGAACTCGGCTCCGAAGCGCTGCAGGACGAGCACCAGCTCGTTGGCCGGGAAGCGCTCGGTGCCGTTGAACATCATGTGCTCGAGGTAGTGGGCGGCACCGCGCTGATCTTCGGCCTCCTGGATCGATCCGGCTCGCACCGCCAACCGGAGCTGAGCCCGCCCGCCGGGAGCCCGGTTCTCGCGGATGTAGTAGGTCAGCCCGTTGTCGAGCACCCCGATCCGAACTGCCTCGTCGGTATCGATCTCATCGTCGTCGTCGGCGAAGGTCGGGAGTTCGGGGGGAGGCCGGGTGGTCGTGGTGGTTGTAGCAGTTCCGGCCGTTGCGGCGGTGGTCGTCGGGGCGGTGGTCGTCGGGGCGATCGTCGTGGTGGCCGTCGTGTCGGAATCTGTGCAAGCCGCCACCACGAGAACCATCGCCAGTGTGAGGGCCGCAACACGGCTGGATCGTCGTGCCCCCACCTGCCGCCTCCCGGGTCGTTGTGGATACCTCGTCCACCTGCGGCGCCGGATTGTAGGGAGTGCCCGCGAGTTGCGGATTGCGGGCGGGCGCAGGGTCTGCCATCGGCCGCCGATTGACGGACTTCCGTCGGTGTGCCTCCTGCAACGTCGGAGTTACGACACACCGAAGGACTTTTGGCCCGTGCGTGCCGCATCCCGGTCGTGTTCTTGTGAAGGAAATCACGAGGAGGTAGAAATGATTGGATTACAGGGCCGGTCCGTGCGGCGGTTCGCCGTGGTGGTCGCCGCTCTGGCACTGGTGGCGGCGGCATGCTCAGAGTCGCATGGGACGGATGCCGTGTCATCGACCACAGTGCCGACAACCCCGGCGGATACCGCGGCGGCGACCACGTCGCCGGCAGGCCCGGTCGCCGTCGAGGTGGCCGCTTTCCGAGGCGGTCTCTCCGGATACGACATCGAGGCAGTGGCCTGGAACGGATACTGGTACAGCCGGTACAACCTGGGCAGCGTCGTCATGATGGCCGGGCTGGGTGTTCCGCTCGAGCCGCCGATGGAGGCGGTCATGCAGATGGTCGCCGCAGTGGACCAGGGTCCCGACGAGGGCGAGCACGTTGTCATGCCGGCCAACGCCGGCTTGATCCGGGCGGTGTATGCCGGGGGTGATGCCACCTTTGCCAACGCTTTCAACGGCGATCCCATGGACTTCACCAACTGGCGCTGGTCGCCGGACGCCTTCGACACCCGATTGATTCCCTCGGCCCAGGCGCAGACGATCCTCAAGGAGCTCGAGTGGGCCAAGCTGTTCAACAACGGGGGTTGGGCGGGCGCCCCGACCGACTCCTTCGGAGCGATGGATCGTTTCAAGGGCATTGTCTTGTTCGCCGAGGCCAAGGCCCAGGCGAGGTTCGCCCTCGACGAGTTGCGGGCCGGGGACGGCTTCTTTGTCGCCGAAGCACAGTACGACGGCACCACGGTGACGCCCAGCGGAGGGACCGCGGCGGATGTGGACCAGTTCCAGATGCTGATTGCCTTGTCCGACCTGCGGCTCACGTTGCAGCAGGCGGACTCGTTCAACGGGGTCTACGGCGACCCGGCCTATCTCGCCGTGCTGGCCCCCGAAGTGGACGGACTGTTCGAGCTGCTGGAAGCGGTCGAGCCGAGCGACGTCCTGGGTATGAGCCAGGCCGCTCAGGCGATGGTGTGGTTCGCCGCCTCCACCGAGGACGCCTCGCTGCGCAGCCGGGCACTGGACCGGCTCTCCACCCTGGGTGACGCTCTCGCCGCCGTCGAGCCAAATGGCCCGGTCGAGCAGGCGCGGGCCATCCGCGGGCTCATGGAATCGGCCCGGGTGCTGGACGACGAGGATCATCGCGACCGGGCGGTCGGGCTCTTCGTCGAGATGATGGAGGGGTACGACGGAGCCACCGGTTCGTTCGCCGGGGTGACCCGCCTCACTACCTGGGAGGTGGGCGACATCATCGGCGCCCTCAACTCGCTCCGCTTCAACGCCGCCGACGCGGTGAGAAGGGGCGACGTGGAGACGGCTCTCACCGGATTCTTCGAGGCGACGGTCAACCGCGGCGGCCTGCTGCGGGCTGCTCCGCCCAAGGAGATGGAGGCGAGCCCCTTCGAGATCGATCGTCTCGGCGACGACGTCTACTTCGCCTATCCGGGGATTCCGACGCCTGATGCTGCCGGAGGACCGAACGGATCGGCCGCGGTCGACGTCGCCGTCATCGGCTTCGACGTGAGTACGGGGGTCTGGAGTCCGATCGACACCGGATACGACACGGCCGGTGCGATGCACACTTCCAACGAGATGTTCTGGGTGTGGGGATTCCAGAACGGCTTCCCGGTGGTGCCGGGGAGCGAACGTTCCGAAGAGAGCGAGGTGACAGACGGCGTCATCGAGGTCGTCGCCACCGAGTTCGCCTTCGACTTGCCTGAGTTGAACCTGACTCCGGGAGACGAGGTCACGCTGCGTCTCCGCAACGAAGGGGCGGTCGTGCACAACCTCGAGATCACCGAGTACGGAGTGTTGGTCGAGGCGGCGCCGGGGGAGTTCGCCGAGATCACGTTCGTCGTGCCGGAAGGAACGCCGGCCGCGAGCTTCTTCTGCAACATTCCCGGCCACCGTGAAGCGGGGATGGAGGCGACGGTTACCTCCGGGTGAGCGGGCGTTGACTCCGGCCCGGTTTGGAGCCGGGCCGGGGCTGCGCGTCAGAGCCCCTGCACCGCGACGGGCTCGATGTCTCCGGCGGGCTCGAAGCCGAGCACCTGGCTGTAAAAGGACAGCTCTGACTCCAGCGCTCTGATCTGGTTCCGGGCGTCTCTGAAGCCGTGGCCCTCGCCCTCGAACATCACGCATGCCACCGGCACGCCGCGAGCCACGAGTGCGTCGCGCATCATCTCGGCCTGTGCGGGCGGCACGACTTCGTCGTCGAGGCCTTGAAGCAGGATCACCGGCGTGTTCATCCGGTCGATGTGCGTGAGAGGGGAACGCTCGGTGTAGATCGCCTTCGACTCCGGGTAGGGACCAATGAGCCGGTCGAGGTAGCGGGCCTCGAACTTGTGGGTGTGCCGAGCGAGGGCCTCGAGGCTGGCGATGCCGTACCACGACGCGCCTGCGGCGAACTCGTCGTGTAGCGCCAGGGCGAGGAGGGTGGTGTACCCACCGGCGCTGCCGCCGGTGATGATGAGCCGATCGGGGTCGGCCTTTCCGATCGAGGCGATGTGGGCAGCAGCGAGGGCACAGTCCCTCACGTCCACCACTCCCCAGTTGCCGCGGAGTCGGTTGCGGTACTCGCGGCCGTATCCCGAGGACCCCCCGTAATCAACGTCGACGATGCCGAAGCCGCGGCTGGTCCAGAACAGGTACGAGGGGTTCAAGGGGGTGCGTGCCTGCCCGGTGGGTCCGCCGTGGATCTCGACGATCAGGGGTGGGGCCTCGTCTTCGGGCCCGGTGAACTCCGGGTTGGTGGGCGGGTAGTAGAGGGCGTGGGCCTTCCCGTCCGGGGTGTCGAACGTGATCGCCTCGGGGATGCTGGCGAACCGCTCGTCGATCGCCGTGTCGGCGCTTCGCAGCACCTGGTGGGCGCCGGAGTCGATATCGATCTCGATCACCGCAGTCGGGGAGCCGGGACCGCCCGCCAGCAGGTACAGGCTGCGTTCCCGCGAGGCCATCGTCGAACCGAGCGACCGAAAGGGAAGCTCGATCGTTCGCGCCTCCTCACTCTCGACGGCGAGCAGTCGGTCACCGTCTGGCGAGGAATGGGCGGCCAACAAGGTTCCGTCGTCGAGGAAGCAGTAGCGGCGTGTGGCGAAGACCCATCCCGGCAGCCCGAACTCGGCGTTCATCGGCAGCACGGCCCCGTCCTGGGATGGGCCGTGGCGGTAGAGGTTCCACCATCCGGTGCGGTCCGACACGTAGTGGAGCGTTCCGTTCGGAGCCCACTCCGGCTGGGTGACCGACTCTTCGACGCCGCCGGCGATGAGCGTCGACTCGCCGAGAGACCCGGTCGAGTCGAAGTGGGCGACCCGCAATTCGGTTCCGTCCCACGGCATGTTGGGGTGGTCCCACTCGAGCCAAGCCAGGGCGGCCCGGTCGGGTGAGACCCGGGGCGACGAGTAGAAGTCCCGGCCGGTGGCGATGACGGCCGGGGGTGAAGAGCCGGTGAGGTCGATCCGCACGAGCTCGTTGCGGGGCTCACCGTCACCGCGGTGATGCTCCCGCACGCAGACCACCCACCCATCGGCGATGTCGAGATCGGCGTAGCGGAGGCCGGCCGGTGGGTCCGGGTCGGGTGTGAGGGCGATCGGATCACCTTCACGATCGATCCGGTACAGGCGCTGATCCTCGAATCGGGTGGCGAACACCGCGCCGTCGCCGACCGCATACGCACCGCCCCCGTACTCGTGGACCCTCGTCCGGGCGTTGAAGTCGTCGGGCCCGATGTCGTCTACCACCCGTGCAGCGCTGCGGCGCACGATCACGCTCCGGCCGGCCTCCTCGGGGCGGCTCTCCACCCAAT
Organism: Acidimicrobiia bacterium; assembly: GCA_036478235.1. GTDB lineage: Bacteria > Actinomycetota > Acidimicrobiia > Spongiisociales > UBA11373 > JACZWZ01. Next base: position 51,303 of record JAZGDZ010000089.1, on the reverse strand, counting down.
AGAGGTCGCCACCGTCCACCCTGAGGACGTCGCCGAAGCGGAGGCCGGCGCGCGTCACCTCGGCCGCGCTGATCGGCGACTCCCACGACCCGAAGGGTGCCGTCTGCGTCATCCGACTACTCGGCCGGCGGCGTCTCGTTCTCGGCCAAGCCCATCACGTTGCCTGCGGGGTCGCGGAACAGTGCAAAGGCGACAACCCCCGGGATCACCTGCTTGGGCGTGACGGTGGCTCCTCCGGTGCCTTCGATCTTGGCCAGGTGCTCGTCTATGTCGTCGACTCCGAGATACATCGTCACGTAGGACTGCATCTCCTCGGTTCCCTGACCGACGGCTCCGCCGACTCCGGTGTCCTCCTCCCCGACCAGGTGATAGCCGTCGGTGCCCTCCACCGGCTCGGGGTCCCATCCGAAGACTTCGCGGTAGAACCCGGCGAGAGCCTCACCGTCGGACCCCATGATCTCGAAGTGAACGATCTTGTTTGCCACGAACTTTCCTCTCTCTCGGATGGGTGGGCACGGTACCGCCATGTCGGTGCCTCGGCCGGCGGCGCGCCTGACTTCGGAGGAGGGGCCACGTCGGGCTCGACCTGCTTGTCCGCTCAGGGCGGCTTACCCTTCGGACATGCCCCTTCCCTCCCACGAGCGACAGCGCCTGGCCATGGCCGTAACCGGTCGTGGCCACGCCTCGTTGACGCTCGAGCCGCCGACACCAGCGGAGATTTCCCGCATCGATGCTCTGGCGGCACGGCGCTTGGCGGGCGAACCGCTGCAGTACCTCGAGGGCTCGGTGCAGTTCGGGCCGGTCGACCTCCTCGTAGACGAGCGGGCTCTCATCCCCCGTCCCGAGACGGAACGGGTGTGGGAGGAGGCGGTGACGTCGCTCGGCGCGGCGGGACCGGGCACCGTGATCGTCGATCTCGGAACCGGTTCGGGCGCGCTGGCCCTCGCCCTGAAGCATTCCTTTCCCGATGCGCAGGTGTACGGGATCGATGTCAGCGAGGACGCCCTGGCGCTTGCCAAGGAGAACGCCGCCCGCACCGGACTCGACGTGGCCTTCCTCCACGGTGACCTGTTCGAGCCGCTTCCGAAACGGCTCATGGGACGCATCGATCTGGCGGTGGCAAATCCGCCCTACGTTGCCGAGAAGGATTTCGCCGAGCTTCCAGCCGAGGTGCGGGACCACGAGCCCAGGGTGGCGCTCGTGTCGGGCCCGGCCGGTACCGAGATCCTGGAGCGGATCGCCGACGAGGGCTCTTGGTGGGTGGGAATCGGGGGTTGGGTGATCTGCGAGATCGGGGAGACCCAGGGGATGGCGGCCGACGGCCTCTTCTTCGCCTTCGACCGCGAGGTCCGCCAGGACCTCGCCGGCAGGGATCGGATTCTGGTGGCCCGGAAAGGGGCGTCGTGTTGTATCTGAGCCTGCAGCAAACAGCGTGCAGCGTGCAGTCGACACCGTGCGCGCCTCGCTGCAAGCTGCAAGCTGCAAGCTGCCCGCTCGCCGCATGATGTCGATTATCGAAAACGCCCTCACCGCCCTGCGCCGCGGCGAGATCATCGGCCTACCGACGGACACGGTGTACGGGATCGCCGCCGACCCGTGGGACCGGTCCGCGGTCGAGCGCCTCTTCGCAGCAAAAGGGCGGTCAGGGCTCAAGCCCATCCCGATCCTCGTGGCTGACGTCGAGCAGGCGGGGAGCATCGCAGTCTTGAGCGAGCCGGCGGGCCGCCTGGCGGCCCGCCACTGGCCGGGCGGTCTCACACTGGTGCTGCGCAGGGTGGCTGGTCTTGCGGAGTGGATCGGGGACCCGGAGCAGGACACCGTCGGAGTCCGGGTTCCCGACCATCCGGCGGCGCTGGCGCTGCTGGAGACGGCGGGTCCGCTGGCGGTGACCAGCGCCAATCGCTCCGGGGGAGTAGCCGCCGGCGACGACCGCGCCGCCCGCCGCCTCCTGGGATCAGCGGTGTCCGTCTACGTTCCGGGCGGGGGAGGCGGGGCGGCGTCCACCGTGGTCGACTTCACGGGCAGCGTTGCGGAGGTACTTCGGCCGGGTCCCGTCGATGTGGAGGTCCCATGAGCCGGCAGCGGGGTCGGCGGGAGCGCCCCGCCTCCGAGCGCAGGACGATGCTGGAGCGGTACTCGAAACCCGAGCGGCGCCGTCGGGTGCCGTCCACCGAGCAGCCGGCGTGGGAAGGGCCCATCTCGTCTCGGCGCCGTTGGGCCGCGGTGGCCGCCGGGACGATCGTGTCGGTTCTCGCATTCGGGTTCGTGGCCACCGCCATTGTCCAGGCCGGGGACGGAAACGACTCGGCGGCGATCCTCGCCGCCGTCGCGTCCGCTGTGATGATCCCGCTCCTCTTGCTCATCGTCGGCCTGGTCTCACGGGCGACCTCACCGTGGCGCTCGGCGGCGGTCGCCTCGTTGATCGTGCTGGGAGCTTTCGTGGGAGGTTCGTTTGCAGCGCGCGAGCCGGCAACCGGCTTCGTGCTGGCGATCGGCCTCGGCGCGGCGTGGACGATGAGGAGCGAGGAGGGAATCCATCTGCGGTCGTGGCGCCTGTGGACCGCAGTAGGCCTGGCGGCCTACACAAAGGTCGTCTACTTGATCTCGCCGGGCCTGGCGATCGTGGCCGCTCCGCTCATCCCGATAGCCGGTATCGCCATCATCGACTCCGTGACGGAACGCCGGTCGCCCGGCTGACCGGGCGCCCGGGCCTCACGTTGGTGGCACTAGCCTGACGCTCCCAGGAGGACTTCCATGTTCGACGCTCCACTTTCCGACGTCGATCCTGCGGTCGCCTCGCTCATCCAGCGCGATGCCGACCGTCAGCGGTCGCACGTGCACCTCGTCGCATCCGAGAACTTCGTGTCCCGCGCCGTCATGGAGGCGTCGGGGTCGGTCCTCACCAACAAGTACTCCGAGGGATACCCCGGCAAGCGTTACTACGAGGGCTGTGAGGTGGTGGACGAGGTCGAGAATCTGGCGATCGAGCGGGCCAAGGCACTCTTCGGGGCGGAGTACGTGAACGTCCAGGCCCACAGCGGGGCCCAGGCGAACATGGGTGTCTACTTCGGACTGCTCGAGGTGGGGGACAAGATCCTCGGGATGAGCCTCGACCAGGGCGGCCACCTGACCCACGGTTCCCACGTCAACTTCTCGGGCATCCTCTACAACTTCGTCGCCTACGGCGTCAACCCCGAGACCGAGACGGTCGACTTCGACGAGGTGCGACGGATCGCGCACGCCGAGCGCCCCAAGATGATCGTCGCCGGTTACTCGGCGTACTCACGTTTGCTCGACTGGGCCGCGTTCCGTGAGATAGCCGACGAGGTAGGAGCTTTGTTCATGGTCGATGCGGCCCACATCATCGGCCTCATCGCCGGTGGAGCGCATCCCAACCCGGTGCCCCACGCCGACGTCGTCACCGCCACGACCCACAAGGCGATGCGGGGGGCCCGGGGCGGCCTGATCATGGGGCGCGAGGAGTTCGGGGCCCAGATCGACAAGGGCGTCTTCCCCAACGCTCAGGGGGGTCCGCTCAACAACCACATCGCCGGCAAAGCCGTCTGTTTCGCCGAGGCGGCGACCCCGGCCTATCGCGACTACACCGCTCAGATCGTCGAGAACGCCGCGGCGATGGCCGCCGCGGTGTCCGAAGAGGGAGTTCGGGTCGTCTCGGGGGGGACCGACAACCACATGTTCCTCATCGATCTCCGATCGATCGACGAGGACTTCACCGGCCGGGACGCCGCCCGGCTGCTGTACGACGTCGGAGTGACGCTCAACTTCAACACGATCCCGTTTGATCCCCGCCCCCCCTACCGGGCGAGTGGCCTGCGGGTCGGGCTGCCGGCGGCAACGACCTGCGGGATGCAGGAACCCGAGGTGCAGGAGGTCGGCCGGCTCATGATCCGCGCCCTGCGGCAACGCGACGACACCGGCGTTCTCGACGGCGTTCGATCGGAGATCGGGGCGCTCGCCTCCAAGTTCCCGCCGTATCCGGCCGACTTCCCGGGTCACGTGTGAGGCGAGCTGCTTGCCCCAAGGGCGGAGACGAGCTGTGAAGGAAATCATAAAGGGCGAAGGGGGCCAGCGGGTGAACCGCCATCACGAGGAGATAGGGCGCAACGTCGCCGCCGGCTTCGAGGCGGCCGGATTCTTCCCGACGATCATGTCGGGATTCCTCCTCGGCTACCTCGCCGACATCTGGCTCGGTACAGACCCGATCCTCGTGGTGCTGGGGATCATCGCCGGGTCGGTCATCGGATTCTGGCGGATGTGGAAGATCGCAAACGAGGACGACGGTGTCTGAGCGGCAGGCCCTCCCCGACATCGAGGTGATCCTCGCCCGCCACACGGTCAAGCGGACCGTCGTCGTCGGCCCCCTGGCGGTGACGGTCGCCTGGATGGTCCGGGGGCTCGACGGGGCGATCGCGGCGGCGATCGGCGTCGTCGTGATCGTCGTCAACCTGCTCGCCTCGGGAGTCATCCTGTCGACGGCGGCGCGCATCTCACTGGGTGCCTATCATGCCGCCGCGCTGTTCGGCTTTGCGCTGCGGCTGCTCACCATCACGGTGTCGATGTTGCTCGTGGCGCGCTTGTTCGCAATCGACCGCATTGCGTTCGGAGTGGCCGCAATCGCGACCTATTTGGTGCTGCTGACTCTCGAGGCGATGGCCGTCGCCCGGGGAGACGAGAGGGAGCTCGAGTGGACGTCCTGATACTCGCAACTGAGTGCGATCCGGCGGAGGAGATCATCTGTGCTCCGGGAAACGTGATCGAGCTGTTCGAGTTCAAGCAGGCCCTCTTCTCGATCGGGCCGTTTGACTTCACCCGGACGGTCGTGCTCACCTTCTTGGCGATGTTCATCGTCCTGGCGCTGCTCTACTTCGGGTTCCGTCGGGTCCGGGTCGTTCCCTCCAAGTTCGGCCTCGCCATGGAGTCGGTTGTCACGTTCGTGCGCGATGACGTGGCCAAAGGCACGATCGGGCCCGAGGGCTCCCGCTACACCCCCTACCTGCTGTCGATCTTCATGTTCATCCTCGTGGCCAACCTCTTCGAGCTGACCCCGCTGATCAACTTCCCGCTGACGTCGCGGATGGCGATCCCGCTCATGCTCGCCGTCACCACCTGGCTGATCTTTGTGGTCGTCGGCTTCTACAAGAACGGATTTCGCTACCTCTTCGACATCGTGTGGCCCAAGAGCGTCCCGATCGCGCTGCGCTGGCTGGTGGGGCTGATCGAGTTCGTCTCGGTCTTCCTGCTGCGCCCGCTCACGTTGGCGGTGCGGCTCTTCGCGAACCTGGTGGCCGGCCATCTCATGCTCACGCTGCTGCTGGCGTCGGGCTGGGTCTTCTTTGCCGCCGTCGGAGACATCGGGATCAGGTCGGTCATCGGCCTGCCGTGGTTCGTGTTCGGCCTCGGGATCTTCGTGTTCGAATTCGTCGTGGCAGTGCTGCAGGCATACATCTTCACGCTGCTGTCGGCGGTGTACATCCAGACATCAGTGCATCCGGAGCACTGAGCTAAGGAGGAAACAACCCAATGGAAGAGATCAAGGGAGCCATCGCCCTCATCGGGTACGGCCTCGCCGCGATCGGTCCCGGAATCGGGATCGGGATCGTGGTCGGCAACGCCATCCAGGCGATGGCGCGCCAGCCCGAGGCGGCGGGCATGGCACGTACGACGATGTTCCTGGGTATCGCATTCACCGAAGCGCTCGCCCTGATCGGGTTCGTGCTCTTCTTCATCGCGTAGGAGATCGGACACATGATCCAATTCATGGCACCGATGATCGTCCTCGCCGGAGAGGCTGTTGAGGAGGAGAACGGCGGCATCGACCTGCTCCTCCCCGACCCCGCGGAGCTGATCGCCGGCGTGATCGCCTTTTCGATCATCTTCGTGTTCGTCTGGAAGTGGGTGCTGCCGGCGGTAGATCGCGTTCTGGCGGCGCGGCAGGAGGCGATCACCGGCCAGCTGACCGAGGCGGAGAAGGCCAAGGCGGAAGCGGAGAGCCTTTTGGGGGATTACAAGGAGCAGCTCGCCTCGGCCCGCGGAGAGGCGAACACGATCGTCGACGATGCCCGACAGACGGCCGATGCGCTGCGGTCAGACCTGGTGTCGAAGGCCGAGGCCGAGGCGGACTCGATTCGGGGCAAGGCCCGCGAAGACGCCGCTTCGGAGAAGCAGCGCGCCTCCGCCCAGATAAGAGACGAAGTGGCCGCGCTCTCGCTCGAACTGGCGCAGAAGGTCGTGGCCGGCAGCGTCGACGAGGCGGCGCAGCGCACCCTCGTCGAGCAGTACATCGACGACCTGGAAACTCTGGAGGGCTGATGGCCGGTGACCCCCGCATCGACGGCTACGCCGCGGCGATCCTCGAGGTGGCCAAGGCCGAGGGCGAGCTTGCCCGTGTTGGTGACGAGCTGTTCCGGATCGCCCGTGCCTTCGAGTCGTCGCCGGACCTGCGCGACGCGATGACCGACCCGCGTCTGCCGGTCGATCGCAAGAAGGGCATCGTCGACGACCTGCTGGGAGACAAGACCTCGGCTCTGGCCGTGAACCTCGTGAACTTCGTCGTCGGGGTGGGGATGGCCTCGGAACTCTCTGCCATCGCCGACAGGCTTGCCGAGAGGGCGGCGGCCGAGCGCAACAAGGCGATTGCAGAGGTGCGATCGGCGGTGGAGCTCGACGACGAGACGGTCGCCAGGCTCGCCGAGTCGCTGTCGCGTGCGACCGGCAAGGATGTCGAGGTGAAGACCGTTGTCGATCCCGCCGTGATGGGGGGAATCGTCGCCAGGGTCGGCGACACGGTGATCGACGGTTCGCTGTCGCACCGTATGCAAGAACTTCGTGAAACGTTGACGAGGCGCTGAGGAGCACCATGGCCGAACTGACCATCAATCCCCAGGAGATCGCCGCGGCGCTCCGCAAGAACCTCGAGGGGTGGGAACCGGGCCTCGAAGCCGCCATCGTCGGCTACGTCGCCGCCATCGGTGACGGCGTGGCCCGGGTCGAGGGCCTCGAGGGAGCGATGGCGTCCGAGCTTCTGGAGTTCCCCGGCGGGCTCCTCGGTGTGGCGCTGAACCTCGACGAGGATTCGATCGGCGCCGTGATCATGGGCGACGCCACCCACATCCAGGAGGGTGACATCGTCCGTCAGACGGGAAGGGTTCTGTCGGTGCCGGTGGGCGATGCCCTGCTCGGCCGGGTGATCGACCCGCTCGGGGGCCCGATCGACGGGAAGGGCCCGATCGAGGCCACCGAGTCGCGGCTGCTCGAGGTGCAGGCCCCGTCGGTGATCGAGCGCCGGCCGGTGCACCAGCCGCTGCAGACGGGTGTCAAGGCGATCGATGCGATGACACCGATCGGACGCGGCCAGCGCCAACTGATCATCGGCGACCGCCAGACCGGCAAGACCGCGCTCGTGGTCGACACGATCATCAACCAGCGCGACACGGACGTGAAGTGCATCTACGTCGCCGTGGGCCAGAAGGCATCAACAGTGGCCGGAGTCGTCGAGGTCCTGGCCGAGTACGGGGCGATGGATTACACGGTCGTCGTGAACGCTCCCGCCTCGGTGGCTCCGGCCCTCCAGATGTACGCCCCGTACGCCGGCTCGGCCATCGGGCAGCACTGGATGTACAAAGGCGAGCACGCCCTGGTCATCTTCGACGACTTGTCGAAGCAGGCCGTGGCCTACCGCGAGATCTCGCTGCTGCTGCGCCGTCCGCCGGGGCGGGAGGCGTACCCCGGCGACGTCTTCTATCTGCACAGCCGCCTGCTGGAGCGCTGCGCCAAGCTCAGCGACGATCTCGGAGGTGGATCGCTCACCGGGCTCCCCATCGTTGAAACCAAGGCGGGAGACGTCTCCGCCTACATCCCGACGAACATGATCTCGATCACCGACGGCCAGATCTATCTCGAGACAGACCTGTTCTACTCCGGAGTCCGCCCGGCCATCAACGCCGGCATCTCGGTGTCCCGGGTCGGCGGCAACGCCCAGATCAAGGCCATGAAGAGCGTGGCCGGGTCCCTGCGGCTCGACCTGGCGCAGTTCCGCGAGCTGGAGGCGTTCGCCGGATTCGGTTCCGACCTCGACGCCGCTTCGCAGGCTCAGCTGGAGAGGGGCCGCCGGGTGGTGGAGGTGCTCAAGCAGCTGCAGTACGCCCCCGTGGCGGTCGCCGACCAGGTGCTCGCCATCTACGCGGTGACGAAGGGGTTCATGGACGGGGTGCCCGAGGAGCGGATCGCCGACTTCGAGAAGGGCCTGGCCGATTATGTGCGCACCCGCTACGGCGACCTGCTCGACGGGATAGCCGCCAGTGGGACCCTGCCCGACGGCGATGCGCTGGACGCCGCGATCGGCGCCTTCATCGAGACGTTCGAGGAGTAGCCGGCAGTGGCGAGCGCCGAGCTCCGGCTGATCCGCAGGAGGATCCGAAGCGTCAACTCGACGATGAAGATCACCCGCGCCATGGAGCTGATCGCCACCTCCCGGATCGTGAGGGCCCAGCAGCGGGTAGCCGCCGCCCAGCCTTACACCGACAAGATGAACGAGGTCATCCGGAACGTCGCCGCGGCGTCGGGAGGCGCCTCTCACGCCCTGCTCGATGCCCGCGAGGTCGAGACCGCCGGCGTGCTGGCCGTGACTTCGGATCGGGGCCTTGCCGGGGCATACAACTCGGGCATTCTCCGTATGGCCGAAGCCCGTCTCATCGAGCACAGCGACGCAGGCACTGACACCCGGGTCTACGCGGTCGGGAAGAAGGCTCAGGGCTACTTCCGGTACCGCGGCTACCGGATCGAGCAGTCGTTCCTCGGAGTCACCGATAGGCCGGGCTACGGCGACGCCCGGGCGATCGCCAACGTGGTGATGAACGACTACGCCGAGGGCAAGGTGGACTCGATCGAGGTGTTCACTACCCGCTACGTCTCCGCTCTGACTCAGGTCCCGACGCGATGGCCCCTGCTGCCGATCGAGCCTCCGGAGAATGTGGACGCCACCGAATCCGAGGACGGGCCGGTCGGCTACGCCTATGAGCCCGACGCCGAGGAGATCCTCGGTCGGCTGCTGCCGCGCTACGTGGAGGCCAGCGCCTTCGGGATGCTGCTGGACGCCTCCGCCTCGGAGCACGCGGCGCGGCGGCGCGCCATGAAGGCCGCCACCGAGAACGCCGAAGAGCTGGTCCGGATCCTGTCGCGTCGGGCCAACCAGGCTCGCCAGACCGAGATCACCACGGAGATTTCAGAGATCGTCGGGGGCGCCGAGGCGCTCACGCATGGATGACACAAGGAGAGAAGCCGTGAGCGATGCTGTGAGCACCGGTCGGATCGTAAAGGTGGCGGGGCCCGTCGTGGACGTCGAGTTTCCGCCGGATGCCCTGCCCGAGATCAACTTTGCCGTCGAGTTCGATCTCACCGTCCAGGGAGAGTCGCAGACGGTCGTGGGCGAGGTGGCCCAGCACCTCGGCGACTCCAAGGTTCGCGTTGTCGCCATGAAGCCGACCGACGGCCTGGTGCGCGGCTCCGAGGTACGCAACACCGGGGCGCCGATCACCGTACCGGTTGGGGAGGCGACGCTGGGGCACATCTTCAACGTGCTCGGTGAGGCGCTCGACACCGAGGACGGCGAGGTCGGCGCGACGGAGCGCTGGCCGATCCACCGGCCCCCCCCGCCGTTCGAGGAGCTGGCCTCCCAGAACGAGATGTTCGAGACCGGTATCAAGGTCATCGACCTCCTCGAGCCCTATGTCCAGGGCGGGAAGATCGGGATGTTTGGCGGTGCCGGCGTCGGCAAGACGGTGGTGATCCAGGAGATGATCCACCGGGTGGCTACCGAGCACGGCGGTGTGTCGGTGTTCGCCGGGGTGGGCGAACGCACCCGTGAGGGCAACGACCTGTACGGCGAGATGCAGGAGTCCGGTGTCATCGACAAGGCGGCGCTGGTCTTTGGTCAGATGGATGAGCCGCCGGGTGTGCGACTGCGCGTCGGCCTCTCGGCACTCACCATGGCGGAGTACTTCCGTGACGAGATGGGCCAGGACGTGCTGCTCTTCGTGGACAACATCTTCCGATTCACCCAGGCGGGCTCCGAGGTGTCGACTCTGCTGGGCCGCATGCCGAGCGCCGTCGGTTATCAGCCGACGCTTGCCGACGAGATGGGAGCCCTCCAGGAGCGGATCACCTCGGTGAAGGGGAAGTCGATCACATCGCTCCAGGCGATTTACGTGCCGGCAGACGACATCACCGATCCGGCCCCGCACACCACATTCGCCCACCTCGACGCCACGACGGTGCTGTCGCGGCGGATCTCGGAGCTCGGCATCTATCCGGCGGTCGACCCGCTGGACTCGACGTCGCGCATCCTCGATCCCCGGATCGTGGGCGACGAGCATTACAACACCGCCCGCCAGGTGCAGTCGATCCTGCAGCGGTACAAGGACCTGCAGGACATCATCGCCATCCTCGGCATCGACGAGCTGCAGGAGGAGGACAAGCTTGTCGTCGGCAGGGCGCGGCGCATCGAGAAGTTCCTGTCGCAGCCCTTCTACGTCGCCGAGCAGTTCACCGGCATTCCCGGCAAGACGGTCGAGCTGGCCGACACGATCCGCTCGTTCCAGATGATCGCGGACGGCGAGGTCGACCACATCCCGGAGCAGGCGTTCTACATGCAGGGTGGGATCGACGACGTGCTGGCCGCGGCGAAGGAGATGGAAGCAGCATGAAGCGGATTTCAGATTTCAGATTTCAGATTTCAGATAAACCGTCGTCTGATATCTGTCGTCTGATGTCTGCGAGCTTCGGAGAAGCGAGCGATGGCTAAGCCTTTCAAGCTCGACGTGGTGTCACCCGAGGCCATCGTCTGGTCCGGTGAGGCCGAGATGCTCATCACTCGCACCACCGAGGGCGAGATCGGAGTGCTGGCGGATCACGAGCCGACGATGGCGGCCCTTGCCACCGGGTCGACGGTGATCCATCCGGTCGATGGGAATCCGGTGACGGTGGCGCTCCACGGCGGCTTCCTCCAGATCTTCCGCAACGAGGTGACGTTGCTCACCGACCGGGCCGAGATCGCCGACGGCGACGCCGACCAGGCTCGCGAGCTGGCTGAGGCGTTTGCGGAGGCGGAGGAGGGCGAGGCTTAGCCTCGCTAGATTTCAGACTTCAGATTGCAGATAGCAGATTTCAGATTTCAGACTTCAGACTTCAGAAAGAACACTCTTCGATGTCTGATGTCTGATGTCTGATGTCTGATGTCTGATGTCTGATGTCTGATGTCTAGAACCGATCTCCGAACGAGTCGACCTGCCTGGCCAGGCCGCGGCGTAGGGCGTTGGCGACCACACCCCAGAACATCCCGGCGAGCCGTCCCTTGGAGTGGGCGTCGAGGGTTACGGTCAGAGAGGTGCCTGCGTCTGTCGGCTTCACGCTTACCGTGATCGAGCCGCCGATTTCGGGCGAGTCCAGGTCGAGTGTCATCGACTCGATCCCGTCGTCCCCGGACCGCCGCGCCGTTCCCTCCCAGGTCTTGCCGGCGGCGCGGGCGCTCCAGCTGAACTCGGCGAGCTCGTCTCCGTGATGGGAGGCATCCCACACGTCGTCGATGGGTCCAATGCCTTTCCAGGTCTCCGGGTCCTGGAGTGCCGCATGGATCGCCTCGGGAGTCGCTTCGACGGAGACGCTATGAGTGAAGGTGTCGGAGGGCACCCGGCGAGGCTAACCCGATCACGGGTCAGGCCTGTGCCGTCGGTATCGGAACCCACTACAGAGCCGCACCGTCAGCTGCAGAGCCGGAGGCCGGCGAGGCCGAGGGCCGCCGACAGCTGCGCTCTCGTATTGGGCCCGATCTTGCCGTCCACGGCAAGGCCGGCCTTCGCCTGGAAGGCCTCGATCGCCGCCTGGGTCTTCGGTCCGAGCACTCCATCTGCCCCGCCCGGATCGTGGCCGGCCATGAGGAGTATCTGTTGCAGTTGCTTCACGTCGGTGCCGCGGGCTCCGGGTCGGAGGATTCGGCCGCTCCGATCGAGCACCGCCGCGGCGGGCAGGGCATCGGCGATCCGGTGGATCGCGCTGCGAGTCTTGGGCCCTACCACCCCGTCGGGGCTGAGTCCCTGACGCTCCTGGAACTGGCGGATTCCGGCCCGCGTCTTCGGCCCGAAGATCCCGTCGATCGTGCCGACGTCGTGCCCGATGGCGGAGAGGAACTCCTGGAGCTGGGTGACGGCGAGGCCGCGTGCTCCGTTCTTGAGGAGGCCCGAGCCGCCGGTCAGAGAGCTGATCGATCCCACGTTCGGCTGCTTGCAGATGGCCACGGCGACGCCGCTGTTGGCGGCCTTGAGGGACACATACGGATTCACGTTGACGCCGTGGGGGTCGATCAGCTCAAAGTGGAGATGGGAGAAGGTGCCCTCAGCGTTGCCGCTGTCACCCACCCATCCGATGAGCTGGCCCGCCTTGACCTTGGTGCCCCGCTGGATGCCTGAGGCGATGCCCCAGCCCTGGCCGTCGTCGGTGCCGGGAGTGTCGTTGTTGAGGTGGATGTAGCTCGACGACCACCCGTCGTCGTGCTTGATGCGCAGCGTGCAGCACCGCGAGCCGACCCAGGTGACGGTGCCCGAGGCGGCGGCGACGACCGGGGTCATCTTGTCGGCCATGATGTCGACTGCGTGGTGGACCCCGCTGCCGCGAGGGGACCAGAAGTGGTCGCCGAATTGGTTGGGGCCGACCACCGGGAACACGAGTGAATAGTTGACGTCCTCGCCGAAGGCGTGGTCGGGACCGGTGTTGGGGCTCGTGTCGTGGTTGCCCAGCGCGCCCGGTGTGGTGAGGACGGCCATCATCACCATCGCTGCGGTGACCGTGATGAGTCGTTTCGTGTGGCGCATCGTCTCCGGCCCTTGCGCTCTTGGCGGCCGGCGGATCGTCCCGCCGGGGTTGGCGACCCTACCCGAAACCACGAGGAAGCGCGAAATGGTTGCTTGCGTCGTCGGGCGCCCTTCCTGCCATCGCCCAGATGGGGAAAGCTAGGGGAGTTCGCGTTTTATGAGGGCGCGCCGATAGGCGCGAACTCGGCGGCCTGGGGCTGGGGACCCCGGGCCGCACAGCGATGAGCCGTAAGGCGAAGAGCCATCGACAGCTGAGGGTGCGCCGACAGGCGGAAAGCGGCGCACCCGGCAGCCTGGGGAGAGGTCGACGCCGGTAGAGTCGAGCGCTCATGCCCGGTCTCCTTGCCTTTCACGCCCACCCCGACGACGAGTCGATCAGCACCGGAGGGATTCTCGCCGCAACGGCCGAGGCCGACCTGCCGGTGACCGTCGTCACCGCCACTCGAGGCGAGGCGGGGGAGATCCACAACCGCACCGACGTCGACGAGGTACGCGAACGACTGGGCGAGATACGAGAGGCGGAGTTGGGTGCCGCCCTCGAGGCGCTCGGCGTGGCAGATCTCGAGTTCCTCGGCTACCGGGACTCGGGGATGATGGGGACCGCCGACAATCACCATCCCGACTCGTTGTGGGGTGCCGATTTCGCGGAGGCGGTGGGCCGCCTGGTGCGGATCATCCGGGATCGTCGCCCGGCCGTCGTGACCGCATACGATCCCTTCGGCGGATACGGGCACCCCGATCACATTCAGGTGCATCGCATCGGGACGGCGGCTTACTGGGCCGCTGCCGATACCGGCCGCTACCCGGCTCTAGGGTTCGGCGAGCCCTGGGCGCCTTCCAAGCTGTACTGGGTCACCTGGTCGCGGCGGGGCATGGACGAGGTTCGGCGTGAGATGACCCCCGACCTCGGTGGGGCGGAGGCCACCGCGGAGCCGGCGGCGGGATCGCCGGAAGGACTGATCACGACAAGGATCGACGTGGGCGAATGGCTCGATCAAAAGCATCGGGCGCTGCTCGCCCACGAGACCCAGCTCGCCCCGGACTCGTGGGTGCGGACCCTGCCTGCCGACGTGCTGCAGCGGTTCATCGGTTTCGAGAGCCTCACCCTCGTCCACTCTCTGGTGGAGTGCGATCCGGCCGACCCTGATCTCTTCGCCGGGATCTGAGGGCATCGCTCTCAGGCCACGTTGGTGCTCTAGGGTGACCGCATGGATCTGTTCGCCCGCGTCCACATCCTCGATCGCAAGGCCGTGCGCTTGCCTACGGGAAACGTGCGGGAAGCGATCTCGCTCGACGCAGATCCGGTGGATCGGGCCAAGGGCTGGGAGGCCAAGGGGGCGGACAGGCTCCAGGTTGTCGATCTCGATGCGGCCGCATACGGAGACTACGAGAACCGGCCTCTGATCGAGGAACTCATCGCGGCCGTGGAGATCCCGGTACAAGTCGCCGGCGGAGTGCGTTCCCCTGCAGAGGTCGAGCGTCTCCTCGGTTTTGGCGCCTGGCGGGTGGTGATGGGGACCGCGGCGATTGAGGATCAGGTCATGATCTGGGACCTGTGCCGGGACTACCCGGACAGCATCGCGGTCAGCATCGATGTTCGCCCCGACGAGGAGCTGGCGATACGGGGCTGGACCGTCAACAGCGGGAGGTACATGGAGGAGGTGCTTCTGGAACTGTCGTCGGCCGGCGTTGCCTCCTTTCACGTCGCCGAGGCGGGACGGGATGCGCTGACGGAGCAGTCCAACCTCGGAATCCTGCGGCGCGCCTTGGGATTGGCCAGCGAGCCGGTGGTGGCCGCCGGCGGAGCCCGGGACATGGATGATCTGAAGGCACTGGTGGCGCTCGAGGCCGAGGGGCGCCGCCTCTCCGGGATCATCGTCGGCCGCGAGATCACCGAGGGGCGGTTCACCATGAAAGATGCCAAGGCCGCACTCAGCGGGAGCTGAACGAGCCCTACTTGGTGGGGTGATCTAGCGACGGCCGGATTCCACGCCGCTCGATATGAATCCGGTGGGGCTGTTCGGTCTGGTCACCGTCGGCGTTCATCGCCGCATCCGCCGCTGCCAGTTCGGCAAAGGTCGTTGCCCGGAGCCGGTCGGTGAAGGCGGTCTGGGCGGCGGCCCACGATTCGTGCAGCGGGCACGAGGCCACCCAGTCGCAGGGCCCGCCCCGCAGCGTGCACTGGTCGAGGGTGACCGGGCCCTCGGCGAGCTCGACCACCTCCAGGAGGCTTATCTCGTCGGCGGAGCGGCCGAGGGTGTATCCACCGTCGGGCCCGGCCTGGGCTTCGAGGAACCCGGAGTTGACCAGGGTGCCGAGGATCTGGGTGGCGTAGCGTTCGGGGAGGTCCATCTCCGCCACGATCTGGCGGGCCTTGCGCCGCTGCGGGGAGTGGCGGGCGACGTTCATCATTGCCCGAACTGCGTAGTCACCGCGTCGGCCCAGAGTCACCTTCACGGCTGGGGCCTATCCACAACGTCCACTTCTTAGCTTGACGTTCATCTATCAGGATGACTATAACCTTGTCGACGATGACAGCACCGGCGCTCTCGAAGAGGGTTCGACCCATTCCAGCAGTAGTTCCGTCCGCACCGACGGCGAGAGCAGCCTCCCACCGACTCCCCGCCACGGCCCATATGCTGGCAGGCGCCGCAGCACTCCTGGCCTTGGCCGAGATCCTGGTCGACCGGGTCGGCGCCGCCCTGGTGGCCTATTTGGCTCCGTCCCGACCAGCACTGGCCAGGGGTCTGGAGCTCGGCGGGTCGGGCATCGCCGGAGCGGTGGCTGCGCTCGTTGTCATCTCGGCATTCACCGTCGGCGTCGCATCCCGGGTGCCCCGGCGATTCGCCGGGACCATCCTCCCGGTCGCCGCCGCGTTCACCGTGATCGCCTCCGTCGCCGTCGGGACCGGGACACGGGGGGCTCTCCATGGCTTTGTGATCCTGGGGGCGGCGGTGCTGGTTGCAGCTCCCGGGCCGCGGGGATTCATGCGGGCGGCAGCGGTGAGCGCCGGCTTCGGAGTCGCATTGGGGCAGATCGCATTTCTGGCCCCGGCGGTGGGCGACTCGGCCCTGGTGCGCTCCGGCGCCGAGGCCGCTCTGCTCGCTGCTCCGGTGCTGGCGGCGATCTCCTTCGCCGGGGGCGGAACAACCCGGGCGGTGCGGATCGCGGGATTCGTTGCCGCCGCCATGGCTGCCGGTCTCATGCTGTCCCGGCCCGGCTTCTCGGCTCTCCTCTCGACCTGGGCGCTCGGAGCGACGCTGGGGCTGCCGTTGATCTTCTACGTGGCGGCGGCAGCAGCATCGGGGATGCTGGCCGCCGGAGCCGTCAGCGACGGGAGAGTCCGCCTGATCGCCGCCGGGATCGCTCTCCTCTGGGTGGCCGGGACCGCCCCAACGGCGGTCCATCACAACCTGAGCGCCCTGCTCGGGCTCTTTCTCATTACCCAAGGATCGATCGGGGACGGCTCCGACGACGAGAGGGGAGTGTGATGCCGAACCTGACTCGAAGGGATTTCCTCAAGCTGGGTGCGGTGGCCGCCGCTGGCGCCGCCAGCTTCCCCTTGCTCAGGAACCTTCAGCTGGCCGAGGGAGTGGACAATCCGCTCACCGCGTATCCGTACCGGAACTGGGAGCAGGTCTATCGCGACCAGTACGCCTACGACCGCAGCTTCACCTTCGTTTGCTCGCCCAATGACACCCACGCCTGCCGGCTACGGGTCTTCGAGCGCAACGGGGTCATCCAGCGAATCGAGCCCAACTACGACGCCGGCTCCTACGCCGACCAGCTCGGCAACACCGCCTCCGTCAAGTGGAACCCGCGCGGCTGCCCCAAGGGGCAGACTTTCCATCGCAGGGTCTACGGCCCGTATCGACTCCGCTTCCCCATGGTGCGGGTCGGTTGGAAGCAGTGGGCCGACGATGGCTTTCCGGAGCTGACGCCGGCCAACCGGACCAAGTACATGTTCGACTCCCGGGGCACCGACTCCTTCACCCGGCTGTCCTGGGACGAGGCGTACGAATACGTGGCCCGCGGTCTCACGAACGTCGCCGCGACCTACTCCGGGGAGCAAGGAGCCGCCCGCCTCGCTGCCGAGGGATACCAACCCGAGATGATCGAGGCCATGGGCGGGGCCGGCACCAGAACGATGAAGCTGAGAGGCGGGATGGGCCTGCTCGGCGTCATCGGCAAGTACGGCATGTACCGGATGAGCAACACTCTCGCTCTGCTCGACACCCACGTCCGCGGCGTGGGGCCCGACCAGGCCAAGGCGGGGCGCAACTGGTCCAACTACACCTGGCACGGCGACCAGGCCCCCGGCCACCCCTTCGTCCACGGGTTGCAGACATCCGAGCCCGACTTCAACGACCTGGCTCACTCCAAGCTCACTATCCAGGTGGGGAAGAACCTCGTCGAGAACAAGATGCCCGAGTCGCACTTCTTCTCGAACATCATGGAGCGCGGCGGCAAGATCGTCACGATCACCCCCGAGTACAGCCCGCCCGCCACCAAATCGGACTATTGGCTTCCGGTGCGCCCCGGGCTCTCCGACACCGCAATCTTCCTGGCGATCACGAAGATCCTGATGGATCGGGACCTCTACGACGAGGACTTCGTTCTCAAGTACACAGACTTCCCCCTGTTGCTGCGTGAGGACAACTTGGAGCGCCTCCGGGCATCGGATGTGTTCCCCGATTATGAGCCGGGACTGGACGCCGCCGGGCCCAGCTTCAGCAAGCAGAAGCTCACGACCGAGCAGTACGAGGCCATCGGCGGCGACCGGGTGATTTTCGACAAGGGTCGAGGCGAGCTCCGGGCCATCACCCGCGACGACGTCGGGGGTCGGATGGCGGCGGCGGGCTTCGAGCCCGACCTCGGATTCCGCGGCCCGGTCGTGCTGACCGACGGAACCGAGGTGCAGGTGCTGACCATCTGGGAGGCACACCGGGATCATCTCCAGGACTACGACCTGGACACGGTGCACGAGATCACGGGCACGCCGATCGATCTCATCGAGAGGCTGGCGAACGACATCGCGACGATCAAGCCGGTGGGGATCCACACCGGAGAGGGAATCAATCACTGGTTCCATGCCACCCTGCACAACCGGGCCACCTATCTCCCCCTGATGCTCACCGGCAACATCGGCCGGCTTGGCGCCGGGAGCCACACGTGGGCCGGCAACTACAAGGCCGCCCTGTGGCAGGCAACGGAGTGGTCTGGACCCGGGTTCAAGGGTTGGGTGGCCGAGGACCCGTTCAACCCCAACCTCGACGACACCGCCGACGGCAAGGAAATCTCCGTCCACAACTACGCCAAGGACGAGGAGCCCGCCTACTGGGACCACGGGGACAAGGCGCTGATCGTGGAGACGCCGAAGTTCGGGCGAAAGAACTTTACCGGCGAGAGCCACATGCCAACGCCGACCAAGGTCATCTGGACCACCAACGTCAACCTGATCAACAACGCCAAGCACGCATACATGGTGATCAGAGACGTCAACCCCCACGTCGACATGATTGTCACACAGGACATCGAGATGACCTCGTCGTGCGAGCTTTCCGACTTCATCCTGCCCGCCAATTCGTGGGTCGAGTTCCAGACCTCCGAGGTGACGGCGTCTTGCTCCAACCCGTTCCTGCAGATCTGGGGGAGGGACGGCATCGCCCCGCTGTTCGACAGCGAAGACGACCTGATGATCATGGCTCGTGTCGCCGAGCGTCTCGGCACGCAGCTCGAAGACGAGCGGTTCACCGACTACTGGAAGTTCGCCCTGGAGGACCGCGCCGAGGTCTATCTGCAGCGGCTACTCGACGCCTCGGCCACCACCCGCGGCTACACGGTGGACGACATCAAGGCCGGGAAGTACGGCGAACCCGGCGCCGCCCTCATGATGTTCCGCACCTACCCCCGCATCCCCTTCTGGGAGCAGATCCACGACGACCTGCCCTTCTGGACGGACACCGGGCGGATGCACTCCTACGTGGACATCCCCGAGGCGATCGAGTACGGCGAGAACTTCATCGTCCATCGCGAAGGTCCCGAGGCCACGCCGTACTTGCCCAACGTGATCGTGTCCTCCAACCCGTTGATCCGACCCGAGGACTATGGGATCCCGGAGACGGAGATGGACCCCGACCTGCGCACGGTGCGCAACATCAAGATGCCGTGGTCGGGGGTCAAGGAGTCCAAGAATCCTCTATGGGAGGCGGGTTACCGCTTCTACTTCCTCACACCCAAGACCCGCCACACGACGCACAGCGGTTGGGCGGTGACCGACTGGCATGTGATCTGGGGCAACAACTTTGGGGACCCGCATCGCCGGGACGTTCGCCTTCCCCACGTCGGCGACCGCGAGGTGCACATGAACCCCGACGCCGCCCGCGACCTGGGGCTCAACGACGGCGACTATGTGTACATCGACGCCAACCCGGCCGACCGCCCATATCCGAACTACGACCCCAACGACACCAGCGATCCGTTCCACAAGGTCGCCCGGCTCATGCTGCGGGTCAGGTTCAACCCGGCATACCCCTACGACGTGCTGATGGCCAAGCACGGCTATTGGCTCGCCACCCAGAAGACGGTGCTCGCCCACGAGACGCGACCCGACGGGCGAGCCGTTTCGGAGGACACCGGGTATCAGTCGAGCTATCGCTACGGCTCCCACCAGAGCGTGACCCGCGACTGGGCGATGCCGATGCATCAGACCGACACCCTGTTCCACAAGTCGAAGATCGAGTTTGCCTTCATGTTCGGCGGCGAGGCCGACAACCACGCCATCAATACCGTTCCCAAGGAGACCCTGGTCAGGGTCGTCAAGGCGGAGGACGGAGGCCTGGGCGGTCAGGGGCGGTGGAAGCCGGGGGAGTCGGGGATGTCCCCCGCCGGAGAGGACGAGCGAATGCTGCGTTACCTGGATGGGGGGTTCATCTCATGAGCCCGGATCACGGATTCGTGCCGATCGAGTTGGTGTCGCGCTCGGGGAGGACGAAGCAGGCGGAGCCCACCGACCCCTTCATCGCCACCGCAGTTTCGCTGGCGACGCCCGGTCACGACGGGGTGAAGGCCATGGGGCGCACGTTCGTAGAGGAGTTCGCGATGTTGGGTTGGTCGCGGGAGCGGGTGGCCCGGATGTTCACCGTTCGGCGGTACGCCGGAGCGGCGGCGGTCATGCAGGCGCTCGGCGAGGACGGGGTGAAGGCGCTGATCGACGAGGTCTTCGGACAGTCGATCCCCGACGGTGCGAACAGGGAGGCTGACTGATGGCCAGCGTGTACAACTGGCAGCTGGGGCGGGAGATGACGTACCGGCTGGACCCGGGGGCGGGCCAGTGGCAGTTCGCCGCCGTGTTCAACATCAACCGCTGCATCGCCTGCCAGACCTGCACGATGGCGTGTAAGTCGACCTGGACGTTCTCCGAGGGGCAGGAGGACATGTGGTGGAACAACGTGGAGACCAAGCCGTACGGCGGCTATCCCCATCACTGGGATCTGAAGACGCTGGATCTCATCGAGCGAGCCAACCCAGGAGGTCAGACCTGGGAGGAGGGCGGCTCCAGCCCCGATGCCCCATACGGTGTCTATGAAGGCGCGACGATCTTCGAGGCCGCCGAGCAGGGCCGCCAGCAGGCGGTCGGGTACATCCCGGAGGATGAGGAGTGGTCGGCCCCGAACCTGTTTGAGGACTCGCCGCGTGCCACCCGGCCCCTGTCCGAGGGGGCTGTGCTGCCGGAGCACCACACGTGGTTCTTCTATCTGCAGCGGCTTTGCAACCACTGTGCATATCCGGCCTGCCTCGCCGCCTGCCCTCGCGACGCCATCTACAAGCGGGAGGAGGACGGGATCGTCCTCATCGACCAACGCCGCTGCCGGGGTTATCGCAAGTGCGTCGAACAGTGTCCCTATAAGAAATCGCTGTACCGGCCCAACACACGCACCTCGGAAAAGTGCATCGGGTGCTTTCCCCGTATCGAGGGGTCCGACCCGCTGACAGATGGACTGCCGATGGAGGCGCGGTGCATGGCGGTGTGCCCCGGTCAGATTCGTCTGCAGGGTCTGGTGCCGGTGACCGAGACGGGGAGCTGGATAGAGGACCCGGACAACCCGCTCTATCACCTGATCCGCGAGGCACAGGTGGCTCTGCCGCTCTATCCCCAGTTCGGCACCCAACCCAACATCTATTACATCCCCCCGCGATGGGTGCCCCGGCCCTATCTGCGACAGATGTTCGGGCCCGGTGTGGGAAGGGCCATCGACGTCTACGAGCGCCCGACAAGGCGTACCCAGGCGGTCCTCCAGCTCTTCCGGGTGTCGCAGAAGATCATCTTCAAGTTCGAGGTGATCGAGGGCGAGAAGGTGTCGGAGGTCAACGTCAACGGTCGGCCGTTGGAGGTCTTCAACGACACCGTGGTTGGTTACGGGAGAGACGGCGAGGAGATCGTGCGGACCTCGGTGGTCGAGGCCCACTTCGAGCGGCCGGACCAGTATTTGAACTCGATCTAGGGAGGATCATGAAACGCGCCACAGCCGAGGAGAGGGCGCTGGCCCGGGCCTCGATGTACCGGCTGCTCTCGCTCGCATTCTCCTATCCGACGAAGGATGTCCACGCTCAACTCGAAGGCGCCCTGGAGGTGGCTCGCGTCGGGGCCACCCTCGTCTCAGACGAGATCGCTGCCGGGGTGAAGGCGCTGGAGCGCGCCCTCGCCGGGACCGGGGCACGCGACCTCGAGCGGTCCCACCAGACGGTGTTCACCCTGAGCTACTCCGAGGACTGCCCGCCCTACGAGACGGCATTCAGTGCCAGCCACGTGTTCCAGCAGACCCAGCACCAGGCCGATGTCTCCGGCTTCTACCGGGCGTTTGGCGTCCGGCCCGATGGCGACAGGCCGGATCATCTCGCCGTCGAGCTGGAATTCGCCTATCTCCTTGCACTCAAGGAAGCCCGCGCCCGCGAGGAGGGTGACCGCTCCGGGCTCGACACGACCCGGGCGGCCCACCGCACGTTTCTGCGGGAGCATCTGGCCCGCTGGGCCCCGTTGATCGCGGGGAGGGTCGTCTTGGCGGGTGGTCGCGACTGGCACACCGCGGCGGGTCGTCTCCTCGCAGAGTTCATCGGGTGGGAGGAACGCTTTCTCCGTATCGGCAGGGTCGACCGCTATCGGGACGAGCCGGCGCCGCCGGAGCCGACGGAAGCGGACGGCTGTCCCCTCGACGAGTGTCCTCCCTTCTTAGCGCCGGACCCGGAGCCACGGCATGCTGAAATCCTTTAGGAGCCCGCGCCGGTCGAGCATCACAGTGGTCGCGGTGGTCGCGCTGGCACTCGTCGGCGGGGTATTCGGCCTGATCCCGGTCAAGTCGCAGGCACCGCGGCTCGAGGCGACACCCGCATCGGCGCCGGTCCTCGAGGACGATCCCTGGTCCGCGGTGTGGGACGGGGCCAACTCCAGGCAGGTCTCGCTCAGCGCCCAGGAGCTGGTGCCGCCATTCGGGGGCGGCGCCGTGGGTTCCCTGACGGTGCGGGCGCTCCATGCTGATTTCCGGCTCTTCCTGCTCCTGGAATGGGCCGACGACGAGGTGGACGACGCCGTGAACGGCTCCACGCTCTTCGCCGACGCCGCTGCCGTCCAGTTTCCATCGGTGGAGGGGTCCAATCCCCCGTACACGATGGGGTCCACCGACCTGCCCGTCAGCATCTGGCAGTGGAAGGCGGTGTGGCAGAAGGACATCGACGATGGCTTTGCCTCCAGCCCTTATCCCAACACTGCGGTCGACACCTATCCAGGAGCCGATGAGGCCATCTTCAACCCGGCGCAGAACGTGGGGAATCCACTCGCTTCCTCGGACCACCCCAGCCCGGTCGAGAGCCTCGTCGCCGAGGGCTTCGGAACGTTGACGCCGGCCTCCGCCCAGGACGTGGCCGGGGTCGGCCACTGGCGCGACGGCAAGTGGCGGGCGCTCTTCGCTCGTGACTTCGAGACGACGGCAGACGGCCCCTCCTTTGCAGTCGACCAGACGACGCTGGTCGCATTCGCCGTGTGGGATGGGGCGGAGGGTGACCGCAACGGTCAGAAGTCGATCGCCCAGTTCATCGAGTTGGACATCACCGACGAGGCCGCTGCGTCGCTGCCCGTACCCCGCCCCGGCGTCGACGGTGGGTTCTGGGGGACGGCACTCCTCGTCGCGGTCGCTCTCGCCGTGCTCTTGCTCCTCGCCGCAGCGACCGGGGTCGTGTGGATCATCCTCAGAGAGGTCGCCAGGCGGTAGAGATTTGCCTAGCTCAGATCTCAGATTTCAGATGAGAGATCTCAGATTTCAGATCTCAGAATGGGACCCTCTTCGATGTCCGATGTCCGATGTCCGATGTCCGATGTCCGATGTCCGATGTCTGATGTCTGATGTCTGATGTCTGACCGCTACTCCACCGTCCAGGTACCGGTCGATGCGAGCAGCGCCTGCAGATCGCCGGGCCCGCGCTCTGCCTGTGCGTCGTGGATCTGCTGCTGGAGGCCGTCTTCGTACGTGCCGCGGGGCACCTCGCGGAAAACGCCCACCGGGGTCGGGCCGAACGGACCGTGGCTGAGCCGGCTGAGGGCGAAGGCGGCCGCCGGGCTCGAGGCACGGGAATCGTGGACGTGGATCGCTTCCAATCCGACATCCGCCACCTCGACGATGCGGGCGGCACCGTCGGTGATGACGACGCCGTATTCGTCGTCGGGTCCGAACACCACGGGCTTGTCGTGCTCGAGCTTGATCCGGTTCAGGTCACGCTCCTCACGGCCGGTGAGCTGGATGAACGCCTTGTCGTTGAACACGTTGCAGTTCTGGTAGATCTCGATGAAGGCCGAGCCGTCGTGGTCGTAGGCTCGCTGCAGGATCTCCTGGGTGTGGTCCCGATCCATGTCGATCGTGCGGGCCGCGAAGGTCGCCTCGGCACCCAGCGCCAGGCTTATCGGGTTGAACGGGTGATCGATCGAACCTGCCGGGCTCGACTTGGTCCGCTTGCCCACCTCGCTGGTCGGCGAGTACTGGCCCTTGGTGAGCCCGTAGATCTGGTTGTTGAACAGCAGGATCTTGACGTTGACGTTGCGGCGCAGAGCGTGGATCAGGTGGTTGCCGCCGATCGAGAGCGCGTCCCCGTCCCCGGTGACCACCCAGACCGACAGCTCGGGCCGGGCCACCGCCAGGCCGCTGGCGATCGCCGGGGCGCGACCGTGGATGCCGTGCATCCCGTATGTGTTCATGTAGTAGGGGAACCGGGCGGCACAGCCGATTCCCGACACGAACACGACTTTCTCCTTGTCGATGTCGAGCCCGGCCATGAAATTCTGCACCGAAGCCAGAATCGTGTAGTCGCCGCATCCCGGGCACCAGCGCACTTCCTGGTCGGTCTGCCAGTCCTGCCGCGTGTAGCGGGCTGCCGTGTCGGTCATGACTCGAGCATCTCCAGGAGCTTGGTTTCGATCTCCACTGCCTTGAACGGCTGCCCCTGCACCTTCGGGTATGAGATCGCGTCGGTGAGGAACTCGCCGCGCACCAGCCGCCACAGTTGGCCGCGGTTGAGCTCCGGAATGAGCACCTTCGGGTAGCGCTCCAGGATCTCCCCCAGGTTCTTGGCGAATGGGTTGAGGTAGCGCAGGTGGACCCGGGCCACCTTGCGTCCGGCGGCGCGCACCCGACGCACCCCGGCCAGGATGGCCGCGTACGACGAGCCCCATCCGAGCACGAGCACTTCGGCGTCCTCGTCCTGGTCGATGACGATCGGGGGGATGTCATCGGCGATGCCGGAGATCTTCTGCTCCCGCAGGAGGGTCATCTTTTCGTGGTTCTGCGGGTTGTAGGAGACGTTGCCGGTGACATCCTCCTTCTCCAGCCCGCCGAGCCGATGCTCCAGGCCGGGCGTCCCCGGGACCGCCCAGGGGCGGGCCAGCGTCTCGGAGTCGCGCAGGTACGGCAGGAAGCCGCCGTCTTCACCGTTGGCCTCGGTCGCGAACGGCACCGAGATGTCGGGCATTTGCGATACATCGGGGAGCAGCCACGGCTCGGCGCTCGTTGCGATGTACCCATCGGACAGCAGGATCACGGGGGTCATGTACTTGAGGGCTATCCGGGCTGCCTCGATCGTGGTCTCGAACGCGTCCGACGGCGAGGAGATGGCGACGACCGGCAGTGGCGACTCACCGTGCCTCCCGTACATCACCATCAAAAGATCGGACTGCTCCGTCTTCGTGGGGAGCCCGGTGGAAGGGCCGCCCCGCTGCACGTCGATGATGAGCAGGGGAAGCTCGGTCGTCAGCGCCAGGCTGATCGTCTCACTCTTGAGCGCCAACCCGGGGCCGCTGGTGCCGGTGACGCCGAGATGACCGGCGAACGACGCCCCGACGGCAGCTCCGACGGCGGCGATCTCGTCTTCCGCCTGGAAGGTCCTCACGCCGAAGTTGCGGTGCTTGGCGAGCTGGTGCAGCACGTCGGACGCTGGCGTGATGGGGTATGAGGCGTAGAAGAGGGGGAGCCGGGCGGCCTGGGCGGCCGCGATCAAGCCCCAGGCGAGCGATTGGTTCCCCGTGACGTTGGTGTACGTTCCCGGCGGCAGTGCGGCCGGCTTCACCTCGTACGTGTGCCGGAACATCTCCGTCGTCTCGCCGAGGTTGAATCCTGCCTTGAAGGCCAGCTCGTTCCCCGAGCGGACGGCCTCGTCCGTGCCGAACTTTCGGTCGATCCAATCAAGTGTCGGCTGGTGGGGGCGATCGAACATCCAGGCCATCAGGCCCAGCGCGAAGAAGTTCCTGGATCGGAGGACGCCGCGTCCCTTGAGCCCGGAGTCCTTGACGGCCTCCTTCGTCAGCTCGTCCATCGGCACCTCGAGGACCCGGTAGGTGTCCAGCGACCCGTCGGTGAGGGGATTCGTCTCGTAGCCGGCCTTGTGGAGGTTGCGTTCCTCGAAGACGTCGCTGTTCACGATGATCGTCCCGGCGGGGGCGAGGTCGCCGAGGTTGGCTTTCAGGGCCGCCGGGTTCATGGCCATCAGGACGTCGGGATGATCACCTGCGGTGAGGATGTCGCGGTCGGCGATCTGCACCTGGAACGACGAGACTCCCGGCAAGGTGCCGGCGGGGGCGCGAATCTCCGACGGGAAGTTCGGGAAGGTCGCCAGGTCGTTCCCGAAGATCGCCGACGCCTCGGTGAACCGGGTTCCGGCCAACTGCATGCCGTCGCCGGAGTCTCCGGCGAAGCGGATGACGACCGCCGAGACCTTCTGGGCTTCGACGTGGAACGAGTCGATGGTCGAGGTTTCGGACACGGTCCGATCACTCCTTGAGTAAGTGGGGATGGGGAACGCGGGTGGACGGTGACCGGGCCGTGGATCCGGGCATCGCGTCTGTCGTGTCGTCCTCCGGGTTTGAGACGCGTCTCATTGTATGCCTACCGGCGCAGATGTCGTATGTTCCACAGCTGCCGATTCGGGGTCCGCGAGGAGACGGTGCCGAGTGCCTCGAGAGCCCGACCCACGGCCAGCAGCCGCGCCTCCTCCCAGTGGGGCCCGATGAGCTGGACCGACGGTGGAAGGCCCTCGATCTCGGGGACCTCGACCGGGAGGACGAGGGCGGGCAGGCCGGCCTGGTTGACGAGGGGCGTGAACCACGATAGGACCGGCCGGTACGGCTCGGGCCCGGCTCCGACGTCGACGAGGTCGACCCCGATCTCCTTGGATCGGGCGGCCGTAGCCGGGGTGACGAGTAAATCGAACCGCTCGAAGCCGTCCTCGAATGCACCCCGCAGCCCGGCTCGCCACCGCACCGCCGCTTCGATCTCGGCCGGCTCGAGATCGAACAGCGTGGCGAGGCGGTCTCGAATCGTCGGTCCGTAGCGTTCCCGATCCTCGGTGAACCAGCTGCGGTGGACGTCGGCCACTTCGGCATACGCGCCGGCAGGGAGGTCGGATTCGTCGATGCGTGGTTCGTCGAAGTGCTCGAGGGCGGCTCCGGCCTCCCCGAGGGCTTCGATGAACCAGGAGAAGCCGATGCGCTGTTCGGGTGCCAGCGGCCGATCGACCCAGGGGTGGGGGATTCCCACCGAGAGCGATCCGAGCGACACCGATGCCGGGCCTGCGACGGGGCGATCGATCGACCAGCGATCGGCCGGGTCGTGGCCGGCGAGGGTCGAGTAGGCGAGGGCGGCATCGCCGACGGATCGTGTGATCGGACCCACCGTGTCGAGCGACGCCGCCAGTGGGAAGACGCCCGTCAGCGGGATCCGTCCGTGGGTCACCTTGAGCCCCACGAGGCCGCACAGGGCGGCGGGAACCCGTACCGATCCGCCCGTGTCGGTGCCGATGCCGATGGGAGTCACGCCGGCCGCCACCGCCGCAGCCGAACCACCGGATGAGCCGCCCGGCGACGCCGCCGGGTCCCACGGGTTGCGCACCGGGCCCCACCAATCGTTCTCGGAGGAGAACCCGTAGGCGAACTCGTGGAGCCCGGTGCGTCCGATGATCACCGCCCCGGCCGCCTCCAGGCGGGTCACGACGGGGGCATCGGACGAAGCAGGGGTGCGCAGAAACGACGATCCCACCGTGGTCGGCACCCCGGTCTGGTCGATGATGTCCTTGAGGGCGATCGGCACCCCAGCTAGGGGCCCAGGGTCGGCTCCGGCGGCGACGGAGCTGTCGATCGTGGCCGCCCTGTCGAGTGCGGCTTCGGGGTCGAGGCGCGTGAAAAGGTTGAGGTGGGCAGCGGCCTCGGTCCGCTCCAGGGCCTCGGCGACGACTTCGCTCGCGGACCTTGCCCCGGTTCGTACCTCCCGGGCTATCGAGTCCGCTTCACTCAAGACCAGTCGACGGAACGGTGGTCGGGGAAGATCGAGACCCAGGAGAAGCCGGCGGGTACTCCGGTTTGGGTGCCATCGGAATTCAGCAGCTTGAACTCGTCCGCGTACTGGGCGCGCTGCCAGGTTCCCTGCCAGATTCGGCCCCGGGCAAAGACCCACGCCCGACCGGAGCCTGCGGTGTCGAGCGCCGGCACCGCCTGCCAGTCCGAATCCGATGGCGGTGGGAACTGGGTGTAGAACTCGGCACCGAGGACGACCAGCACCTCGGCCGTGATCCGTTCCAGGTTGCCTTTCTGGTCGACTACCACGTGGTCCTCGCCGTTGTGGGTGCGGCGATACACCTCACCGTCCCAGTCCCAGGTGACGGTCACCGTGTCGGACCAATCGAGCACGATCTGGTGAGCTATTGCCTCTGGAAACTCCCACTCGACGATCGGATAGAGCGACGTCGGGGGATCGTTGTCGAACTCAAGGGAATCGGCACCGGCTCGCATGTCGGCGGTGTTCCCGTAGAGATTGAACGGAGCAACCCTGGAAGAGATCCTGAACAGGTTGGCCGCTCCGGGTCCGATCAAGCCGACACCCCGGCTCGTGTGCACGGCCTGCACCCACGGCTGGCCTCCCGACATCGCCAGGGGCGCCCCGATCGCGGCCAGGACCGTCGAGTCGGTGGGTCGGACCGAGCGAACGGGCCCGAGGTATTCGCTGTCGTTGTCGTGGAAGATGGCGAGGAAGCGCGTATAACCGCCTTCCACGCGCAGCTCGATGACGGAGTCTGCGTCCATCACCCCCGACTGCGGTCGGCCCTCGGGACGGTTGTCGATCTTGACACCGATCGCCCGACGGTCGAGCTTGATCTCCTCCTCAGCGGGAAGCCCGTTGACCGGCGACGAGAACCCCGGCGGGTTCGTCGTGACCGTCGTCCCCTCGACGTAAATCGTGGTGGTCGTACTGGCGGGCATCGTCGAGGTGGTCGTCGTCGACGGGGTCGTGGTCGGGGGAGTCGAAGTGGTAGTGGTGGAAGACGACGTAGTAGTGGTGGTGGCGGTGTCTCCGCTGCAGGCCGAAGCGACGAGCGCGAATGCACCGAAGAGGAGGAAGATACGAGACATAGGCGCTAGAGCATACCCCTGTATGAAGGTGACCTTCGTTGCTTGCCGCGGGTCAAACCGGCTCCAAGGTGAGGCGTCGTCTTACGGTTCGGCGAGCGGCGGCTGGACTGAACGGGATCACGATTGCATCCCCGGCGACCCACAGCGGAACCTGGTCGGCGTAGTTCTTCGAAAAGGGATTGCCGGACTGGCCTCCCGCCAGACAGAACCTGGCCAGGTCCCAGGACCCGGTCTCGACGACCAGCCTTCCCGAGGCGATGGCGAAGTCGGGGTTGCTCAGCGGGTCGGAGGGATCCACCGGCCCCGGGTTGACCGTGTTGGCATCCCCGCCGTGAGGGATCGGCCCGATGTTCCAAACGCGGTCGAGCGGCTTGCGGAGCCCCATGGGGTGGACCAGGGTGAGCGGACGGACTTCACCCCACGCCCAGCGGCGCGGATCGGCGCCGAACCGGTCCTTCAGCATGGCTTGTGCGCCGCGCAGAGCCGAGTTGATCGCCTCGTCCCACCCCTCGTCGAACCAGCCGACGGGCCGCTCCCGAAGCAAGCGCACGAGGTGGGACACCCGCCGCACCAGCAGCGCGTTGAAGGGAACCAGCGGGGTGAAGCCCTCGCCGAGAGCGAACCGGGACGAGTTGGGAGCGCGTTCCTCGGCCACGGAGCGGCACAGCTCGGCGACGAACAGCTCGAAGAGCGCAGCCGCCGGCGAGTCGGGCCCGACCTCGCCATCCCAGTCACGCAGCAGGTTGACGGCGACACCGAGATCGCCGGCGGTCGCGGCTGCGCCGAGCACGTCATCGCGCAGCTCGCGCCAGGGGATCGAGACTCGGTCCATCTGCAGATCCAAGCTCGCCGCCACGTCCCAGTCGGAGCGGCCGGCCAGGATATCGGTGATCCGGGCGGCCCGGTAGCCGTCGAGGAAGTCGCTGCCGAGATACGGGCCGTCGCCGGCGGGAAGATTGTTCGCCGTGACCACGAACCCGGAGGCGGGGTTGGCGAGCCGGGGAAGCTCGTCGTACGGCACGGGATCGTCGGCCCATGCCGTCGCCGGATCCGATGCCGAGGTCGGAATGGTTCCGCCGCCCCACCCGCGGACCGGCGCCGAGCCGATCAGCTGCCAGCCGATGGCGCCCTTCTCGTCGGCATACGCGACGTTGAGCGGAACCGAGGTCCAGCCGCGGAACGCCTCGTGCAGGTCGTCGAGCGACTCGATCCGGCATATGTCGAGGATCGCCCCGGCGTCGCCCGCCTGCAGCCAGGTGGCGGACATCGAGAGCGCTCCGAACGGGCCCTCGAAGGCCGGTCCCACGATCGGTCCTCGATCCGTCTCGAGCACCTCCAGCCGCACGGGATTGGCGCCCTTGACCTCGATCTGCTCGACCCGTACGGCACACGCCTCGTAGCCGTCGCCGCGCTTGACGCTGCGACCATCGGGACCCACCTCCTCCACGAAGAGGTCGGTGTTGTCGATGAGACCTGCGGTCACGCCCCAGGCGGCGGTTCCGTTGTGGCCGAAGGCGAAGGCGGGAGTGCCCGGGATGGAGCCGCCGACGACCGACCACTCGGGTGTGGCGATCCGGGCCAGGTACCAGTGGGCCGGGAGGATCGGAGCCAGATGCGGGTCGTTGGCGAGGATGGGCATCCCGGAGGCGGTGCGCTCTCCGGCGATCGCCCAGTTGTTGGAGCCGCCTCCCGCGGTGAACAGCTTCCGGG
The DNA here is from genome assembly GCA_036478235.1 of Acidimicrobiia bacterium. Classification (GTDB taxonomy): domain Bacteria; phylum Actinomycetota; class Acidimicrobiia; order Spongiisociales; family UBA11373; genus JACZWZ01. The sequence continues at coordinate 20,775 of JAZGDZ010000089.1, read as the reverse complement.
CACGGGCCAGGTCATCGGCCAGGGCGTCGACGACGGCACCAACATGTTCGCCGGGCCGAAGCGAGCTCGGCTGATCGGGAGGATATGCCGGATGGAGCGCGGCGACCGCCTCGGGCCCGTCGAGGGCGAGCATCCGCAGACGGGCCAGCTCGACGTCCCAGTTCGAGGCGAGGGAGAAGGCCTGCACCGCGAAAAAGCCGATGGCATCCGATGCCTGGAACGGCGTCGGCCGGGAGCGGAGCAGCACGAACTCGTGGGATCGAGCACCTCCGCCTTCTTCCATTCCGGCCCTCACGCCGGTGGCAAAGGCCTCGTACCTGCGACGCGGCTCGTCCTCGAGGATGTCCAGGCTGCGGCGACCGGCTCCGGCGAAGTCGATCCGGCGCGACAGGCGATCGAGCGCAAGTGCGTCTGAGCCCAACAGGGCCGCCAGGGTCCCGCGGACCAGCCTGAGCCGCGTCTCCAGCTGGAACGCTCTGTCCTGACCCTGGCAGAACCCGAGACCGAACCAGGCGTCGGTGTCGTTGGCAGCCTCGATGTGGGGCACTCCGAATCTATCGCGCCCGATCGAGAGCCGCTCGTGGATGCCGCCGACATGCAGCGTCCCCTGTGTCCGGGGAAGGCGCCGACCGAGCAGGCGAAGCAGCAGACGGGGCCAGTTCATGTCCGGCGATGCTTCATCTGAGGAGGCGAGGTGGAAGCGGCCTGTAGCGCAGGACGAGGCGAGCCGACACGGCCGCAGCCGGCACCGGGCCGAAGGTTTCGCTGTCGACGCTTCCTGCCGCCGGGTTGTCCCCTTCGAGCAGCAGGGAGCCGTCGCCGATTGCCGCCACCCTCTTGACGATCTCGAAGCCGGGGCGCCCGGGCATCTCGAGCACCACGATGTCCCCGGGGCGAACCGACCCGGAACGGACTGCGCCCAGCACCCAGTTGCCGTCGCCCAGTGTCGGCTCCATGCTGCGGTCGGCGATCTCGAACCTCCGGATCCTCAGAGTGAAAGCTGCGGCGATCAGTGACGCCAGGGCCCGGCCGCGCCCGAGTTGTTTTCCGGTGGGTTCGGCCACCCGGTCGAGTGTAGGGTGCAGAGGTCGAACGGCAGGAAGGACTTCGTCGATGTCATTGCTGAGGCCGAAGCGTGTGGCTCACGCCCACTGCGACCTCATGTGTGGGGTGTACGACCCTGCTCAGGCCCGGATCGAGGCCGAATCGGTACAGGCGATCCAACAGAAATACCAGGACTCCGACGACGAGGTCTTCCGGCAGCGTTGCGTGATCATCAAGGAGCAACGAGCCGAGCTCGTGAAGCACCACTTGTGGGTGCTCTGGACCGACTACTTCAAGCCGCCTCACGTGGAGGAGTTCCCACAACTCCACGATCTGTTCTGGCGCGCTGCCAAGCAGGCGGGTGATGCGAAGAAGTCGATGGACCCTGCATCCGGTGACGAGCTGTTGCGGCTCATTGCCGAGATCACGGAGATCTTCCAGAAGACCAAGAGCTAGCCGTACGGCGGAGTAAGGGGCAACCACAGAGGGAGCGGCGCAAGCCGCTCCCTCTCCCCATGTTGATACCCGGGCCGACTTTCGGATCGGCATTGCCGATCCGAAACAGGCGTAGAACGGGGCGCCGAGCCTTTGGCGAGGCACGCTTGAGAGGAGGTTCGAGACCGGATAGGGGTCGAACCGACTCGAGGAAGACACGGTCGGCCCTCCTCCGCAACGTGGGGCCCCTGCCCCACGGCGGCCGTGTTCATGCCCGGGCCGACTTCCGCCTCGGCTTCGCCTTCCGCAATAGCAAGAGCGGACCTACCGCCAACGATGTCCTGAGCCTTCCCCCCTATTGCCTATTGCCTTCCGAGGCCAAATCCTTTCGAACCCACGGGGGGCCGAGCACCACGGCGAGGACCGCGACCCCACCGACGACGACGGCCGTGACGTCGAGCCAGAACCCTGCGCCGTCGCCGATGACGAGGTCTGCCAGGAACCAGGCGACGAACCCGGCGACAGCCGCGGTCGGAAGGCTCCTGAGGGCGGTAAGGGCCAGGGGCCGGAAGTGCTCCCATCCGGTCCGTCCGTACCAGAGGACCGCGAGCGCGATCGTGTACGCGGTGATGGCGATCGTGCTGGCCAGCGCCAGGCCGTCTACCCCCATCTGGTCCTGGAGGATCCAGTACACGGGGACTGCGACTGCGGTCGCTGCGGTCCCGACGACCACCGGGGCCCACATCTCCTCGCGGGCGTAGAACCCCCTGGCATAGATCTGCTGCGCACCCCACATCGGGATGCCGATGGCGAAGAAGACGACGGTCCCGGCCGTCGCCGCGGTGTCGGCGGCGTCGAACGAGCCCCGCTCGTACAGCGCCCTGACCGCAGGCATCGACAGCGCCATCAGTGCCGCCGCCGCCGCCAGGGACACGACAAGTATGTAGCGGATGGCTCGCCCCACCGCGGCAGCCATCTCGCGGTGGCGGCCTTCGGCGACCAGCCGGGCCAGGAAGGGGTAGGTGGCGACACCGGCGGCCTGGGCGATCACCCCAACCGGCACCAGCATCGTTTGGCGGCCGAAGGTGAGCCACGAGACCCCGCCGTCGGAGACCAGTGACCCGAATGTTCGTCCCAGCTGCTCGTCGAGCACGACGAGCGACTGGCCGAGCATGAGGGGGATCGCCAGAGCGAAGTATCGACGCACGGCCGGGTGACGCCTGATCCCTCCGCTGGGAAGGCGGAGGCCTGCGCGCCAGGCGCCCCACACCTGGAGGACAAAGATCCCGGCGAAGGCTCCGGCGAGCGCACCCCAGGCGAACCCGTCGGCCGAGGGGTTGTCTCTCCCCAGCCCGCCGATCAGGCCGCCGGCGATGATCGCCAGGTTGTAGACGATGGGTCCGATCGTCGGGATGACGAACCGCTCCCTGGAGAACTGCACGGCAGTGAGCAGCTGGCCGAGGATGAAGAAGATCTGGGCCGGGAGAACGATTCGGGTGAGCCGCGCCGCCGTCGCCACCTGGGCATCCGTGAATCCGGGTTCGATGGCCCGCAGGATTGGCTCCACCAGCGGCATGGCGATGATCACGACACCCGTCACCCCGATCGCCAGTGGCCTGGTAATCGCCCAGAACGCCCTCCAGGCGTCCTCGTCGTCACCCTTGGCGAACCGCCGCGTCAGGATCGGGATCAAGGTGATCGCCATGTAGGCGCCGGCCAGGAGGTAGTTGAGGAAGTCGGGGATGATGAATGCGACGAAGTACTCGTCACCGGTGGCTCCGGCGCCGAGGATCCAGGCGAACACGACCTGGCGGACGAGACCGAGGATTCTGGAGAGGAGGACCCCGCCGGCGACGATGGCGGCGGCGATCCCCATGCGTCTGTACAGCGAGCGGCCGCCGCTGCGACCCTGGTCCGTCACCGTCGCAAAGGTAGCGGTCCGTTGTCTGGGTGCTCAGGACTCAGGCGATGTCGCGTCGCTTGAGGAGGCCCGCCGCGACGGTTACCGCGAGGATCCCGAGTAGGGCGGTCTTGGCGATGGCGCCACCCGCCCCTGGGGCGAGTGAGCCGAGCGGATCGGACAGGGCCGACCGAGAGTCGGGAAGCAGGCCCGTGTATGCGGTGAGTCCGATTCGAAACAGCGACACGTTGGCGAGCGAGGGAGCCGCAAACGAGATCCCCGACTCCCAAACGAACACGTAGACCAGGCCGATCAGCACCGCGCGGGACGTCAGATGGCCAACCACCATGAACACGGAGGCGTAACAGGCGGTCGAGATGGCGATTCCCACGACCGTCGGAATCAGCGTCGACCAATCGGATGATCGCACCGACAAGGCGGCCGAGGCGAGGACGCCGGACAGGATCGTTACGGCGGTTGCTGCGGTCCAGGCTGCCAGCAGCTTGGCGGCGGTGATGGAGCTGCGACGGAGCGGTCGGACAATGAGAAACGAGAGTGTTCCATCGCGGCGCTCATCTCCGAGTGCCGCTGAACCGAGGACGATCGCCGAGATGGGCACGACGATCAGGAAGAGAGTGGGTACCGCACCGTCGTTGTATCGATCGAACATTGCGGAGCCGGTCAGGTTGCGGGTGCTGAGCCAGACGACGATCGCTGGAATCATCGCCAGGAGCCCGAGAATGATCATCCGCCTGCCTCCGAGCAGCTGTCGGAGGGTGACTTTGACTATGGCTAGTTGGCCTTTCATCGCCGTCTCACCAGGTAGCGGAACACGCTCTCCAGAGACTCGTCCTCGGGCTCGAAGCCAGTGACCCGAATCCCCGAATCTCGTGCCACCCGGGGCACGGCCCGGCCCAGAGCGCTCAGATCGGAGGTCTCGATGTGGAGCACCGGTCCCTCCACGGCGACCGAGCTCACATCCTGGGACGCCATCAACGGTCCGGCCAGCCGGCGAGGGGCGTCGGTCTCCACCCGCACCCGGTACGGGATGTCGGACATCGCCTGACGGATGGCGGCGACGTCCCCGGCCGCGGCCAGCTTCCCGTCGACGATGGCCAGGACCCGGTCCGCCATGCGTTCCACCTCGGCGAGGACGTGGGAAGACACGATCACGGTCCTCTGCTCGGCGAGCCCGCGGAACGTGGCGATCAGTTTCGCTCGCTGCACCGGGTCCGTCCCGTTGAGCGGCTCGTCGAGAATCAGGATCTGGGCGTTCGTGACAAGGGCAGCCGCCACCTTGGCCCGCTGCCGCATGCCCTTGCTGAAGCCGGCGATGGGGCGATCGGCAGCGTCGAGCAAGTCCACCTCGGCGATGGCGGTGTCGACCGCGTCCGGGTGGCTTCCGCTGAGCCGGGCAGCGTATCCGACGAACTGACGGGCGGTGAGGAATCCGTACACGGCATCCTCCTCAGGAACCAGCGCTACCTCGGAGTAGACAGCGGGATTCCGGCGGGGATCGGAGTCGAGCACTCTCACCGATCCGTCGGACGGGCCGAGCAGGCCGCAGATGACCCTCAGCAGGGTGGTCTTGCCGGCACCGTTCGGACCGAGCAGCCCGGTGATGCCGGTCCCGAACGAGCAGGAGAGGTCGGAGATCGCCACCTTCTGGCCGAACCACTTCGAGAGACCGTCGACGACGACCGTCGGCTCCGAGACGAAGGCGGGCGATGCCGTCATGCCACCCTCCTATACCGGCCAACGACTATGAGTCCAGCAGCGACCGACATGGCGACGATGACGAACAGGGACATAATCGGTTCCATGCCCGCTTGCTCAGGGATCCACGTCTGCGTGGAGGTGCCCAGGATCCAGTCCTTGACGTATCCGGGGTGGTGCTGCAGCGCACCGAGACCGAACACTGAGAACCCGGCGTCGACGAGTTCGACTGTCGCATTGGAGAGCATGACCACCCCTAGGTACACACCGGCCGAGACCGAAGTCCTCTTCGAGAACGCCGCGACGAGGAATGCGATCGAGGTGTATCCGGCGAAGTAGACGATTGAGGCGAGAGCGGTCTTCCAGATCACCGCAGCGTTGTCGACGAGGTAGGAGCCGAAGCCGCCGTCGTCGACCCAGGCGCGTCCGATGAAGAGCACGACATGGGGTAGCCAGAGAAAAGCAAAGACGACGATCGCCAGTGCCCCGGCCCGTCCTGCCACGTAGTCGGCGGTCGTCAGCGGCCGTGAGGCATAGACCGCCATCGTCCCGTTGACCCGGTCGGGGATGAGCAGTTCGCTGGAGGCGAGGGCCACGAAGATGAGGGCCATTGTTCCGTTGAGATCGAAGTAGTTCTCGTGGTCGAACAAGGTCGCGGCTGCATCGAACTCTCCGGTGATGACTCCGAATGCAGTGAAGAACAGTGCCGGCATGACTGCGATCGCCATCAGGATCACCGGCAGCACCTTGCGGCGCGCCTTGCGGCGAAGCCCGAGCACTCGACGCAGTCCATCCTTGAGCAGCGCCTTACGGGCTCCGGACCTTCCCAACCGCAGACCGTCATGCGGCGTGTACCCGAGGTCGAAGACCACTCCCTCAGCCATCGGTGTCACCCCCGGCCATGAAGACGTCCTCGAGCGTGGTCCGCTTGACTCCGAGTCTGCGGAAGGCAGCACCGGCATCAACGACGGCGTCGCGAGCGATCGTGAACGGATCGCCGTCGGGGACCGTGAGAGTCAGCGAGTCGTCGTCGACCGTGACCTCGGCTCCGAGTGAGCGGGCGATGCGGGCCACGGCCTGCGCGTCACCGATGACCTCGAGCTCTGCGACATCCGGAGTGGAGAGCTCGGTCAACGGGCCCGATCGCAGCACCTTGCCGCCGTCGAGCATGACCACCCAGTCGCAGGTGTACTCGATGTCGGTGAGAAGGTGGGAGGAGATGACCGCGTTGATCCCGAAATCGTCGAAACGCCTGATGAGATCGAGCATCTCCTCGCGACCCTCGGGATCCAGCCCGGCGGTGGGTTCGTCGAGCAGGACGAGGTCCGGGTCGTGGACTATCGACTGGGCGAGTTTGGCACGCTGCTTCATTCCGGTGGAGAAATCGCCCATGTAGCGGAAGCGTTCTTCGTGGAGGCCCACCAGGCTGAGGATGTCGCTGGCACGCTGGCGGGCCGCCTTGACGGGGAGCCCGCCGAGCTCGGCGGCATATCCGAGGAAGTCGGCCGCCGTCTGATCGGGCGGAAGGCAGTCGTCTTCCGGCATCCACCCGACCCGGGACCGCACCTCGAGGGTCTTTCGGGGAACCGGGTGGCCGAGGACCACGACGGTCCCGGCGGCGGGCTCGAGCACTCCCAGCAGGACCTTCAACAGGGTCGTCTTGCCGGCCCCGTTGGCTCCCACCAGCCCGATGCGACCGCTCGGCACCTGCAGGGTGATGCCGTCGATGGCGACGATGTCACCGTAGGCGAACCTCAGTTCCGTGATGGAGAGGACGGACGTGTCGGCCACCGGCGGGACGCTACTCCGGTTGCCCGGTGATCGTTGGGGCCGGACGCCCCTGTGCTGCGGCGCGATCGGCGAGGACTATGCCCCCCAGGATCAGTGCCCCTCCGGCGGCTATCGCGGCGGTGACCCGCTCGTCCAGCCAGGCCACCCCCAGCACGATGGAGACGAGCGGTACCACGTAGCCGACCAGCGACGCCTGGGTCGCGCTGATGTTGGGCAAAGCGGTGTAGAACACGAGGAAGGGCAGCGCGGTGGACAGGAGGCCCGCCGCCACCACGAGCGCCCAACCGGCGGTCGTCACCTCTGAGGGCACGCCGTCGGTGAACGGCACCAGCAGCAAGAGGAGCCCGGTCCCGACGACGAACTGGGGCCCGGCGATGGACACCGGATCGAGGGTGGCGGTGGCGCGCTTGGCGAACAGGATCGAGTACGAGGCGAATGCGAGGCCGATCAGCGACAGGCCTATCGCCAGTGTCGGGTTGCCGCCCTCATCGAGTCCGCTGTCGCCGGAGAGCAGAAGGAGCATCACCCCGCTCAAGGCGACACCCAGCCCGACCGCTCTGGGCGCGTCGATTTTCTCCTCACCCAGGAGATGCGCCCAAACGGCGGTGCCGATCGGGATGTTTGCCACCAGCAGCCCTACGAACCCGGCCGATGCAAAGGAGACGGCGATCGTGAGCAGCAGGAAGGGCACGGCGAGGTTGATCGTCCCGAGGACCGCACCGGCGCGCCAGGCGCGACGCCCCAGCCCCAGCCGGCCTCGTCGGGCGAGCCGGTAAGAGAGCACGACGATCGCCGCGACTGCTGAGCGATAGGCGCTGAACCCGACCGGGTCCAGGCCTTCGTTGAATGCGGCCCGGGTGATCACGCCCCCCGCCCCCCACCCGAAGGCGGCGATGAGCAGGAGGGTCCAATGCTTGAGGCGCACCGAGCGAGGCTAGTGCCTCCGTCTCCACAGCCAGCCGTAGCGCTTTCGGAAGGAATCCCATCCCCCCGAGGTGGGAGACGGCGCACTTCGGGCGTCCGGCTGGGTTGGTCGCGCCTGCTCCTTCAGCTCGTCGCGCTCCGAGCGCATCTCGGTCAATCGTTCCCGTAGGAACGTCGCCTCGGTCTCGGCCTTGGCGGCCCGCTCCCGGGCCTCGGCCAGATTCATGCCGGCCTCGTGCAGGTTTCCCAGCTGGTCCATGAGGCGGTCCCAGGCGTCGCGGGGAACGAGCATCGCGGTGCCGTCCTCGGTGGGCCCGGTCGATCGGGGAGCGTCGGTCGGTGTGGCTCGGGGTGCTCGACGGCTGAGATGGTGCGCCACCGACTCGGTCGTGACCATCCATTGCTCGCCGTGAGGCCCGGGCGTTCGGATCGCATCAACCGACCCGCGGCGTGACCAGGCTCGGAGGGTCGAGACCCGAACCCCGAAGCGGTGCTCCGCCTCTCGAAGTGTGATCCTGCCTTCGAGCGAGGGGGCTGCGGATTCCGGGATAGGCGGGCGGCGTCGCGGCGTCACCTGTGGGGTCGGCCGGTCCCAGATGAAGGCTGAGTCGTCTGCCACGATGATCCTTCGTTCGTTTTGAGACTAGGCCTCCGGCTCGCGGCGGTTCTTCGTGGGATAATCGCTGCGTGCCGCGCCTTGAAGTCCCCGGAGAAGACGAGATCCGAGCTCTGGTGGGGAAGATCGTCGACGACCTGGGGCGCACGCCAGCGGCGTCGGCCCCTCCGCCACCGCCCGAAGAGGTGCCCGGGGGTCAGACCGAGGCGATCGCCATCGGCGCCGACCACGGGGGTTTCCGGCTCAAGGAGCGGATCGCCTTCCGGTTGCGCGAGCAAGGCCACGAGGTGGTCGATTGCGGCACGGACTCGGCGGAGTCGGTCGATTACCCCGATTTCGCCCAAGCGGTGGCTGAGCAGGTGGCGGGAGGAGGTTGCCGCTGGGGGATAGTGATCGACGGTGCCGGCATCGGGTCGGCTATGGCGGCCAACAAGGTTCCCGGCGTGCGGGCCGCACTCTGCTACGACGTTTCCTCAGCGCGCAACAGCCGCGAGCACAACCATGCCAACGTCCTGACCCTGGGCGCCGGGCTGATCGGCGAGAATCTGGCGCTGCAGATCGTCGAGGCGTGGCTGGCGACTCCCTGGGGGGAGGGGCGCCACGCGCTTAGGGTCGAGAAGATCGACGACATCGAGAGCAAGTACGCGAGGAGTACGGCGTGACCGAACGCGACCAACTTGTCGATGCCATCACCCAGGAGGTGCTTGCCGCCATCGCCGGCGAGGCCTGGGATGACTACCTCGCCTGTGTGGGTGACTGCGCCGCCCACTCTTCGGAGAAGGTGCGGTCGGTGATCGCCGCCGGCGCTGCCCGGGTCTCGTACAGCGGAAACGGGGCGGATGTCCCCGGCGACCTCGCCGGATTCATCGATCATACGCTGCTCAGACCCGACGCCACCGCGGCGGAGGTCGACCGGATGTGCGACGAGGCGATCGAGTACGGGTTTGCCAGCGTGTGTGTCAACCCGACGTGGGCGAAAAGGGTGGCCGAGAGGCTGCGCGGGTCCCAGGTCCTGACGTGCTGCGTTGTCGGGTTCCCGCTCGGAGCGACCACCCCGGAGGTAAAGGCCTTGGAGGCGCGGCGCGCCATCCGCGACGGCGCCCGCGAGATCGACATGGTCGTCAATGTCGGCGCTCTCAAGTCGGGGGACTACGAGCTCGTCGAGCGCGACATCGTCGGGGTGACGGATTCGTGCCGCGAGGCGGGAGCGTTGTGCAAGGTCATAATCGAGGCGGCTTTGCTCGAGGATGACGAAAAGGTGATTGTCTCCCGGATCGCCCGCCGGGCCCGTGCCCACTTCGTGAAGACGTCGACCGGTTTCGGCCCGGGCGGGGCGACGGTGTACGACGTGGCACTGATGCGGGAGGCGGTGGGGCCGGACATGGGGGTGAAGGCCTCCGGGGGGATTCGCAGTGCCGAAGACGCCAAACAGATGATCGCGGCCGGTGCGACCAGAATCGGAGCATCCGCCGGAATCGAGATCGTGACAGGAGGGACAGCCAGTGGCCGGTATTGACCTGCGGGGATACTCGTTCCTCGACAGCCTCCAGCCGCAGTACGCGGCGTTCCTGGGCACGATCGCCCAGGGTTTCCTCCCGCTCGCCGGCGACGCCAGCCTCTACGTCGAGATCTCTCCAGGGATCGAGATCAACCGTCTCACCGATATCGCTCTCAAGGCGACCCATGTCAAGCCGGGCATGCAAATCGTCGAGCGCTACTTCGGGCTGCTCGAGATCCACTCACCGGAACAGGCCGACGTGCGCGCCGCCGGAGCGGCCATCCTGTCGGAGATCGGCCACGAGGAGACCGATCGCGTCAAGCCCCGCATCGCCTCATCGCAGATAATCCGGCGGATCGACGACCACCAGGCGCAGCTCATCAACCGGATGCGCCACGGCCAGATGCTCATTCCCGGTCAGACGCTCTATGTGCTCGAGATGGAGCCGGCGTCCTACGCTGCCCTCGCCGCCAACGAGGCCGAGAAGGCGGCCGACATCAACATCCTGGAGGTCCGCTCGTTCGGATCGCTGGGAAGGGTCTATCTCGGGGGAGAGGAGCGGGACATCGACGTCGGCTGGCGGGCCGCGGTGGATGCGCTCGAAGGCCTCGAAGGCATCGAAGGCACGGAGGCGAATTAGCGGCTCCGCCCGGAGGATTGACAACGAAAAGGAGAACGAGAGCCCATGGCTGAAGCACTCGGGATGATCGAATGCCGCGGATTCGCCGCGGTGGTCGAGGCAGGAGATGCGATGGTGAAGGCCGCAAAGGTCGAGCTCGTGTCGTACGAGAAGACCGGCGGCGGCTATGTGACGGCGGTCATTCGCGGCGACGTTGCCGCGGTAAAGGCTGCGATCGACGCCGGCATCCGCGGCGCCGAGAAGGTCGGTGAGGTCGTCGCCACTCACCTCATCGCCCGTCCCCACACCAACATCGATCTGGTCATGCCGCTCGGCCGTCACGAAGAGGCCGAGGCGGAGTCCAGCTAGGAACGGGGTAGCCCGTGCTTCTGGGACGGGTCGCCGGGACGCTTGTGTCGTCGAGGAAGGAAGACACCCTCGAGGGCCTCAAGTTCCTGGTGATCAAGCAGCTCGACGTCGAGCAGGCCGAGACCGGTGGATACGTCGTCGCAGCCGACGCCGTCGGTGCCGGGGTCGGTGAGGTGGTGCTGTACGCCACCGGTTCGTCGGCCCGCCAGACGGTCCTGACCAAGGACCGGCCTTGTGACGCGGTTGTGATGGCGATCGTGGACACCTGGGAGGTCGGCGGTGAAGTGAAGTACGTGAAGTGAGCGCCTTCGACGAGCAAGAGATCCGCGAGATCATCGCCCGGGTTCGTACCCGGCTCGGCGGCACGCCGGACGCCGTTCCCGAGCATCCCCGCATTCCGGCGGAGATCCCCGAAGCGGAGCTCGGGGAGGGCCTGTTCGCCACAATCGGCGAAGCAGTGAAGGCGGCCGAGAGCGCCTACAAGGCGTACACGGCCATGGGCTTGGAGATCCGCTCTGCAGTCGTCGCCTCGATCCGGACCGCGATGATCGATCAGGCGGAGCGCCTCGCCGCGATGGCCCACGAGGAGACCGGCCTCGGCCGCGCCGAAGACAAGGTGCGCAAGAACATCCTCGTCGCCACCCGCACCCCGGGACCCGAGGACCTCGAGCCGCTGATCGAGACGGGCGACGCCGGCATGATGCTCACCGAGCACGCCCCGTTCGGGCTGATCGGCTCGATCACCCCGACCACCAACCCGACATCGACCATCATCAACAACACCATCGCGATCCTCAGCGGGGGAAACGCGGTCGTGTTCAACGTCCATCCGAACGCAAAGCGGGTATCGGCGGAGAACATCCGCCTCCTCAACCGGGCGGTGCTGGCCGCCGGCGGGCCGCCGAACCTGGTGACCGGGATCCCCGAGCCGACCATCGAGAGCGCCCAGGAGTTGATGCAGCATCCCGGGATCCGGGTGCTGCTGGTCACCGGAGGCCCCGGAGTCGTGCGCGAGGCGCTCAAGACCGACAAGCGCTCGGTGACCGCGGGTCCCGGCAATCCTCCGGCCGTTGTGGACGAGACGGCCGACGTGGAGCGCGCGGCCCGAGACATCGTCGCCGGCGCATCGTTCGACAACAACGTCGTCTGCACCGACGAGAAGACCGGGATCGCCGTGAAGTCGATCTTCGACGACCTGGTGCGGGCAATGGGCCGCAACGGCACCCACATACTCAAAGAGCACGAGTTGAAGAAGGTCGAGAGGGTGATCTTCGACTCGATGGGACCCCCCGGGAGGCCCGGGGTGATCAACCGCTCGTGGATCGGCAAGAACGCCGGAGCCATCGCCGCGGCCGCCGGTGTCGATGTCGACGGAGACCCCCGACTACTGGTGGCGCAGGTCCCGAACGATCACAACCTGGTGTGGACGGAGCAGATGATGCCCGTGTTCCCGGTCACGGCCGTGGCCGACATCGATGCTGCAATCGACCTGGCAATCCGGTCGGAGCACGGCTTCAGCCACACCGCCTCGATCCATTCGAACGACGTCTCCAACATCACCCGGATGGCCCGATCCATCAACGTGAGCATCTTCATAGCCAACGGCCCCAACTACGCCGGACTCGGCCAGGGAGGGGAGGGGTTCACCTCGTTCTCGATCGCCAGTCCGAGCGGTGACGGCATGACGAGGCCGATCACCTTCACGCGGGAGCGCCGAATCGCGGTCGTGGGCGCCCTGAGGATCGTGTGACCAACCCGGCCATCGGGCTGCTCGAGTTTGACTCGGTGGCGACTGGGATCGTCGCCGGGGACGCCATGGTCAAGCGTGCCCCGATCGGAGACCTCGTGGCCGGATCGGTCCAGCCGGGCAGGTACCTGGTCCTGGTGGCCGGCGATGTGGCCAGCGTCGAGGAGTCGGTCGCTGCAGGCCTCGAGATCGGTGGGTTGTCACTCGTGGCCCAAATCGTTCTTCTGGACGTCCACCCCGGGGTCGTCGAGGCGCTACGCGGTATGCGAGTTCCCGGTCCGGTCGAATCTCTGGGCGTGATCGAGACCGCGTCCGTGGCACCTGTGCTGGCTGCGGCCGACGCCGGACTCAAGGGCGCCGCGGTGGACCTGCTCGAAATCAACCTGGCCGACGGCCTCGGCGGGAAGGCCTATCTCCTCTTCGGCGGAGCCGTTTCCGATGTCGAGGCTGCTGTGGAGATCGGTTCGGGTCGGGTGGACGACTCCGAGTTGGTCGGTTCCGCGGTCATCCCGCAACTCCACGACGAGATGGGCGACAACCTCACCCATCACTCCCGATTCTCTGTTCGGATGGGCCGCGAGGACGACGATGCAGCTCGCTGAGGTGACCGGGACGCTCGTCGCAACGGTCAAGTACGAGGGTCTGGAGGGGATTCGCTTTCTGGTCGTGCAGCCCCTCGACCGCGATTGCAACCCCGAAGGAGACATGGTGATCGCAGCCGACGCGGTGGCGATGGCGGGGCCGGGGGAGTTGGTCTACGTCGTGGGGAGCCGTGAGGCAGCGCTGGCCATGCCGGAACCGTTCGTCCCGGTGGACCACGCCATCGTCGGGATCGTCGATCAGGTTTCCAGATCGTGAAGCTGGGGCGGATCTCGGGGACGGTCGTGTCGACGATCAGCCATCCGATCTACGACGGTCGTCGTCTGCTGATGTGCGATCTGCTCGATTCGGCCGGCGAAGACACCGGCGGGTACCTGATTTGCGTCGATGCCGTCGGCGCCGGACACGGCGAGATGGTGCTGATCCTCGACGAGGGCAACGGCGCCCGTCAGATCGTGGGCGATCCGCACGCTCCCATCCGCGCCGTGGTCGTGGGCATCATCGACGAACTCTGGGTGGGCGGTGACTCGATCGCCATCGCTTGATTCCAACTCGGTAACCTCCCCGCAGCCGAACCGAAGGAATGATCGATGAGACGCCTCGCCGTTGCCCTGCTCGCCATGGCACTGGTCACCGCCACCTGCGGAGACGACGATGCGGCCGATCCCGGGTCGGTCGACTCCTGTGAAGGGCTTGCGGTCGCCGGCATCGCCCTGCTCCAGGACACGATCGACATCATCGACGACCTCGACATAGAGGCCCTGGCGGCTCTGGGTGAATCCGACGAGACGCCTGAGGTGTTCGCCGACGTAGAGGCACGGGGTGACGAGCTGACCGCCCGCGCCGACGAGCTGGGATGCTCGGACGAGCAAATGGCGGCCCTGATGGCGAACCGCGCCGGGGACCTGTCGGCCGATTCGGTCTTCGGCCAGTTCATCCTCGAGGGTGTGCGTTCCGGCGAGGGCGGGTTCTTCGACGAGTGATCCAGGGGGCCGGGCAGTTCCGGCCCGGAGGTAATCTCGCCGTCTAGTGAGACTCCGTGCCGCAATGGCGGTATTCCTTGTCGTCGTGGCCGCGTGCGAGTCGTCGGCCTCAGGGCCGACTTCGTCGACGTCGTCGACGACGACGACGATTGAGAATGACACGTGCGACCGCGTCATCGCCGACACGGTTCGGTACCTGGAGAACTTGATCGCCGAACTGGACGAAACCCTGCTGCGGGAGTTCACAGATCGCCAGGCGTGGCCCGAGGGACTCGTCGACCTGGAGCGGGCCGGGCGTGATCTGGACATCAGGGTTCGGGCGCTGCGGTGTGACCCTGCCGGGATCCAGGAGAGGGCGTTTGCCGAAGCGGATCTGAACCCCGAGGGGCCGCTCAGCGAGCGACTGCTCGAGCTGCTACTCACGGGTGAGCCGGCCACCGACACCTTCGAAGCCCCGACGACATCCAGTACCTCGGTGGTTTCGGAGACGACGGCTACGACGACCGCCGACGGCTCCGACACGTCGAGCACCTCGGAGGTGCCGACCACCTCTGATGGCTCCGGCACGACGAGCACCTCGGACGGTTGAGAGCCCGCTGAGCAATACATGTCACTCATCTCGACGACCAGATCATCGCCATTCGCGGTGTCCTCGGTTCCGCCATTCCTGCATGAGGAGTGGCGAAACCGAGATCCTTGCGGCTGGCGCGCCTGGCCGCCGATATGAGCAACGGCATCACTCAGCAGACTCCTAGGTCCCCGCCTGGGAGAGGGCGGAGGCGGCGGCACGGTCCAGGAGCCACACCGAGTCCCGGGCGAGACGGTGGACCGCCGCCGCCGGGAGATCGGCGCTCCGTTCCAGGATCTCGGCGACGACCCCAGCCTTGCGCTCGCCCGACACCAGAAAGAGGGTGCGGCGAGCCCTCGCCAGCAGCGGCAGCGTCGCAGTGAGCCGCCAGGAGGCCTTGTCTGCCACCCAGTTGGCCATGAAGTCTCGCTCGTTTTCTTCGAGGGCCGCCGACCCCGGAAACAGCGAGGCGGTATGGCCGTCCTCACCGACCCCGAGCACGACGAGCCCGGGCTGTGGGCCGCCGCCGCGGGTGGGGCCGAGTAGGCGCCGCAGCATCTCTTCGTATCCGGCGGCGGCCACCTGCGGGTTCTCGTTGTGCGGGACGGCGTGCAGTGTGGCCGGGACGTGGTCGAACAGTGCCCGGCGGGCCATGCCGGCGTTCGACTCCGGATGGTTCTCGGGGACGTGACGTTCGTCCGTCATCCAGGCATGCACGGCTTCCCAGGGGACGGTTCTATCGGCCAACAGCTCGTAGGTCAGGCGCGGCGTGGAGCCTCCCGCGAGGCCGATCGTGCGGTCGACGTGGCGCGTGAGCCAGCCTGCGATCTCGTCTGCGGCCACCTCGGCGAGGGCGGCGGCGTTGGTGAGAATCCGGATGCGCATGAGTCGGGCGATGGTAGACAGTCGCCACGCTCGCGACCCCCACCAACTCGCTTCGCTCGTTGCCTCGCCCTGGAGGGGAGAGTTTCCAGTCGCCAGTCGCCAGTCGCCGGTCGCCAGTCGTCAGTTGCCGGCCACAAGTCACCAGTCGCTGCTGGTGGATGCCAGCGCTTACGGCCAATGGCTAATGGCCAACGGCTACTTCATCGGCGGTACGTACTTGGCCTTCGTAACTCGCCCGTCGTCCAGCTTGAGCCGCCAGATACCTCCCTTTTCGATCTCGGTGTCGGGATCGATGGGTGCTTCGTGGGCAGCGAGGTGGCCGACGAGGCTCTGCAGCACGTCGCCGTGGGAGCAGATGACGGTGCCCCGCTTGGCGGTGCGCACCAGGGCTGCCGCCCCTTCGGGGGGCGCTCCCTCGGCGAGTTCCGGGAGGTCGACGTATCCGACTCCGAGAGCATGCGCCAGCGGGGCAACGGTTTGGATGCAGCGCAGGTAGGGGCTGGTGAAGATCTGACGGGCACCCCGGTCGGCCAGGTACTCGGCGATGGCCTTGGCCTGAATGATCCCCCTCGGGCTGACGGGCCGCTTGTGGTCGGGACCCGACCACTTGGACCGGTTACCGGCGTGGACGTGGCGGACGATGTAGATCATGCAGCGCCCATAGTCGAGCGCAGCAGGGCGCGGTCCCTCTCGTACGAGAGGAGATCGATCGCCGCGGAAGCCGCGAGCCACCGGATCTCGTCGACTTCTTGGTTCGGCTCGAAGTCGCCCCCGATCGGATCCATCGCCCAGTAGCGCACGACCTTGCGGGTGCCGGACTTATCGGCGTACTCGACGCTGCCGATCTCCTGCTCGAGGGTGCACTCCAGTCCGGTCTCCTCCCGGACCTCGCGCAGGGCGGCCTCGTCCTCGCGCTCTCCCGGATCGACCTTGCCCTTGGGGAACGACCAATCGTCGTAGGCGGGGCGGTGCACGACCAGGGTCTCGGGCCGGTCCGAATCCCGCCCCCTGGTGACGATTCCCCCGGCGGCGACCACGACGTCGGGCGTTTCCAGTGCCAGATCCGGGTCGGGCTCGGCCCCCTGCGCCCTCGTCAGGGCGAGGGACTGGAAGCGGAGGTGCGAGTTGAGCCCGGCCTCCGTCGGCACCCGGTCCCAGCGGTCGTCGCGCAGCCCCCAGGCCAGGCGATCGTCGGCAAACACCACGGCCAGGATCTCTTCGAGGCGGGCCTGCAGCATCGGTTCCTCGATCGGGACGAGCGCCTCGACCCTTCCGTCCAGGTTGCGAGGCATCATGTCCGCCGAGCCGATGAGATACTCGGCATCGGTACCGTCGCCGAACTTGAAGATCCGCGAGTGCTCTAGATGGCGGCCCACCACGGAACGCACCCGGATGGTCTCCGACAGCCCCTCGACTCCGGGTCGCAGGCAGCAGATGCCACGGACCATCAAATCGACGCGGGTGCCGGCGGCGGACGCGGCATAGAGCTCGTCGATGATCTCGGGATCGACGAGGTGGTTGATCTTGAACGTGATGCGACCCTCGGTACCCCGGGAGGCCTGGGCGCGGATGCGGTCGATGATCCCGGAGCGGAGACCGGCCGGAGCGACCAGGAGGCGGCGAAAATCCGCCTGTTGGGCGTAGCCGGTCAGGACGTTGAACAACTCGGACAGGTCCGCCCCAATTTCCTCCCGGCCGGTGAGCACTCCCAGATCCTCGTACAGCCGGGCGGTCTTCGGGTTGTAGTTCCCCGTTCCGATATGGGCGTAGCGACGCAGCCCCCCGGCCTCCCGTCTCACGACCAGTGCGATCTTGGCGTGGGTCTTGAGTCCGACGACGCCGTATACCACGTGCACGCCCGCTTCCTCGAGGATGCGGACCCAGGCGATGTTTGCTTCTTCGTCGAACCTGGCCTTGAGCTCGACCAGGACTACAACTTGTTTTCCGGACCGTGCCGCGGAGACCAGTGAGTTGACGATGGCCTCCTCACCTCCGACCGCCGGATCGCCCGGATCGGCCGTGCGGTAGAGGGTTTGCTTGATCGCCAGCACCCGGGGGTCGCGAGCGGCCGCCGCGATGAAGGCGCCGACTGAGGTCCGGAACGCGTCGTAGGGGAGATGGACCAGGATGTCGCGCTCGGCTATCCGATCGAACAGCAACTCCCCCGGGACCAGGTCGGCCAGGGTCGGCTGGGTCACAGGGACCCACGGCGCTTCCTTGAGCTCCGGCCGATTCAGCGCGTAGATCGTGGAGAGTCCCTCGAGGTTGAGGAGACCGCGCTGGTGATAGATCTCGCGGAGGTCGGTGATGCCCATCTCCTTTACCAGCAGCTCGACTATGTCCTGAGGCATCGAGTCCTCGACCTCGAGCCGAATGAGGCGCGAGAAGCGGTGCCGGGTCTGCAGCAGTGCTTCCATGGCCTCGAGCAGGTCCTCTGCTTCGTCTTCCTCGATCGCCTGGTCGGCACTCCTGGTCACCCGGAAGGCGTTGTATCCGACGACCTCGAGTCCGGGGAACAGCTGGTCGACGTGCGCTCCGATGACTTGCTCTACGGGCACCAGGCGCTCGGCCGTCGTCGTCAGGAAGCGGGGCAGGAGTGGCGGCACCTTGACGCGGGCGAATTGCACGTCGTTTGCATCGGGTCTGCGAACGGTGACCGCCAGATTCATCGAGAGGTTCGAGATGTACGGGAAGGGGTGCGCCGGATCGACCGCCAGCGGCGTCAGCACGGGGTAGATCTCCTCGGCGAATTGCTCCGACAGGTCCTTGCGCTCCTCGACGCGCAGGTCTTCCCAGCCGACGACGTGGATGTCGTGCTCGGCCAGGCTGGGGAGCAACTCCACCGCGACCAGCCGTTCCAGTCGGGCATCGATCGCGGTGATCCGTGCCCGGATGGCGTCGAGCTGCTCGTTGGGCAGCATCCCGTCGGCGGCGGGGCTGACGACTCCGGTCGCCACCTGCTCCCTGAGCCCGGCGACCCTCACCTGGAAGAACTCGTCGAGGTTGTGGGCGACGATGGAGACGAACTTGACCCGTTCGAGGACCGGGAGGTTGGGGTCCTTCGCCATGGCCAAGACCCGCTCCTGGAAGTCGAGCAGGGCGAGCTCTCGGTTGTGGTACCTGGTGAGCAACGGCATTACTCAGCGGACCCCTAGGTCTCGTCGGCGAACCGGCGTTCGAGGTCGGCGACCTTCTCCACCCGCCTGACGTGGCGCTCTTCGCCGGTGAACTCGGCTTGCAGGAAGGCGACTGCGATGTCTTCGGCGAGTAGCGGACCCACGACCCGCGACCCCAGGGCCAGGACGTTGGCATCGTCGTGTTCCACGGATTGGTGGGCGGTGTAGGTGTCCTGGGCCAGAGCACATCTCACACCGCGCACCTTGTTGGCTGCAATGGAGGCTCCGGCACCGGACCCGCATACGACGATGCCCCGTTCCGCCTTGTCGGAGGTGACGGCTCGGCCGACCGCGGCCGCGTAATCCGGATAGTCCACCGGGTCGAGGGAATGGGTCCCCAGATCCGTCACGGCGTGTCCGGCGGCGGCGACGGCCCGTGCCAGGCGCTCCTTGAGCTCGTACCCGGCGTGGTCGGCCGCGATGACGATGCGCATGCGACGAGGGTACAGCCCCAGGTGGGCGCACGCCTTCGGCTCCGTAGAATCCGTTGCATGGAGCAGTTCGTGGTCACCGGCGGAGCGCGGCTCGAAGGATCGGTCCCGGTCCTCGGCGCCAAGAACGCCGTACTCAAACATCTGGTGGCGACTCTGTTGGCCCCGGGCCGTCACCAGATCACGAATGTCCCCAGGATCCTCGACGTGGAGATCATGTGCCAGGTTCTCGGCCACATTGGGGCGACCTGCGAGTTCGACGGCTCGGAGGTGACCGTCGACGTTCCGGAGGAGCTGGTTCCCGAGGCGCCCATCGACCTCGTGCGGAGGATGCGGGCGTCGATCCTGGTGCTCGGCCCCTTGCTGGCGCGCACCGGCGAAGCTCGAGTGGCGCTGCCTGGGGGCGACGATTTCGGCTCGCGTCCGATCGACCTCCACCTCGACGGCTTCCGGGCGATGGGCGTCGAGTTCGAACTCGTCCACGGTGTGCTTCAGGCCTCGGCTCCGCACGGCTTGAGCGGCGCAGAGGTGTTCCTCGAGTTTCCCTCGATGGGCGCCACCGAGAACCTGCTCATGGCGGGCGCCATGGCGAAGGGCGCGACGCGGATAGGAAACGCAGCGCGGGAGCCCGAGATCGAGGATCTGGCGGCCTTGCTCGCGAGCATGGGCGCTTCGATCCGCGGGGCGGGAACCTCGGTGATAGAGATCGAGGGTGTCGGGGCTCTTGCCCCGGCCCGGCACCGAGCGGTCCCGGACCGGCTTGCCGCCGGGACCTACCTCGTGGGGGGTGCGATCACCGGTGGCGAGGTCACCGTGCGCGATTGCGTCCCGGATCACCTCCGCATGGAGCTGCGCAAGATGGCCGATGCCGGGTGTGAGTGGGAAGCCGGCGACGACTGGGTCACGGTCCGCGGTCCGGACCGTCCGGTCTCCGTCGATTTTGCCACGCTGCCCTATCCCGGGTTTCACACGGACATGCATCCTCAGATGGTGGCTCTGCTGTCACTAGCGGACGGGACATCGGTCATCACCGAGAACATCTACACCGCTCGTTTCCGCTACATCGGTGAGCTCAACCGGATGGGTGCCGATGTCCAGATCGAGGGGCAGCATGTCATCATTCGCGGCGTCGACCGTTTGAGCGGTTGTCCGGTCGATGCCTGCGACATCCGTGCCGGCGCCGCTCTCGTGCTGGCGGCGATGTCGGCGGACGGTTACACGACGGTGGTGAACGCAGAGCACATCGACCGCGGCTACGACGGTTTCGTCGAGAAGCTCGTTGCGCTCGGCGGCGACATCGCTCGGGAGACCGTGGACGGCTAGGAGGGCGCGCCGGTAGGCGCGGACTCGGCGGCCTGGGGTGAGAGCCCGCTGAGCGATGCATGTCACTCATCTCGACGGCCATGCATCGCCACTCGCGGTGTCCTCGGCTTCGCCATTCCTCCACGAGGAGTGACGAACCCGAGATCCTGG